>DASVRR010000224.1:0-1500 GCA_036388515.1 Chthoniobacteraceae bacterium | reverse complement strand
GGCGGTAAATTCCGGTCCGCCAGCCGGGCGTGAGCTTTTTTCTCCATGCAGCCGTTTGCCAACGACCCGTCCTTCACGCTGCTCCCCGAGGGCGCGGTTTTCCTAACATCCAGCCGCACACTCGTCGTGGCGGACTTGCATCTGGGCAAATCCGCGACGTTCCGCGCCCGCGGGCTGCCGGTTCCTGAAGGCGACACCGCCCGCGACCTCGCCAGGCTGCTAGACCTTTGCCAGAGATGGAGTGCCTCGCACCTCGTTATCGCGGGCGATCTCTTCCACGCGCCCGTCGGCGTCACGCCGGATTTGGAGGCGGCGCTGGCTTGCTTCCGCGAAAAACTAATCGCTCCGGTCACGCTCGTGCTCGGCAATCATGATGCCAAGCTCCCGCGGATTCCCAACTCGCTCCAGGCGGCGCCGTGGCTCGATCTGGCGGATGGCCTGCGCGTCATCCATGATCCGGCGGACGCCAGCGGCGAGCGTTTGCACCTTTGCGGCCACCTCCATCCCGTCGTGAAAATCCCGGACGGCAAGCGCAGCTCGCTGCGGCTGCCCTGTTTTTTCCTGCGCCAACGCACGCTAATACTGCCGACTTTCGGCAGTTTCACCGGCGGCGCAGCCGTTTCGCCGGCGGCCGGGGACCGGGTGTTTGTCACCCTCGCGGACCGGGTGGTGGAGCTGCCAGACCAGCTCATCGGCTAACGCTCCAGCCGCTCCGGGGCCTTGAAATTCCAGCTTTGCCATTCCGCGGAATCAAGATAGCCTCCGCCCCTTCCCCGCGAATCATGACGACTCCCGAATTGTATGCACAACATGTTCTTCCCACTTACGGGCGGTTTCCGCTGGTCCCGGTGCGAGGCGCCGGCTGCCGCTTGTGGGACGAAGCCGGCAAAAGCTATCTGGATTTTTGCATGGGCATTGCCGTCTGTTCGCTGGGCCATTGCCATCCGCGACTGGTCGAGGCGATCCGCCACCAGGCCGGCGAGCTGATGCATGTTTCCAATCTCTATCAATCTCCGCTGCAGGCCGAGCTGGCTGAGGAAATCAACAACCACCACATCCGGCTGCCGGGGAAAATCTTCTTTTCCAACTCCGGCGCGGAAGCCAACGACGGCTTGATCAAGACGGCCCGCCGCTTTGGTCTGAAGCGGCCGCAGCCGGATGGCTCGCAGCGTTTCGAGGTGCTGACATTTTTGCAGTCGTTCCACGGCCGCACGCTTGGTGCGATGTCCGCGACTGGGCAGAAGAAAATCCAGGAAGGATTTGATCCCTTGCTACCAGGATTCCGCTATCTGCCGTTCAATGACATCGCTGCGCTCGAGGCTTCGATCCGGCCGGAAACCGCGGCCATCCTGGTCGAACCTATCCAAGGCGAGGGCGGTGTGAATTGTGCCGATCCGGAATTCCTGCGCGCCATTTCGGACGTCTGCAAGAAGCACGATCTGTTATTTTTTCTCGATGAAGTCCAGGTCGGCTTCGGCCGCTGCGGCGACGCGATGGGCT
>DASVRR010000223.1:0-13922 GCA_036388515.1 Chthoniobacteraceae bacterium | reverse complement strand
GCCGCGGGATAGAAACTGAAGAGCCGTCGAGCGCTTTGAGGCGGCCGTTGCATTTCCTCCGCGGCCCGGTCGCCGGAAGAGTCGCGCTTGGCCGTGAGCGCGAGCACCCATACAATCCCCGCCATGCGATACGCTCCCATTCGACCGCAGCTTTTCATCGAAAACCGCCGGCGGTTGGCGCCGCTGCTCCTGCCAAACTCACTGGCAGTATTGAATGCCAACGACATTCTCCCGACCAATGCCGATGGCACCTTGCTCTTCATCCAGAACACAGACCTCTTCTACCTCTCCGGAGTCGATCAGGAAGAAACGGTCCTCCTGCTTTATCCTGACGCTGCCGACGAGAAGCAGCGGGAGATCCTTTTCCTCCGTGAGACCAGCGAGGAAATCGCGATCTGGGAAGGTCGCAAACTAACCAGGGATCAGGCGCGCCAGCAAACCGGGGTCGAGAACGTGCAATGGCTCTCCGCCTTTCCCCGCGTATTCCGCCAGCTGATGTGCGAATGCGAACATGTCTATCTAAACTCGAACGAACACAAACGCGCGAGCACCGAGGTTGAGACGCGCGACGGACGCTTTGTGCGTCAGGTGCAGGAACAGTTTCCGCTGCATGACTACCAACGCCTCGCCCGGCTGATGCATCAGCTCCGGATGGTGAAAGCGCCGGCGGAGATCCAGCTCATCCGCGAGGCTGCAGCCCTGACGGAGAAAGGGTTCCGACGAGTGTTAAGGTTTGTCCGGCCGGGGATCGGCGAGTTGGAGATTGAAGCAGAGTTCGCCCACGAGTTCATCCGGGGCGGTGGCGGTTTTGCTTACGGACCGATTATCGCGAGCGGGGCAAACGCCTGTGTGCTGCATTATGTGAGCAACGATCAGGTGTGCCGAAAGGGAGACTTGCTCCTGCTCGATGTGGCAGCGAGCCGCGCAAACTATATGTCTGATCTAACTCGCACCATTCCGGTCAGCGGCCGTTTCTCCCGCCGCCAGCGACAGGTTTATCTGGCGGTGCTGCGAGTGCTGCGCGCGGGAATGCAGCTGGCGGTTCCCGGCAAGCTGCCGAAGGAATGGCAGAAGGAATGTGAAGCATTGATGGAGAAGGAGTTGGTGGACCTTGGACTGCTCAAGATGTCACAGATCAGGAAACAAAAGCCTGATCATCCGGCGGTGAAGCAATACTTCATGCACGGAATTGGGCATCCACTGGGCCTCGATGTTCACGACGTTGGCTTTACCACCGGCCCAATGCAGCCGGGTTCGGTGCTCACAGTGGAACCCGGGATCTATATCAAGGAGGAAGGACTGGCCGTTCGACTCGAGAATGACATCCTCGTAACTGAAAATGGGCCGCTCGACCTGATGGCTGACATTCCTCTGGATCCGGAAGAAATCGAAGAACTAATGCGGCGAAAAGGGAACCTTTCCTCCTGAATGCAGTGCAATATCAGTTGCAACACCTGACTTCCTGATTAGGTCACTTTCACCTCATTACCAGTTCCGCGCCCGTGCTCGAAGTCGTCCAAGTTGCGAACAGTAGTCTCTGCAATATTCCGCAAGGCAGTATCGGTAAAATAAGCCTGGTGGGAAGTGATCAAGACGTTTGGGAAAGTTAGCAAGCGCTGCAACACATCATCCTGGATGATCTCGCCTGAAAGATCCTCATAGAAGATGTCCGCCTCCTGTTCATAGACGTCCAATCCAAGATAGCCAACGTGACCTGACTTCAGTGCTTCCACTACAGCAACCGCATCGATCAACGCCCCGCGACTCGTGTTGATGATCATCACGCCGCGTCTCATCCGAGCCAGCGTGGCTGTATTGATCAGGTGAAAGGAAGCGGGCGTTAGCGGCAAGTGCAGGCTGATGATGTCCGCTCGCTGGAAAAGTTCATCCAGCGATACGTAAGTTCCGCCCATGGCGCGAAACTCGTCGTTCGGAAATGGATCGAAGCCGAGCAGTTCGCAGCCCATTGCTGCCAGCGGCTTTGCCGTCAGCAATCCGATCTTCCCGGTGCCCACCAACCCGACAGTTTTCCCGTGCAAGTCAAACCCGAGCAATCCATCGATTCCGAAGTTTCCTTCCCGGACGCGGTTAAAGGCTCGGTGATATTTTCGGTTCAGGGTCAGGATTAACCCCAGGGTAAACTCTGCCACCGCGTGCGGAGAATACGCAGGGACCCGCCGCACGCTGATGCAATGAGCTTCCGCGGCCTTCAGATCGACCTGATTGAACCCGGCGCAGCGCAAAGCCACCAGACGCACCCCGCAGTCGGCGAGCACCTGCAACGACGGCGCATTGAGTTCGTCATTCACAAAAGCGCACACTGCGCTGCAACCTGCCGCGAGGGTCGCACTGCGTTCGTTCAGCCGATTCTCCAGGAAGACCAATTCATGTGCTCCCGACAGGTTTGCCTCGGTCAGGAAGCGCTGATCATACGGCTTGGTGCTAAAGACGGCGACTTTCACCTGCCGAGTCTGCCGGTAAAACCCGGGCCGCGCCAGCGTCGCCTGTGGAAAGTGACGCGAGTTTGCTGGGAACAACGGTGCCTTGTGAGGCGTGGGGCGCCTGCGGAAGTTCCGGGCGGTGTGTGCTTCCGGTTCTTGCAAAAGGAAGCGGATGTGGTGATTGCTGGCGGCGCTTTTGCCGGCCGCTCGGCGTCGGGCAGCCATGAATGTTTTCCTATGACGACCAAACAGTTCGCGATTTTTCTCGGCGGGATTGTGCCAGGGCTTTTGCTTGGGTTTCCCGCGATCTTCCAGAAGCTTGGCGGGGCGGCTGGGATTGGGACTGGACCGTTTCTGATCGGCGTCGGATTGACGACGGCGTTAGTCGGCGGCGCATTCATCCTCGGGGAACGGGAGGCGCTCTGGACGACTCCAGGGTTGCTTTACACGGCTCTCTTCGCGGTGTTTTGGGCGACGGCAATTGGCTGTGTCTCGATTGCGCTCCGACGGTACGGCGGGCAGATCAGTCAGCTCGTTCCGCTCTATAATCTAAACACCTTGGTCACCGTGCTGATCGGGCTGTTTGCACTGGCTGAGTGGCGGACGGTGAACGCGCCGAAGTTAATCCTGGCCGCAGTGTTGATCATCCTCGGCGGGGTTCTGGCGGCGCGGGCGTAGGAGTAGGGAGAAGCGCCGGCGCATGTTTGTTTCTTGTGGCGCCCCGCGCCTCTGGTAAACCCCACGCATGATCGTCACCACTGCGGAGCTCTACAAAGTCGCCTACGGAAAGTTCGCGATTGGAGCCTACAACATCAACAACGCCGAGCAGACCATGGGGCTGTTCAGAGGCTGCATCGACAGCAAGGCGCCGTTCATCATTCAGGTCTCCAAGGGCGCCCGCAAATACACGGACAAACGCATGCTGGAGGCGATCATCCGCTCCGCCAGCGAGATCTTTCCGGATGCCGTCTTCGCGGTGCATCTCGACCACGGGGATGAAGCGACCTGTTACGACTGTATCGACTCCGGCTTTTATTCCTCGGTGATGATCGATGCTTCGCACGACGCATTTGACGAGAATGTGGCGATCACCAAACGGGTCGTCGATCGGGCGCACGCGAGGGGAATCAGTGTCGAGGCCGAGCTCGGGAAGCTCGGCGGAGTGGAGGAAGACATCGTGGTGGAGGAGGGGAACGAATGCCTGACCAATCCGGAAGAAGTCGTGGAGTTCATCCAGCGGAGCGGCTGCGACGCGCTCGCTGCAGCCATCGGGACCAGTCACGGAGCTTATAAATTCAAGGGCCAGCAGTCGCTGCACTTCAATGTGATCGAGGCAATCCGGGACAAGATTGCCGCCGCGGGTTTGCCTCCGGTGCCGATCGTGATGCACGGCAGCTCCAGCGTGCCGAAGGAGGAAGTCGCGCGGATCAACGCCGCGGGCGGAACGTTGGATCCGAGTGCTTGTGGTGTGAACGAAGACGAGTATCTGCCGGCGGCAAGACTGGGCGTGACCAAAGTGAACATCGATACCGACGGGCGCCTCGTCTGGACCCGCGTCCATCGCGAATTCTTCCGCGATAAGCCGGGCGAATTCGATTTCCGTCCACCGGGAATCGTCTTCATCCAGGAATACGCGGACTTCATCGCGCGGAAGAACGCCAAGCTCGGATCAGCCGGCACGCTTGACGAAGTGCGGGAAGCAATCAAGAAACAGCGCCACGCATGAAACTTCTGCTGACCATTGCCATTCTTCTTGCCGGTTCCTTTGCCCAAGCGGCGCCGACACTGCCGATCGCGCAGGCGCTCACGCTCGCTCAGCAGAGTCTCGCCGAACGCGGCCTCGCCGATAAGTATTCCGTCACCTCCGTGAGATTGGAGCCGGACAGCGTCCGCCGGAACACTTTCCATTGGGCGATCAGTTGGTCCGAAGCCATTCCCATCTCCGAAGTCAAAAAGGAGCTCGGACTGGAGATCAATATGGATGGTTCCGTGGTGAGCATCGTCAAGGGTCCCGCAAACCGCAATCCGACGACAGGCAACTTTGATCCCAACGGCGCGACCGGTCTGCAGAATCATCGCACGCGTTCGGATCGGACGAGCATCCTCGACATGAAGCATTAGGGTGCGCTGTTCGCACGACTGATCCTGGCGATGGAGTTTCTCGCGCCAGCGAAGATCAACCTCACCTTGGAAGTCCTCGGCCGGCGAGAGGACGGATTCCACGAGCTGGAAAGTTTGGTCTGTCCGATCTCGCTCTACGACACGCTGGAGATCACGGCGCGGGAGGAAGGCGCGCTGCAGTTTGCCTGCGACGACCCTTCGCTCCCCACGGACGAAAGCAATCTCGTGGTGCAGGCGGCGCACCTCTTCTGCGGTTCGTGTGGGCTGGATCCGGCGGTGCAGATCACCCTAGCGAAACGTATTCCGCACGGCGCCGGACTCGGTGGCGGAAGCAGCGATGCGGCGGCGACTTTGTTTGGGCTCAACCGACTTTTCCAGACTGAACTCTCGCTGGATGCGCTCAGCGCCATGGCGGCCCAACTCGGCTCCGATGTCCCGCTTTTCCTCCAGCACTCCGCCTGCATCATCCGGGGACGAGGAGAAAAGGTGGAGCCGATCCCGTTTCCTCCTGCGCTGCCGCTGCTGCTGCTCAAGCCGCCATTTGGTGTCCCGACGCCTTGGGCCTACAGCCGGTGGAAGGATTCGCGCGAGATTCCCGGCGTCAGTTACGCGGCGCAGGAGTTTGCCTGGGGCCGGCTGGTCAATGATCTCGAGCGCCCGGTTTTCGAGAAATATTTGCTCCTCCCGGTCCTGAAACGGTGGCTCATGGCGCAGCCGGAAGTCGCTGGCTCCTTGATGTCCGGTTCGGGCGCAACGGTTTTTGCCGTGCTCCACTCGGCGGCAGCCGGACCGGCGCTGGCCGAACGCGCCCTTCGGGAGTTTGGCAAGACGCTTTGGTGTTGTCTGGCTGAAACCGTGGGCTAAAGCCTCCGTTTGCCGTTGGGAGAAGCGGGATAACGGAAATCGGAAAGCAAGGCGGGAACAGGCGGCGCTGAGGAGTCGATTGGGGATGAAAATAGTTCAGTAAAACGTTGACCCGGCGGAAAGTTTTTGGGAGAAAAAGGGGCGATTTGGGGCGCTTAGGTTCGCTAAGTCTCATTTCACGTCGCCATGGCCACTCTCAACCAGAACTCTGTCGCGCCTGCGTTTACGGGCGAGTTCCGTCATAAGATCGAGGGCAAAAACCGGGTCACGATCCCAGCCGCCTGGCGTTTCGCGGAAGACGTGGAGCTGTTTATGATTCCGCGCACACTCCAGCAGAGTCTCGGAGTCATGCCGCGGACGGAGATCGAGCGGATCAAAGCGGAAGCTACGGCAAAGATGGAAGCTCCAGCGCGGATGCAATTCCTGGAACGCTTTGGCCGTTCGCTTCGGCAAGTGACGCTGGATAAAGCGGGCCGCATTACCATTCCGGACGAATTCTGCACACGCTTTTCCTTGAGCAAAGAAGTGTGGCTTTCCGGCGCCGTGGATACTTTTAACATCTGGAACGTGAGCGAATTTGAGGCGGATCGCGCGCGTCAGGAAGCGGCGGCTGCGGACGTGATGAGTCAGCTGGGCATATGATCGCCGTGCTCGAATCTCCAGGCAAACGGCGCGCTCCCAAAACGAAGATCTTGAAGACGCGCGCTTACGAATACCACGAGTCGGTCCTGCTGGCGGAGACGCTGGAAGCGCTCGCTCCGCAGCCGGGCAAGCTCTTCGTGGATGGAACGCTGGGCGGAGCGGGACACACCGCGGCTTTGCTCGCCGCGGGCGCGCGCGTCATCGGTCTGGATCAGGATCCGGAAGCGCTGGCTTTTGCGCGTGAGCGACTGAGCGATGTGGGTGAGGCGTTTACCGCTGTCCACAGCAGCTTTGCCAAAGTCGGCGATGTTTTGGATCGGCTGGGCCTTGGGCAAATGGATGGCGCGCTGCTGGACCTCGGTGTTTCCTCCCGTCAGCTGGATGCTCCGGAGCGCGGCTTCAGCTTCATGCGCGAAGGTCCGCTCGATATGCGCATGGATCCGACCGCTTTGGTCAGCGCAGCGGATCTCGTGAACACCATGAGCGGCGAACAGTTGGAACGAATCTTCCGCGACTTCGGCGAAGAACCCGCCGCGAGGAAAGTCGCCGCGCGTCTCGTGCGCGACCGAATGGTGCAGCCTTTCACCACCACGCTGCAGCTCGCTTCCGCGGTGGAGACGGTGATTCCCCGCCGAGGTCGCACGCATCCCGCGACACGGATTTTCCAAGCGCTCCGGATCGCCGTGAATCGCGAGCTCGACGTGCTCAAAGAAGGCCTGAGCGCCTTCTCCCAGCGACTCGCTCCCGGGGCGCGCTTTGCGGTGATCACCTTCCACTCCCTGGAAGATCGAATCGTCAAAACCTTCTTCAAGCCGCGCGGCACCAAGCTCCTCGATCGCCCGGAATGGCCAGAGGCGCGGCCCAATCCCGACTACATCTTCAAGCTCGTCACCCACAAACCCATTGTCGCCAGCGAGGCGGAACAGCGCGCCAACCCGCGCTCCCGCAGCGCCAAGCTCCGAGTCGTCGAAAGGCTGCCCCATGCCCGTCAATAAACGCCGTCACGCCAACGCCATCCCGATTGCCTCCTTCGCCACCTGGCTGGTGATCGGCATCTTTGCCTGCGTCTCCGGCCTTGGTTATGTCTATTGCAAAAACCAGCTGCACACGGCTGGTGCGCAGATCAAGACGTTGGAACGTGAGCTCGCCGATCTGCGCAACCGGAACGAAGTCGCTCGCACTCATATCGCGCAGCTTTCCTCCACGCGGTCGCTGCAGGAGCGCTTTGACAATGGATTCATCAAGCTGAGCCGGATCACGGATGATAAGATCGTGATGGTCGGGAGCAAAGGAGGCGACCGCCTTGCCGGGGAAGTCCGCGCCGTCTCCAACGTCAGCACACCCTGATGAGAACCACGGCCAGATCGAGGGCGCTCTTTACCTGCTTTCTGCTGGCCGGCGGATTCACGCTTTTCTCCTTTCGCCTGATTCATCTGCAGGTGGCGATGGCGGATGAATTCTCCGCGGAAGCTGCGGAAAAGCACGTGGGGAAGCAGACGATCTTTGCGCGCCGCGGCGTCATCCAGGACGTCCACGGCGAATCTCTCGCGCAGAACGAGCCGGTCAAAACCGTGGTCGCCGATGCCTCGCTGGTCACTGACCTGGATGCTTTCGCCACAGCGCTCTCGAAACCGCTCGGCATGCCCATTGCCGCAATCCGGGAAAAGCTCGGGAGACAGGTGAAATCAAAGGTGGACGGGCAACTGGAGCCTTGCCGCTACATCGTGTTGAAGAAGGAAGTGTCCGAGACCACTGCGACCGAAATTTCGCAACTGGTCGCCACTTCGCTGGCGGATGCGCGAGCCAAAAAAGGCCCGAGCATCGTCTCCGCTCCGGGCGCGATTCACTTCGAACAGGATTTCATCCGCGTTTATCCGAACGGACAAATGCTCTGCCACGTGCTCGGCTATGTGAACGGTTCGAATACCGGAGTGGAAGGCGTGGAGCGCACGATGGAGCAGTACCTGCGCGGCAACGATGGTTTCCGCTACATCGAACGCGATCGGATCGGCCGCGAGATTGTTCCCTATCGGGGCCAGGAACGCGACGCGCGGGATGGTTGCAACGTCCGGCTGACGATCGACATGGGGCTGCAAAACATCGTGGAGCAGGAGCTCGAAGCGGCGGTGAAGCAGTACCGGCCAAAGAGCGCGACGATCATCCTGATGCGGCCGCAAACCGGCGAGATCCTCGCCATGGCGACGAGCCCCAACTTCGATCTAAACAAGCAAGCCGGGGTTCCGGAAGACCATCGCCGGAACCGCGCCGTCACCGACATGGTGGAACCCGGATCCATCTTCAAGATCGTCACCACCGCCGCGGCACTCACGGAAAAGCTGGTCCGGCCGGACACCATGATCTTCTGCGAGAACGGATACTACAGCGGCTTTCGGCTTCACGATCATCATCCTTACGCCGAGCTGACGGTGAATGACTCGCTCGTCAAATCGAGCAACATCGCGATGGCCAAGCTGGCCATCCAACTCGGCGATCAGAAGTTCTATGAATACGTCCGGAAGTTCGGGTTCGGAGATCGCAGCGGCGTTGCCTTGCCCGGAGAAGTGAGCGGCATCGTTCATCCGCCGCATCGCTGGAGCAAACTTTCGATCACCCGGCTGCCGATGGGCCATGAAGTCGCCGCGACTCCCTTGCAGGTGACCGCTGCGATGTGCGCCATCGCCAATGGAGGGCGGTTGCTGATGCCGCAGATCGTGCGGGAAATTGTGGACGATCAGGGCAAGGTGATCGCGCAATTTCCCACGCAGGAAGTCCGGCGCGTCGCGACCAAAGAAGCGACCGAAGCCGTGCGCAACGCCTTGATCGAAGTGGTCAGCAAAAAAGGCACGGCGGCACAAGCCGCGGTGCCGGGCCACGAGGTCGCGGGAAAAACCGGCACCGCCCAAAAGCTCGATGCGGAAGGTCGTTACACCCACGACAAATACGTCGTCTCCTTCCTCGGCTACATGCCTGCGCAGGATCCTGCGTTCGTCGGGTTGGTGATGTTTGACGAAGCGCAAACGAAGCCGGGTGAAGGCTACGGCGGACTTGTCGCGGCTCCGGTGTTCTCCAAGATCGGCGCAAAGGCCGCGCGGTACCTGGGTCTCCAGCCGACCAAAATCGAAGTGCCCGCGGGCGTCACAGTCGCTCTGGAAGCCTCAAAGTTTCGCACCCGATGAAACTCGCCGCATTGCTCCACAACGTAGCAACCATCAGCGTGGACGGGCCAACGGATCGGGAGATCACGTCCATCGCCTACGACTCGCGGAAGGCCGGCGCGGGGTCGCTTTTCGTTGCACTGAAAGGCGAGAAAGTGGACGGAGCGAAGTTCGTCGAGAGCGCGGTGAATGCCGGAACGGAAGCAGTCGTCAGCGAGCGAGGGCAGCAAAAGAGTTCTGCGACCGGCGTGGTGGTGGCGAACGCCCGAGACGCTCTCGCTGACCTTGCAGCAAACTTTTACCAGCATCCCGCCCGGCACCTGAAAGTCGCCGGCATCACCGGCACCAACGGCAAGACCACCACGGCCTTCCTCATCAAACACATTTGCGAGCAGACGCTTCATCGCTGCGGGCTGATCGGAACTGTGCGCTACGAGGTCGGCGACCGCATTCTCCCGGCTTCGCGCACCACGCCCGAGTCGCTGGAAGTGCATGAACTGCTCTGGCAAATGCGTTCTGCGGGCTGCAAAGCGGCCGTGATGGAAGTGAGCTCGCATGCGCTCATTCAGGCTCGCGTGCGCGGGGTTGAATTCGACGCCGCGATCTTCACCAACCTGACGCAGGATCACCTCGACTATCACAGGACAATGGAGTCCTACTTCGAAGCCAAGACGCTGCTTTTCAGCGGGCTGGCCGGACAGAAGAAAAAGGGGAAAGCCGTGATCAACCTCGACGACCGCTACGGAGCGCAGCTTGCGACGCGCTTCAAAGGCGAGGTTCCGATCATCACCTACGGCGTCGGCGTTCATGCCGACTTTCGCGCCAGCAATGTGCGCATCGATTTCAATGGCACGAGCTATCAACTCGATGCAAACGGCAAGAGTTACCTCGTCCGCCTGCCGCTCATTGGGCAGTTCAATGTTTACAACTCGCTCGCGGCGCTGGCGGGATCATTTGCCATGGGTGTGGACGTGCGCGCCGGCGTGCTCAGCCTGGCGAATGCGACCGCGGTTCCAGGTCGCCTCGAAGCCGTTCCCGCACAGCGGCAGTTCCGCGTGTTTGTGGATTACGCCCACACCGATGATGCCTTGTTGAACGTCATCCAGACGTGCCGCGAGTTGAAGCCGGCGCGGTTGATCGTGGTCTTCGGATGCGGCGGCAGCCGGGATAAACTCAAGCGGCCGCGGATGGGCGCCGTGGTCGATCTGCACGCGGATTGGGCGATCATCACCAGCGATAATCCGCGCAAGGAAGATCCACTGGCGATCATCGAAGACATCAAGCCGGGGATGAAACGCGGGAACTACGAGGTCTTGGTCGATCGCCGGGAAGCGATCTTCAAAGCAGTCGAACTGGCGCAGCCGCGGGATATCATTTTGATCGCCGGCAAAGGGCACGAGACATACCAGGAATTTGCCGATCGGACGACTCCGTTTGACGATGTGGCGGTCGCCCGTGAAGCGCTGGAAGGGAAGCGCATGGAGTTTCGCTAGGAATGAATCCGACAAGTCTTGAAACCATCTCCCGGTGGGCCGAAGGAACGATCGTGACCGGTCAACCGACCGGCTCGGTCTGCAACGTCTGCACCGATTCCCGCGCGCTCAAGGCCGGTGATCTTTTCCTGGCCCTGCGGGGAGAAAACTTCGATGGCCACACTTTCGTAGCCGAAGCGGCGAGGCGTGGTGCGACCGCCGCGATTGTGGAAGAAACGCCCGGCCCTTTGCCCGCAGGCTTTGTGGCAATCAAGGTCCGAGACAGTTTGCGCGCTCTCCAGCAACTCGCGGCAAACTACCGCCGCAGCCTTCCGATCCAGGTGATCGGGATCACCGGCAGCAACGGGAAGACGAGCACGAAGGACTGCACCGCGTGCGTGCTCTCGGAGCAATTTGAAGTCACCAAAACTGAGGGGAACCTGAACAATCACATCGGTTTGCCACTGACGATGCTCCAGGCGCGGAGTAGCGCGGAAATCGGCGTCTTCGAGATGGGGATGAACCATCCCGGCGAAATCGCGCCGCTCGCCGCGTTGGCCGCTCCGGACGTGGCGATCATCACCAATGTGGGAGTGGCACACATCGAGTTCATGGGTTCGCGCGAGGCGATTGCGCTGGAGAAAGGCATGCTCGCGGAGGCGCTGCAGCCCAGCGGAACGGTGATCCTGAGTGCACACGATGACTTCGCCGAAGCCATCGCGCGGAGAACCAAGGCGGACGCCATCTTTGCCGGAATCGACAAGGGTGACGTGCGCGCGACAAATCTGCGGCCGCACTTCACCGGGACAAAGTTTTTGCTGATGGCAGATGGGCGCAGCGTGGAAGCCGAGCTGCCGGTGCCCGGCGAGCACATGGTCCGCAATGCGGTGCTCGCGGTCGCCGCGGCACGAGTTTTCGGGCTTTCGCTGGAGCAATGTGCCGCTGGTTTTCGAGCATTGCGGCTCACCAAAGGCCGCCTCGAGCACAAGGTAGTGCGCGGGATTCAGATCCTCGACGACACTTACAATGCCAATCCCGATTCCATGGTTGCAGCGCTCCGCACGCTCGCCAGCTTGCCTGCAGCCGGCCGGCGGATCGCCGTCCTCGGGCGCATGGGAGAGCTCGGGGAAGAATCCGAACGCGGCCACCGGAGTGTCGGCGAAGCCGCCGCGCGGGAACACCTCGACGGGCTGATCGCCGTGGGAGAAGAGGCTGCGTGGATTGCCGAAGCCGCATGGCGCGGCGGAATCGAGAAAGTGGTCAAAGTCGGGACGACAGAAGAGGCCATCAAAGTTTTGCGCGACCTCCTGAAAGCTGGAGATGTCGTGCTGATCAAAGGAAGCCGCTCGGCGAAAATGGAGCGCATCGTGGAGGGCTTGCAGACGCCATGATGTACTTCCTGCACGAGCTGCCCGCGCACTTTCCCGGCGAGCTGTGGAAAGCATTCAACGTCTTTCAATACATCACCTTCCGCGCGGTCGCGGCCGCGGTGACCGCCTTCCTGCTCTCGCTGATGTGCGGTAACTGGGTCATCCGGCGTCTGATTTCGCTGAAGGTCGGTCAGCCGATCCGCACCAAGGAAGAAGTGCATAAGCTGTTCGAATTGCACGGCGGCAAAGCTGGAACACCCACGATGGGCGGCGTGCTCTTGCTCGGCGCAGTGCTCGTGTCGTCGCTGCTGTGGGCGCGTCCGGATAATCCCGCCGTCTGGCTGCTGCTCTTCACGCTCGCATACTGCGGCGGGCTTGGTTTCTGGGATGACTACCTGAAGGTGAAGAAGAAGAACTCCGGCGGAATGAGCGAACGCGGAAAACTCATCGGCCAGGGAATCCTCGCGCTGATCGTCGTGAATTTCTTCCTCCTCAATCCAGCGATCGAGGTCCAGGCGCGCTCGCTCTACGTGCCGTTTTACAAGGATCCGCTGATCACCAACCTCGGCATCTTTACCTTCGCCTTCTTTGCCCTCGTGATCATCGGTGCGTCGAATGCAGTGAATCTCACGGACGGTCTGGACGGACTGGCGGCAGGCTGCACCGCGACCGCCGCCTTCGCCTACGCGGTCCTCGCTTACGTGGCCGGCAACGTTAAGATCGCCAGCTATCTCCAGATCCCGTTTTATCCCTTTGCCGGTGAACTGACCGTCGTCTGCATGGCGCTCGTCGGCGCTTCGTTTGGCTTTCTCTGGTTCAACTGTCACCCGGCAAAAGTCTTCATGGGCGACACTGGCTCGCTGGCGATTGGCGGCATGCTCGGAGTCGTGGCGATCTGCACCAAACAGGAGCTGCTGCTGGTGGTGGTCGGTGGCGTGTTTGTCATCGAAGCGCTCTCCGTGGTCATCCAGCGCGTCTGGTTCAAGGTGACCAAGGCTCGTTACGGCGAAGGACGCCGCGTCTTCCTGATGTCGCCGATCCATCATCATTTCGAGCTGAAAGGCTGGAAGGAAAACACCGTGATCGTCCGCTTCTGGATCCTTTCCATCATGTTCGCCTTCCTCGGTCTCGCGAGCCTCAAACTCCGTTGAATGTGTCCTACGCAAACCAATCCATTGCCGTGCTCGGTGCCGGCGAAAGCGGCGAAGCTGCCGCGCTTTTGCTGCAAGGAGAAGGCGCGATGATCGCGGTCCTCGACACTGCGGAGGAAAACAAACTCCGGAAGAAAATCGACGCCCTCGGTTCGCAGGGAATCCGCGTGATCGCCGGACTTGCCGCGGAACACGAGAGCGCCCATGGCCGGTACGATCTGGCCGTGCTCAGCCCCGGCATCGACCCCACCGTTCCGCTGGTGCAAAACTTCCTCAAGCGCCGCGTGCAGATGATCGGCGAACTGGAACTCGCCTATGAGATGTGCCAGTGCCCGATCATCGGGATCACCGGGACGAACGGCAAAACCACGACGACGCAGCTTGTGGAAAAAATGCTCACCGCATGCGGAGTGAAGACGGTCGCTGCGGGCAATATTGGGCCGGCCTTTTCTGCTCGGGTGCGCCAGAGCAAAGCGCTCGATGTGATGACCCTGGAGATCAGCTCCTTCCAGCTCGAAACGGTCGAACGTTTCCGCGCCGGGATCGCGGTCTGGCTGGGTTTTGCTCCGGACCATCTGGATCGCTATCCTTCGATCGAAGAATACTACGCGGCGAAGATCCGCATCTTCGACAACCAGACCGAAGACGACTGGGCGATCGTCAACTTCCGCGACAAACTTCCGCCGTTGCGTGCGCGGAAGATCAG
>DASVRR010000222.1:0-2922 GCA_036388515.1 Chthoniobacteraceae bacterium | reverse complement strand
GGCGTTGCAGCCGGACGTGCTGCTGCTCCAGGAAGTGCGCAACTCGCAGGTCGTGGCGGAGCTTTGTCGCGTGGTGCCCGGGCTGCAGCCGCAAGTCGTCAGCGACTTCGGAGTTCGTCCGCAAAACCAGGCCGTGGCTTCCCGCATTCCGGCAGATTCCGCGTGGGCAAAGACCTGGAAAGCGGGCGCCGTCGAACCGCCGCGCGGCTATGCTTTTGCCGCCGTGCCGCTGCCGGGAAGACGCTTCCTTTTGCTCTACTCGCTGCATCTGAAAAGCAACCTCGGGGAGGAAGCGGCGAACGTGGCCATGCGAAGCGCCGCCGCCGGACAACTGCTCGAGCACGCCCGCGAGATGCTGGCGTTTTATGGCCGGCGCGGCGCTTGCGCGGTGATCATCGGCGGCGACCTGAATACTTCGCTGGACGATCCGCGGTTCCAGCAAGAGCCGACGCTGCCCGCACTCCGCGCGGCGGGTTTGCACTGGACGCATGAAGGCGTTCCGTTCAGCCAGCGCACTACGATTCCGCGGAACGATCGCTTTCCGGATAACTGCTTCGATCACATCCTGACGCTTGGTCTGGGCCGGGCAAAGGCACGGGTGAAAAGCCTGCCGCAAGTCAGCGATCACAATCCGGTGATCGTCGATCTGGACTTAAACCGCGCGGAATTTCGTGGCGGCCTGGATCTCGCGGCGGCGGAGACTTTGCTCCGGAAGACGTCGTCTCTTGCTCCGGCGCAGGAAGAAGCTGGCGTGCTCCGCGCGGCGGATGATCCGGCAATCCGCGCGGCGGTCGGCAAGCTGGCGAGGGTTCAGGGCTCGGTCGCGCGCTTCGGCCTGAGCAACACCGGCGGACTGACCTTCATCAACTTCGCCGGAGCGGAGCGCGGCCAGTTCACCGCGATCATCCGGAAAGAAAATCTCTCGCGCGTTTCGGGCGCGTTTGGCGGTGATCTGCCGGCGGCGCTGCTCGGGAAAACGGTTCAGGTTCGCGGCAAGATTTCGCTCTTCCAGGAGACTCCGCAAATCGACATCACCCGCGCGGATCAACTCACGCTGGTGAGGTGAACGCGCTTACTGCTCCAGCCGGTAAAGCGCTGCTTTGGTCCGGACGAGGAGCGCCTTCCCGACGACGGCTGGCGTCGCCATGCAACCTTCACTCAACGTGTTCTGCGCGAGCACCTGGAAAGTGTCCGATGCAGCCACGACCTTCGCCGGACCGGCTCCGGTGGGGAAGAAATAGAGGCGCCCGTCCGCCGCGATCGGAGACGCCGCGAAGTCGGAGCCGAGGCGTTCCTTCCAGACGATTGAGCCGTCCGCCGTGTTGATGCTCGAGGCAATTCCGCCGCTGCTCACCATGTAAAGCCGCTTGCCCACAACCACGGGCGAGGCTTGGTCCGGAACGCCGCTCTTTTGCTTCCAGCTCACGTGAGTTGTGGAAACATTTCCTTTCAATCCGCTCGCCTTGATCGCCCACAGTTCCGGTTTGTTGAAGCCGGTGCAGACGTAGATTTGTTCCCCGTCGAAGACCGGCACCGGCGCATTGGAGAAGCCGGGATAATCCACAAACCAAAGTTCTTCCCCAGTCGCCGGATCGTGACTGTAAAGGCGCTCGGCTCCGCAAGTGATCGCCTGCGCGCGGCCATCGATCTGAAAAACCACCGGCGTTCCGTAAGCTTTCCGGAGGTCGCCGGGACGCTTGGTGAGTTTCGCCGCAGCGCTGCGTTCGGTCTTCCAGAGGAGCTTCCCGGTGTGCTTGTCCAGCGCGGCTCCGTATTGCAGATCGATCCCGTCGCACGCGACCAGGAGCCGATCACCGTGGAGCACCGAACATCCGCCCGGGCCGTTTTGATGATCGACTTTCAGCTCGCGGTTTTCCCACAGCTTCTGGCCGTCTTTGGTGGAAAGGCAGGCGATTCCCCATGAACCGAAATCCAGGTAAACGCGGTCGCCATCCAGGATCGGCGTCGGCGAGGCGTAGCTGTTCCTCGCGTGCTTCGGCGGCGCGACTTCCTGGCGGAAAACTTCCACATCCAGCGTGATCTTGCCGGATTCGAAATCGACCCGAATCGCCCGCAGCGAACGCCCGTCTTCCGTGGCCGTGGAAAGCCAAACCTGTTTGCCGTCGCTCACCGGCGAAGACCAGCCTTGTCCCGGGACGGGCGTCTTCCACTTCACGTTTTCCTTTTCGCTCCAGGTCAGCGGCAAACCTGCCGTGTTCGAGCGGCCCTGATCGGGCCCGCGAAACTGAAGCCACTCGGCCGAAGCGCTCGCCGCCAAACCGACAATGGCCAGGCTGGCAGTCAGGAGAAAATGCATCGCCGGATTCGAGCTCCTCAGCTCGCGAGTTGCTTCACATTCACCCACGCGTTGCTCTTCGCGGAAGCCAGCACGGCGTCGCAGACATACTGCGTTTCGAGCGCGTCGCGGAAGGTCGGGCCTGCGGCTTTCCCGGTCTCGAGTCCTTTGAAGAAGTCGGCAACTTGATGGACGAACGTGTGCTCGTAACCGATCTGCAATCCCGGCACCCACCAGTTGCTCATGTACGGATGATCGCTGTCGGTGATGTGCAGATTGCGCCAGCCGCGGAGCCGGCCTTCGTCCTTGTAGTCAAAGTATTGCAGCCGGTGCAGATCGTGCAGATCCCAGGCGATCGAGGCGTTCTCCCCATTAATTTCGAAAGTATAAAGCGCCTTGTGTCCGCGGGCGTAACGCGTCGATTCAAACGTCGCCAGCGAGCCATTGGCAAAGCGCGCAATGAAGAGGCTGGCGTCGTCGATTTCGACTTTCTCCATCTTCCCGGTGAGCTGGTGTTTCCGTTCCTTGACGAACGTCTCGGTCGTTGCCGTGACGGAATCGATCGAGCCGTTCAGCCACAGCGCGGTGTCGATGCAATGCGCCAGCAAATCGCCGGTCACGCCGCT
>DASVRR010000221.1:0-5677 GCA_036388515.1 Chthoniobacteraceae bacterium | reverse complement strand
CAAGGCCAAAGCAGAATCCGCGAAACCAGCGAAGGCAAAGCCGACGCCCAAAACGACTGGCACAAGCTCTTCGAAGCGCCGGATCAAAGATCAGCCCGCTTCCAGGAAAACGACGCCCGCCAAAAAGGACGCTGCGCCGATCGGCCTGGTGCAATGGCTCCGCGGCAAACGTCGCGCACCTGAGACGGGGAAAAGGCCGCCGGCCATCGCGTCCGGACCTCGTTCGTTCTTGAAGCCGTTTTGGAAGCGGTCCGCCACCGCGCGGGATTAGCGCGACTCGGAATGGCCTGGTTTCAACTGCAAGCGGAGCAGATCGCCGCCCGTGTGCGTGGGGAAGAAAGCGCGTCCCGAGTTCCCTCTCTCGCGGAATCGATTTGGCGCGGAGTGCTGGGCTTCACGTTGCTCAGCGTGGCTGGATTTGTTCCGTGGGCACTGAGCGGGAGATGGTTTTACCGCGCGATCGGAGAAGCCGGACTGTATGCGGTTTGCGCCCTCGTATTTATCGGACTGAGCGGTCCTTTGCTCCACCGACTGATGATTGGCCCAGGTTCGCTGAGCCGGTTTTATCGGCTGTTCGCCATCGCCTTCACCGCCTATTCGGTGCTCTGGATCGCCGGCTGGATGGCGTTCGGCGGACATCTCGGCAGCATCGTCGGGCTGGGGCTCGGGACGGCCGCGATGGCGTTTATCCTGGTGACGGCATTTGGCTCGGGACGCGAGTGGCTCAAGGTTTTCGCGGCTCTCTTTATCCTGAATACTCTCGGCTACTTCGTCGGCGGCTGGGTCGAGGGTGCGGTCGCGGCCAGTGCGGAATGGCGTTTCGGCGATGTGGTCGTCACGAGGAAGACACTGCGCACCACTGCGCATCTGCTCTGGGGAGTGTTTTACGGCCTCGGGTTCGGCGCCGGTCTCGGACTTGCCTTTCACTTCTGCCAGACAAACGCACGGGCGCTGATCAGAGGCCGCGACCTGCGGAGCTGACAGTCTGGATGAACGGCCGTTCGCTCAGGACGGTTGACAGCCGGTGGCTAACTGGATGCAGATGGACGATGCACCAGAGACTAGTTAGACACCGAAAAGTTTCTGGAATGCTGCGCCGGATTGGTGGGATCACCTTGGGTTTGAGCATGGCGTTCGCGCCGCATCCGGTGGAAGCGGTGGTGCCGGCGAGTGAACAGGTGAAAGCGATTGCGAAACGCTATGCAGAGATCGAGGAACAACTGCCGCGTTCGGTGCGCTATCTAAAACGTGAGGAGAATGCGGAAGGTTCAACGGTCACGCAGGCCTGGTTCGATGGCCTTGGGGATTTGCTGAAGGTGGCGACAGAGCGGACCAGCAAAGCGGGACGGGTGCTCAGCGAGTTCACGGCGCCAGATTTCCAGATGACCTACGACGGTCTGTTTGTCTTAACGCGCAAGGAGCTGCCCGCCGCGGATGGCGGGACGGATGTGGAAGAAACGCGGAGTTACTATGGCCAGGCGTCGTTTCGAGATCAGTCCGGGTTCGAGACGATGGACAACGGGGTTTTGATCCGCGAGCTGCGGAAGCGCGCGCACTTTGCTCCGGGGGAACTTCTCGACACTTCGAAGACGGGGAACACCACGGTCGTGATCCCGAAGTTCAAGGCGTCAGATCGTACTCCAGAAAAGCAGGCGGAGACGGCAATGTTTCTCGAGGAGCCGGCGAAGATCGGCGCTCAGCTCCAGGCAGCCGGTCCGCCGGAGTCGGACCCTTTTGCCGGAACACGCGGCGATGCGGAACGTTTCCGCCTGATCCGTGGGAGCGCTTCGCCGGACGGTCGCTATGGTTTGGCGATCGGCTTCGATACCGCAGTCGATTGGAGCCAGTATGCAGACAAGGAGGCGGAAGAGCGTGAAATCTATACGGCGGATGGTGCGGAAGATTTGCGAAACTTCGTGATCGAACTGGCAACCAACCGAATTTTAGGTGCAACCGGCGGCAGTTACTTTGGCACGCGGAAGCGATACAATCACCGCGAGCTAACCATGATCTGGTCAGACCACTCGGCCGTTTTCGTTCAACAGTTTGATAGCAAATGGTCCTATGAAAGCTGTCATGCGGGACGAATTGGCGAGGGTCCGAAGTTGATTGGCACAGTCGATCTCGGTGCAGCCGTCGAGAAACACGCCGAGAGTTTCCTGAAAGGGAAACGCCGGAAGTATGAAGGGAGTATTGCGCTGAGCGTGCAAGAGGTGAAGCCGGACGGCACGATGGCGGTGCGAGTGAGCGGGCAGGAAGCATCCGGACCGAACAAGGGAGAAATCTATTTCGCTCTGGAAGAAACGCTGAGGCTGGAGGAGAAGGCGGGCAAATTGAAGCTGGAGCTCCTGAAGGTGCGGCTGCTCCCGAACGACTGACGGCTCGCTCATCGAAAACGAGCTTTGTTGCACTCGCGGATTGACCCGGGAACGCGGGCCGTCTGCCATGCGAGCGCTTTCCCCCCGATGAACCATTCCGCCGCTCCTCCAGAAGCTACGCACGTCCGAGAAATCACCCGCTCCCAGTGGCGCTCCGGGATTGCGGCGTGGCTGGGCTGGCTCTTCGATGGGCTGGAGCTGCACCTTTACACCCTCGTCGCCGGTCCGCTCGTGCTGCATCTGCTGCTCCACACGACCAACGGTGCGCTGGTGAATGAGAAGAAGGCGTATATCCAGGCGGCATTTCTGGTGGGCTGGGCATTGGGTGGCGCGTTCTTTGGCCGGTTGGGCGATCGGCTGGGGCGCAGTCGGACGCTGGCGCTGACGGTCTTGACGTATGCGCTTTGCACCGGGCTATGCGTGTTTGCGCAGACCTGGTGGCAACTGATGATTCTCCGCTTCGTCGCGGCGCTCGGGATCGGCGGCGAGTGGGCCGTCGGCGCTTCGCTGCTGGCAGAGACCTGGCCGCGCGCCTGGCGTCCGTGGCTGGCAGCGATTTTGCAGACTGGGGTGAACCTCGGAATCCTGGTTGCAGCGGCGGCGGTCGGATTGGTGATGCCGTGGCTGCAGCAACTTTTCACGGAGCAAGGTCAGCCCTCCTGGCTGCACGATCTGGTGCTCTCCGCGCAGACGATTCTCCCGCGCTTATCGCCGGAGCATCTCGTCTTCCTGATCGGCGTGCTGCCGGCGATCTTTGTCTTTTGGATCCGGCAAAAAGTTCCCGAAACCGAAGCCTGGCAAAGCGCGGATGCCTCCGCCGTCAAACCCGGAGTGACCGACCTTTTCCGCGGAGCTGTCGCGCGGACGACGATGATCACGGCACTTGTTTGTGCGCTCGGTCTTTCTGCCTGGTGGCTCTTCACTTTTTGGCATCCGCAGCATCTTCGCAAGCTCCTGGAGACGGCGGGAACACCAGCGGGTCAGATCACGCCGCTGGTGACGAAGGCTTTCTTCACCGTGATCGCGGTTTCCATCCTCGGCAATTTTGCCGCCGGTTTGCTGGCGCGACGGCTGGGGAATCCGCGGGCGATCATGGTTTGTTTTCTCGGCCTGGGTTTTGCCATGATCGGTGCCTTCGCAGTGCCGCGGAGCTTCTCGGAACTCGCCTGGTTCTGGTGTCCTTTGACCGGATTTTTCTCCGGCGTCTTCGGACTTTTCACGATGTATCTGCCGCCACTTTTCCCCACCTTGCTGCGAACCTCCGGTGCTGGTTTTTGCTACAACATTGGCCGGCTTGCGGCGGCGGCCGCGACGATCGTCTTCGGTCTGCTCGCGCCCGTCGGTGATTTCCGCGGCGCGCTGCTTTGGTCGAGCGGGATTGCCTTGGTGGCAGCGATCCTTTGCCGCTGGCTCCCGGAGAAGGAATCGGCGATCTGATCTGCTTCCAGCCGGGCGCCGGGCGATGCTGGATTGTCGGAGCTTTCCAGTTTTCTTCCGGGAGTGATGCGATGCAGCAAACTGATGGAGCATTGGGGAGACAACGGGCGAACGCCGCGGGTGCATGACGGTTCGGGCGGCAAGTCAATTGACAGAGCTAAACGCGCCCGAATACCGTCAGCCCATGAAAAGAACTCTCTTCCCCATCCTCGTCGGCGCCATTCTGGCCTCCGCGCCACAAGCTCAGTGCGAGGTTGCGTATGGAGTGACTTTGTTTGGCGAACTGATTCGCTTCGACACCGCTGCGCCGGGGGTCATCCTTTCGACGCAGGCGATCACTGGTTTGACGGGGCAAGCTTCGGGGGAAGCCATTTCGGCGATTGATTTCCGTCCGGCGAATGGGCTGCTCTACGCGCTCGGAAATGCACCGGGGGGCACGACGGGGATCTATCGGCTTTACACGCTCGATATCACCACGGGGGTGGCGGCCCGGGTCGGCGCGACGGATTTCACGACTTTCGTCGGAACCTTCTTCGGCTTCGACTTCAATCCCCAGGTGGATCGGATCCGTGTGGTCAGCGATGGCGAAACCAACGTGCGCTTGAACCCGATCGACGGGATGCTTGCGGGCACCGATACCGCGATCACTCCTGCCGGGGATCTCGTCGCCGTGGCTTACGATCGCAATGACAATCTTACGGGAACGTTGACGACGCTCTTTGGCATCGATTCGACCAGCAACAGCTTGGTGCGCATCGGTGGAGTGGACGGGACGCCATCTCCAAACGGCGGAACCGTCACCACCATCGGGCCATTGGGCGTGGACTCGGTGGGACGCGACCACTTCGATATCTCAGCGATCACCGGAGTCGCCTATGCAGCCTTGACGCTGCCCGGGGTTGGCGGCAACGCGTCCACCACCACGAATCTATACACCGTGAACCTAACGACCGGCACTGCGGTATCGCTCGGAACCGTCGGCGACGGAACCGTGCCCGTGCGCGCGTTTGCCGTGACCGTGCCGGAGCCGACTGCGATCGGCCTGCTCGCCTGCTCGGGATTGCTGCTCGGCGGCATGATGCGCCGTCGGCGGGCCGGCCTGGCGGCACAAAGCTAAGGTCTAGAGAGCGTCGTCTCCACATGAGCGAGAAACCGACTTTCCAGCCCGAGGGCTTTCATACTGTCACTCCATCTTTGACGATCAAAGGCGCTGCAGATGCGCTCGAGTTCTACAAGCAAGCGCTCGGAGCAGAGGAGCTCTACCGGATCGAAGGTGAAGGCGGGATGATCATGCATGCGGAGATAAAAATCGGCGATTCGGTGGTGATGCTGTCGGATGAGTTCCCCGAGTGGGGAGCACTGGGACCAAAATCAGTCGGTGGAGCATCCAGCTCGCTGATGATCTATACGGAAGACTCGGATGCGCTCGCAGCGCGCGCGGTTGCAGCCGGAGCGAAACTCAGGCAGCCGGTGAACTTACAGTTTTGGGGTGATCGGACGGGGATGATCGAGGATCCGTTCGGGCATCGTTGGTCGCTGGCGACTCGGGTGGAAGTCGTCTCGCCGGAGGAAATCAATGCGCGGGCGGCAAAGTGGGCAGGGGATTGCCGCCCGGAATAGAGACGCGGTGACGAAGGTTCCCGCCGGACCAAAGGCTGAGTTGAATCTAACGGAGCTGAATCCCGAAGAGCAGCGGGAGCTCTGCTGGATCGAAAGCTCGCCCCGACTTCTTAGCTGCTGCTGCTCTTCCGGCTTTCGAGCGCCTCCACCAGCTTGGCGTGCGCCCGCAGCGTGGGGAGCATTTTCGCGATGAAGGCTTTCAGCTCCACGTTCTGCGCGATCTTGGAGGCTTCCTCGAAGTC
>DASVRR010000220.1:0-13809 GCA_036388515.1 Chthoniobacteraceae bacterium | reverse complement strand
GAACTTTCGCTTGCGGTAATCGACTAGTTGGTCAACTAGTCGGCATGAAACCGAAAGCTAAACAGATTCCCCCCGCAGAGGAACTCTCCCCAAGGATTCAGGAGGATGCGGCGGTGCTGGAGGTCGGAGCGTTTGAGGCGAAAACCCATTTGTCCTCATTGCTGCAGAAGGTCGAGCATGGTCAGAGGATCGTCATCACCAAGCGGGGCAAACCGATCGCCGAGTTGAAGCCGTACGCCGGAGTGGGCGCGGTGCGCACTTTACGCCAGCCGGGCTTCGGCAACGGGACCATCACTTACATGGCTCAAGACTTCGATGCTCCGCTCGAAGACTTCGCCGAGTACATGTGAGCCATGGCTTACCTGGCCGACACGCACGCGATCCTTTGGTACTTCGACGGTGACGCTGCCTTGAGCGACACCGCTCGCACGGCGCTGGAGCACACCGAAGAGAAGGTATTCATCAGCGTAGCGAGCCTGTGGGAAATCAGCATCAAGCTTTCCCTCAAAAAACTACGGCTGCGCAGCACGCTGCATCGCATGCTCGAGGAGTTGCTTCATGGCGGCTTCGATCTGCTGCCGATCACCGCAAATCACGCGCTTCAGGTCGCCGATCTGCCGATGAATCATCGCGATCCGTTCGACCGCCTGCTGATCGTCCAGGCGCGTGATTACGGACTGACCGTGATCACGCGCGATGCGGCATTTTCGGAGTACGACGTGCAGCTGCTCTGGTGATTGCCGGTTTCTTCCGGAGGATCCCGTCGCTGCGGAGAACCGCCGAAACCGCGCGCAGGCAGCGTTTTTCCAGGATGAGTGACGGGTGCATCAGCGCCCAGATGCGGATGTTCTCCGCCTGCGGCATCACAGAGCTGTGCGCGGGGACGATCATGAGATCGAGCGGCGTGTAGATCGAAGTAAAGCGCACCTGCTGGAGGCAATCCACATCCCGGCTCAGATCCTGCAGAAGCTGGCTATCGCGACGCATGTCGAGCACGCCGGGAAGACGATTGAAGCCAGCCATGATGGTCCCGTGATGTGGTGCGGCGAGCGTCACAAGATGGTTCACGCGCTTCAAACCACCCAGCCGTTGCACATAATATCGGCTAACCAAACCACCCATGCTAAAGCCCACGAGATCAAACTTCGGAGCGGCAACGTGTTCCTCGATGTAGCTGGCGAGTTGCCGGGCCAGCGTATCGATTCCAGCACGTCCGCAATTCGGATTCAGGTCGATGAGCTGGACCTGATGACCTTCCCGACGCAAATGGTCCGCGAGGCGCCGCAAGTCCCGAGATGACGAATAAATGCCGTGCACGAGGAGCACCGTATTCCGCTCTGGCGAAACGGGCGGAGGTGCACCGGCCAAAGCGACATCGAGAAGTGCGAGCGCGGTGCTCAGCCAGGCGACAACTTGCATGGAGCGGAAGGTAGGACGCGATTCTGGTAATGGCGAACTTCGAAGTCAGCAGTCCGCAACGGAGCCTGGACAAACTGAAATCGATTTTCGAACTCCGGGAAGAACGCGTCTCCTTCCACTTCGCGCTGGACGATCGTGAGATACAAATCGGTACAACGATCAAGCAGTTGCTCGTAAATCTGTGCACCGCCAATGACAAACAGTTCGCGCAGCGGACGCGCGCGGATAAAGGCATCGGCCAGCCGCGATGGGCTCCGGACCAGCCACACGTCGCGTTCGGTGAGCCGATCAAACCCGAGTTGATACGGACGCCCGATCCGCGCTTTCCAGTGTCCGATCCTGGCTTTCCCAAAGGTGCTGACAAACCGCTCGTCTCGAGCAAGACGGCGCGGCGTCCGGGTGACGACAATGTTGGTGCGATTTGGCAGCGGGCGCCCGAGGCTCTCAAAGGTTTTGCGGCCCATGAGCACGAAGTGCCCGGTGGTGAGTTGCTTAAACCAACGGAAGTCTTCCGGAAGATGCCACGGGATTTGATTGTCGCGGCCGATCACGCGGTTCAGCGACATGGCGGCGACAGCGATCATCGCTCACACCGCAATCGGCGCCTTGATCCCAGGATGCGGATCGTAGCCGCTGAGCGTGAAATCTTCGTAGGCAAATCCGTGGATGTCGTGAATGGCCGGATTCAAAGTCATCGTCGGCAGCGGGCGCGGATCGCGGGAAAGCTGCAGGCGAGCCTGCTCGAGATGGTTTGCGTAGAGGTGCAAATCTCCAAAGGTGTGGACGAAATCGCCCGGCTCCAGGCCGCAGATTTGCGCCACCATCCGGGTGAGCAGCGCGTAGCTGGCGAGGTTGAAAGGCACGCCCAGGAAGAGATCAGCGCTGCGTTGGTAAAGCTGGCAGCTCAGGCGTCCTTCCAGGACGAAGAACTGGAAAAGTGCGTGGCAGGGCGGCAGCGCCATGGAATCGATTTCGCCGACATTCCATGCACTCACGATCAACCGCCGCGAGTCCGGATTCGATTTGATCTGTTCGATGACACGATCGATCTGATGAATCGACCGCCCATCCGCAGTCCGCCAGTCACACCATTGCGCGCCATAGACGCGACCGAGATTTCCGTCGGCGTCTGCCCATTCGTCCCAGATGGTGACGCCGTGTTTCCGCAAGTAGCTGACGTTCGTCTCGCCTGCCAAAAACCAGAGCAGCTCGTGGATGATCGATTTAAGATGCAGCTTCTTCGTGGTGAGCAGCGGGAAGCCTGCGCCGAGATCGAATCGCGCCTGCGCACCGAAGACCGAATAGGTGCCGGTGCCGGTTCGATCTGCTTTGAACTTTCCTTGTTCCAAGACAAGCCGGAGAAGATCGTGATACGCGCGCATTCCCAAAGATGCTGCAAGAGCGCCGCCGCGACTGTCCAACGCAATTGCCGCCATGTGCAGCACCGCCGACGCGCTTGGCAGCGCTGAACTGAGGCTCTAGCGTCGGAGCACATCGTTCCCCACCGGATGAAACTACGCGTCTCCCTTGTTGTCCTCTCATGCTTGCTCAGCCTGGTGATCGGCTGGGTGCTCAGCCGGCGCGGAACCAATGCCGCGCCAATCTCCGGTCGCGCACGCCCGCTGATCGGACTCTCGATGGACACCTTGAAGGAGGAGCGCTGGAAGGGTGATCGCGACCGTTTTGTCAAACGCGCAGCAGAACTCGGTGCGGATGTTTCCGTGCAATCGGCGAACAGTGATGACAGCCGGCAGCTCCGCGATGTCGAAGCGCTCATCACTCAAGGCGTCGATGTGCTCGTCATTATTCCCCACGATGGAGCAGCTTGCGCCAAAGCGGTGGAAAAAGCGCACGAAGCGCGCATTCCGGTGCTCTCCTACGACCGGCTGATCACCGGCTCGGATCTGGATCTCTACATCACCTTTGACAACGTGAAAGTCGGGGAGCTGCAAGCGCAGTTTCTCGCGGATCGTTTTGCCGCAGCTGGCGGCGGGAAGAAGCGCCTGCTCCGGATCTACGGCTCGAAAACTGACAACAACGCATCCTTGTTCAAACAAGGTCAGGACAAAGTGCTCGCGCCGCTGATTGCCTCCGGCGCGATCGAAGTCGTGCATGAAGATTGGGCGCAGGATTGGCGGACCGAAAACGCCAAGCAAATCACGAACGCTGCCATCACCAAGGCCGGGCACAACATCGACGCGGTCCTCGCTTCGAACGATGGGACCGCTGGAGGCGCCATCCAGGCGCTGACCGAGGAGGGATTGGCGGGCAAAGTGATCGTTACCGGGCAGGATGCCGATCTCGCAGCATGCCAGCGGATCGTCGCGGGCACGCAGGCGATGACCATTTACAAGCCGCTGTCGCTGCTCGCGGATCAAGCGGCGGATCTTGCGGTGAAGCTGGCTCGGCGTCAGCCGGTGGTCGCCAAAGGCGAGTTGCACAACGGGAAAGTGAATGTTCCGAGCGTGCTGCTCGACGTGCTCGCCGTCACGAAGGGGAACATCGACGAGACCGTGATTAAAGATGCATTTCATCCCCGCGAGGCGGTTTACCGCGGCGCGGCCGAGGCGAAGTAATTCAAGCACATTCGCGAAATGTCCGAGATTGCCCTCGCTGCTCGTCACGTGACCAAACGCTTTCCAGGCGTCGTCGCCTTACAGGACGTTTCCTTCGAGCTCCGGGTGGGGGAAATCCACGCGCTCTGCGGAGAAAACGGCGCCGGCAAATCGACGCTGATCAAGCTCCTGAGCGGCTTGCATCCGCACGGCACATATGAAGGCGAGTTTTCGATCGGCTCGGCGCCGGCGAAGTTTCTCGGCATCGCGGACGCGGAGCGCGCGGGCCTTGCGGTCATCTACCAAGAACTCGCGCTGGTCGAGGAACTCACCGTTGCGGAAAACATTTTCCTCGGCGCTGAGCCGGTGCGTTTTGGGCTGATCGATTGGCCGCGCGTGCAGCTGGAAGCGCGCGAGTTGCTCGAACGTTTCGGCGTGAAGATCGACCCGATGGCAAAATGTGGCTCGCTCGGAGTCGGCGAACGTCAGCTCGTGGAAATCGTCAAGGCTCTCCGGAAGAAATCGCGAATCCTCATTCTCGACGAACCGACTGCGGCGCTGGCGGAGCATGAAGTGCAGGTCCTGCTCGGAATCCTCCGGGAACTGCGGATGCAAGGCCTCGCCTGCATCTACATCTCACATCGCCTGGAAGAAGTTTTCGCCATCGCCGATCGCATTACCGTGCTGCGCGACGGGCAGACCATCACGACACTGGAAGCCGCTCATACTTCACCCGCCGAGATCATCCGGAAGATGGTGGGCCGCGAACTGGGCGACCTCTTCCCGCGCCGCGCCGCTGCTCGATCCGGCGTTGCTCCCCTGCTCCGGGTGGAAGCGTTGAGCGTAGCCGATCGCAGTGGCCGCACGCGCTTGCGGAACATTTCTTTCACCGTGGCTCCGGGCGAAGTTCTCGGCATCGGCGGACTGATGGGCGCTGGTCGCACCGAACTTCTCTCGCATCTTTTCGGAATCTGGGGAACACGGCTCGCAGGCGAGGTGCAGCTCAACGGCGCCGCGCTTTCCCAATCGCCGCCGCCGGAAGTGATCCGGCGCGGCCTGGTCCTCGTCAGCGAAGATCGGCGCAGGTTCGGGCTCGTGCTGGAGCAGACCATCGGCTTCAATCTCTCGCTCTCGTCGCTGGATCGACTGACGAAACGTGGACTGATCGACGCCAGTCGCGAGTTTCAGAAAAACGATCGCGCCTTTCGTTCGTTGCAGGTGAAAGCGCCGGGGCTGGACTCGTTTGTCGGCAAACTTTCCGGAGGAAATCAACAGAAGGTCGTGCTGGGCAAAGCCTTGATGACCGAGCCCAACGTGATCTTCCTGGATGAACCAACCCGCGGGATCGATGTCGGTGCGAAACTCGAGATTTACGAACTGATTAATCAGCTCACCGATCAGGGCAAAGCGGTCGTCCTCGTGTCGAGCGAACTGCCCGAGTTGCTGGGCATGAGCGACCGAATCCTGATGCTGAACGAGGGCCGCATGGGCGGAATCTTCACTCGCGCCGAGGCCACACCCGAACGGTTGCTCGCGGCTGCTCTCAGTCCGCATCAACCCTGACGCCGTCTTGCTTTGATGAGAACCAGTGTTTCCCTGCGGGACTTTTCGCTGACCATTGCTTTGCTCCTGATCTGCGGCTTTTTCGCCGTCCGTGTTCCGGAGTTTCAGTTCCTCAGTTCGCGCAATCTCTCGCTCCTCCTCATCGACTTTTCGATCACGGCGACGCTCGCGCTCGGGATGCTGCTGGTGATTCTTCCCGGCCATATCGATCTGAGCGCGGGAAGCGGTGTGGGGCTGATCGGCGGCATCGCCGCGGTGCTGGTGACCAATCACTCCTGGCCGGCTCCGCTGGCATTAGCCGCCGGATTGGCCGTGGCGCTGGGGCTGTGGTTTGCGATGGGCACGCTGATCGTGCGCCAGCGGATCCCGGCGTTCATCATCACGCTCGGCGGCTTGCTCGTGTTCAAGGGATTGTTTTGGCAGGTGATCAACAACCAAACAGTGCCTGTGGTCACCGGCGGCCAGGCCAACCTTTTCTCCCAACTCACCACCTACTACCTGCCCGCGATCGCCGGCTACATCGTGGCCGGACTGACGCTCACCGCGATTATCGCGGGGAAGCTCCAGGCGCGCGCGCGACGACAGGCGCAAGGCTTCCCAGTGGAAGATGCGGAGCTCACGTTCTTGAAGCTCTTCCTCGTGGCTCAAGGGGTTTTCCTGTTTGTCCTGGTGACCAACCAATTCCGCGGCGTGCCTTTGCCCGCCTTGCTCCTCAGCGCCGTGGCTTTGTTCATCTGGGTGCTGACGCAGCATACGCCGTGGGGGCGATACCTTTATGCGATCGGCGGGAATGAGGAGGCCGCGGTCGTCTCGGGTATTCCGGTGGCAAAGGTGACCATCGGTGCCTTCACGCTGATGGGCGCGATCGTGGCGCTCACCGGATTCATGCAGACGGCATACGGAGGCGCGAGCACCACGACCGTCGGTGATCTCATGGAACTGGACGCCGTCGCCGCGTGCGTGATTGGCGGGGTGAGCCTGCGCGGTGGGCGCGGCAGCGTGCTCGGCGTGCTCTTTGGCGCGCTGATCATGGCGTGTCTGCTGAATGGGATGACGCTGCTCTCCGTCGAGCCCGAGCACAAATACGTGGCGCGCGGTTTGGTGCTGATCCTCGCCGTGTGGATGGACGTCCGGCTGGCGAAGTGAGCAGTTCCGGTCAGCCGCGGCCGATGATTCGCTCGACCTCCAGCCCCACCAGGCAGACATCGTCGCTGAACTGCTGATTTGCGGAGAACTGCCGGATCTCCGCGAGCACTTCCCGACACAAATCGCCCGGAGCGAGATTCACCCGGCTGCCCACTGCCCGCAGCAGACTCTGCTGATCGTAGAGCTCACCGTCCGCACCTTCGACTTCGAAGAGGCCGTCCGTGAAGAGGAAGATTTTGTCGTGCGCGGCGAGCGGCATGTGACAGGTGCCATACTCCGCAGTCTCGAACATCCCGAGAACCGGCCCGCGCTTGCACTCGTTCAGCTGGGAAGTCTGCGTGGCGCTGACTGCATGGCGGACGCAGACCGGATCCGGATGCCCCGCGTTCGCGTAACGCAGTTCGCCTTTGGCGAGATCCGCGACGACGTACGAGGCGGAGGCGAACATCGGGATATCGGTTTGCTTCAGGATATCGGAAAGCTTCCGGTTGAGTTTCTCCAGAAACACTCCGGGCATGTCGGCGGACCCGCGCAGTTCGCCGATCAAAGCGCGGACGATCGCCGCGACCAACGCCGCACGGACTCCGTGTCCCATCACGTCGCAAATGAAAATTCCCGCGCTGGTATCGGAGAGCTCCAGGATGTCGAAAAAATCGCCGCTCACCGCCGTGGAAGGATTGAAGAAATGCGAAAACCGGATGGCGCTATCGACCGGCGCCGCGTTGTGCGGGAAGCACGGATACCGGCGCGGCATCAACGCACTCTGAAGCTCGCGCGCCATTTCGAGATCTTCCTCCAGCTCCTCGTTCCGCCGACGAAGCTCCTGGGCATACTTCCCGAGCTGTTCTTCCGCACGTTTCTTCCCCGTGATGTCGCGCGAAAGACCGAACGTCCCGATGATGCGACCGGCTTCATCGATCAGCGGCATTTTGGTGGTGGAAACCCAAGTCTCGTGTCCGTCCGTCCAGGTCTCGCGTTCTTCCACATTCACCAGCGGCTGCTGAGTGCGGATGATTTCCTGCTCGTTTTCAAAGGCGGCACGAGCGTGATCCTCTTTGAAGAAATCGAAGTCGGTTTTCCCCAGCACGTCGTCCGGATTGGTGGTCCCGAAGCGCGCCAAAGTCTCGCGGCTGGCCCAGATAAAGCGGCTGCCAATGTCCTTGAAGTAAATCTTGTCCGGAATGTGTTCCATCAGCGTCCGGAGGAAAAACCGTTCCCGGGCGAGTTCCTCCTCAATCGTTTTCCGCTCGGTGATTTCCCAGCAGGCGCCGACCATCCGCAGCCCGCGTCCTTCGGCATCGCGGATCACCTTCCCGCGCACGCGGAGGAAATGGACGGAGTCGTCGCTCGGCCAGACCACCCGATATTCGGTGTCGAGTTCGTGTTCACCGGCCAGACACTCGCCGACGAGCCTGGAAACGCGCTCTCGGTCATCCGGATGAATCAACTTCTGCATGTCTTCCCCCAGCCCTGTGAACTGACCGGCGGGCACGCCGAGAAGGCGGTAGGTGCATTCGTCCCAGACGACCCGATCCGGCTCCATTTCCCACGACCAGGTGCCGACGCCAGCGGCCTCCAGAGCAAGACGTGAACGCTCTTCCAGCTCCTGCCGCGCGGCGGCAGAAGCATCCGGGTCGAGGAGGTGTGGGGAGCCTTGGGGGGAGGCGGGATTCATGCCGATGCGGAAACCTTGGTGGACCCGCGACTGGCTAGCAAGCGGGATTGCGGGGAGGAAATCCCTTCGCGTCAGTTCAGATCAGCTCGGCGATTTGCACGGCATTGAGTGCTGCGCCTTTGAGGAGCTGATCTCCGGAAATCCAAAAGGCCAGACCGTTGTCCAGAGCGCAATCGAGGCGAAGCCGGCCGACCTGACAGTTGTCGCGTTCCGCTGCGTAGAGCGGCAGCGGATATTCCGCCTTGGAAGGTTCATCGACCAGGTCGAGTCCGGGCGCTTTCGCCAGTGCGGCTCGTGCTTCCTGAACCGAAACCGGCCGCTCAAACTCCGCATTGATCGCCACGCTGTGCGCGCGGTAAACCGGCACGCGAACGCAAGTCACGGACGCTTTGAACGTCGGATGATGCATAATCCGGCGGCCTTCATTTTGCATCTTCATCTCTTCCTTGGTGTAGCCGTTGTCCAGAAAGCTATCGACGTGGGGAATCACGTTGAAGGCTATCTGGTGAGGATAAACTTTCTTCTCCACCGGCTCGCCGGCCACGACCGCATCGACCTGCTGGTGCAACTCCTCGATGGCCTGCGCGCCAGTGCCGCTGACCGCCTGATAAGTCGCGGCGAACACGCGCTTCACCCGGAACTCCTGGTGAAGCGGGAAGAGCGCCATCAGCGTGACCGCCGTCGTGCAGTTTGGGTTGGCGATGATTCCCTGGTGCTTCTTAATGTCCGCGCCGTTGATCTCCGGCACGACCAGCGGAACGTTCGGGTCCATGCGGAACACGCTGGAATTGTCCACGACCACGGCTCCGGCGGAAACCGCAGCGGGCGCAAACTCTTTTGAAATGGAACCGCCCGCGCTGAACAGCGCGAGTTCCACTCCGGCAAACGAAGCGGCGGTGAGCTCTTGCACGGTGATTTCTTCCCCACGGAACGGCAGCTTTTTCCCCGCCGAGCGCGCGCTCGCGAGCAGCGTCAATTTCCCCACCGGGAAGCCCCGCTTCTCGAGCGTCTTCATCATCTCGATGCCCACGGCTCCAGTGGCTCCAACGATCGCGACGTGCAGGTTCTTGCTCATAAAGTAAGGGGCGCGCACTCTATCGACCCGCTCCGCCAATGCAAATCCGCATCCATATTCCCTCCCAAACGCTCGACCTCCTGGACGACTGCGGCGAACTCCAGCGGCGTTATGTGATTTCCACCTCGCGCTTCGGCGTCGGCAGCGAGCCAGGCAGCTATAAAACGCCGGCTGGTTCCTTCCGGATTGCGGAGAAAATCGGCGACGGTGCGGCGCCCGGCGAGATCTTCATCAGCCGAGTTGCGACAGGGAAGTTCGGTGAGGAAGGCGATGAAAAGGATCATGTCCAGACGCGAATTCTTTGGCTCGCCGGACTGGAGGAAGGCAACGCCAACACTTACGACCGCTACATCTACATCCACGGCACCAACGCCGAATCTCAGCTGGGCACTCCGGCGAGTTATGGCTGCGTGAGGATGAACAATCTGGATGTGATCGAGCTCTTCCAGCAAGTCCCAGTCGGCACCCGATTAGAGATACAACCATAGCGGGAATTCGCAGCGATATACCGGCGGCGAAAGCAGCGCTGGCCTTGAAAAGGCAACCCGGCGCGCTGTCGCCAAAACTATCCAGAAAGGAGGTTAAACAATGAAATACATCGCAATTCTGTCACTCGCAGTGGTGACCCTGGCCCTCGGAGCTTGCTCCGGCCGCAACGACGCATCCACGTCGCAGCAGACGCACAGCAGCGCTTCGACCGGCTACTCCAAGTAACCCGTCAGCTTCTGCTCCAAGGAGGCACCTTCTCAAAAAGCCAGATCGGTTTTCAGCCGGTCTGGCTTTTTTGCCGCCAGCTTCCGGAGAAAAATTCGATTGAAGCTTCTGCCTAAGCCCCTACCCTCCGCCCCCGGTGTCGATCCTCGGCACTGGAAAACGAAAACACATATCATGAAGACCATCGCCATCATCGCTCTCGCCGCCGTCGCCCTCAGCCTCGGAGCTTGCGCCAAAAACGAGCCAACCCCATCGACCCAATCGTCGACGACTGCCTCGACCGGTTACACGAAGTAACCAAACTCTCCTCACGAGGAGATCATTCCCGAAAGCCAGCCCGGCAGCATTTGCCGGCTGGCTTTCTGCATTTCAGGGTGAAGCGGTGGCGCGCGCGCTGACAAACGGGCTGTCGCGAAGGAGGAAACGCCAGGGCAGGTGCGCCGCTTTCGAGATCCCGATCCGGACGTCGGAGACGACTTCGACTGGTCCCACGCGGAGGCGAAACCCGATCCCGTCGCCCGCGCAGAGATCGCGGCCGTGCTCCCGACCGTCCACATTGAGCGCCTGCGCGAGTTTGCCCGGACCGGAGCACAACCAGGCATCGCCTTTCGGCGGAAGCTTCCGCTTCCCCATCCGCCGCGCCCGCATTGCCGCCAGTCCCGCGGTGGGTTCCAGCGCGCGGATCAGCACGAAGCCGTCTTCCAAGCCTCCTTTCACCAATACATTGAGGAGCCAATACATCCCGTAGTTGAAGTAAACATACGCGGCACCGGTTTCGTGATTTTCGATGAACGCCCTTGCCGACGGGCGGAAGAAGGTGTGACACGCCTCGTCATTCCGCGCGGCATACGCCTCGGTTTCCACGACGATTCCCGCGCATTCGTTCCAGATCAACTCGCAGCCGATCAACTCACGCGCACACGTGACGGGGTCCCTGCGGAAGAAAGCGCGGTCGAGCATCGGCGTTGCAGCCGGAACCTTCCGGAAACCTGGAGTCACAAGCCGCTCGGGTGATCGAGGAAAACCCAGGGCACCGCAAACTTTCCGGAGGCCCGTTTCGCCAGCGCCTGCACTCCGGAAGTTTCCGTCGCGTAGTGGCCGGCGTAGAAAAGATTTACCCCGAGTTCTTCTGCAAGCGCGTAGGAGTGATGCGGACCTTCCCCGGTGATGAAAGTATCCACACCCTCGGCGGCAGCTTGCGCGACTTCCCCGCCGGCGCCGCCCGTCACCACGCCAATCCATTCCGTGGTCGCCGATCCGCCGGGAGCAAGATGCGGAGCACCGCCGAGCACTTCCTCCAGCCGACCCGCCAGCTCACCGACGTGCAAAACCGCACGCGTTTTCAGCCCGATCGGTTGTCCTTTGGCGGAGAAAAAGGGAACGCATTTCTTGAAACCCAAAGCTTTGCAGAGCAACGCGTTGTTCCCCAGCTCAGGATGCACATCCAGCGGAAGATGAGCGCTGTAGATCGCGAGATCATGATCCAGCGCGAGCTTCAGTTTGCGTCGCCACGCGCCGGTAATCGGCTGGAGTCCGCCCCAAAATAAACCGTGATGCACCAGCAGCAAACTCACGCCTTCCGCCACTGCCGCGGCGATCACCGACTCGCTCGCGTCCACGGCGGCACCGATCTTTGTCACGGCTCCGGAGTTCTCCAGCTGCAGTCCGTTCCAGGCATTCGGATAGTCGCCGATCTCGGCAATCCGCAACGTGCGATCCAGCCACAGCACCAGCTCCGGAAGCATCGGCGCCCGCGACGCGCGGCGGCGACTGGAGGTTTTCCCGGAAAGCTCGGGCGATTGACGTTTCACCGTCCGATCAAGGCACGGCAGTTTCGGTTCCGCCAGAGCAAACATGGGAAGAAGGTCCACGAAAGACACGAAAGAACACGAGGATTCCCAGCAGACGGACAATTCCCGACAGAGCCTTTTCGTCCCTTTCGTGGTTCCTCCTCTTCCGCCAGCACAACATGAGGAAGAAACGTCCACGAAAGACACGGAAGGAAACGAGAGGATTCCCCCTTTCCGTGCCCTTTGGTGCCTTTCGTGGACGTCTCCTCTTCCCGACCGCAGGAAGGAATTGGATTGCTGGCAATCGCCGCTTGCGCTGAATTCACCCGCCCGCCCGCGCGCCCTTCGGCGAGGCAATCACTTAACCCTCTCTTTCCCCAAATCTCATGCTCTCCGCAGGCATCGTCGGTCTTCCCAACGTCGGCAAATCGACGCTCTTCAATGCCGTCACGCGCACGCAAAAGGCGGCTGCGGCAAACTATCCTTTTTGCACCATCGATCCGAATGTCGGCGTGGTCACCGTGCCCGACCCGAGGCTTGCGGCGCTTTCCAAACTGAGCAACTCAAAGAAGCTGGTGCCGGCAGCGATCGAGTTCGTCGATATCGCCGGGCTCGTGAAGGGCGCCAGTTCCGGCGAAGGCCTGGGGAATCAATTCCTCAGCCACATCCGCGAAGTCAACGCGATCGTCCAGGTCGTGCGTTGTTTTGAAGACGACGACATCCACCATGTCTCCGGCACCGTCGATCCGGTCCGCGACATTGAGGTGATCAACACCGAGCTGATTCTCGCCGATCTCGCTGCGGTGCAGAAACGGCTGGAGCGCCAGCAGAAAGCCGCGCGGATCGGCGACAAAGCCGCCAAAGCCGAAATCGCGATTGGCGAACGACTGATTCCGCATCTGGATTCCGGAAAGCCCGCGCTCACGCTGGAGTTCAGCGAGGAGGAGCAAAAAATCGTCCGCGAGTTTTTCCTCCTGACGAACAAACCGACCATCTTTGCCTGCAACGTTGCGGAGAAAGATCTCGGGAGCGTTGCCGCCCTGGTCGCAGCAGCGCAGGAGCAGGAAGCAGCCTTGCCGACCGATGTCGTCGAGCTCACTCCAGCCGCCCGCTACGTTCAGGCGGTTCAGGATTACGCCCGCGCGCACTTCGGCTCGGAAGCGGTGGTCATCAGCGCGCAAATCGAAAGCGAACTCGTGGATCTCAGCGAGGACGAAGCGAACGAATATCTCCGCGGGCTCGGCGTCGCGAGCAGCGGCGTCGGTTCGCTCATCCGCGCCGTCTATCATCTGCTCGGCCTGCGCACTTACCTCACCACGGGAGAACAGGAAACCCGCGCCTGGACCATTCGCGCTGGGGATAAAGCGCCCGCGGCCGCTGGCGTGATCCACAGCGACTTCGAGCGCGGCTTCATCGCGGCGGAAACCGTGCATTTCGACGACCTGATCACGTTCGGTTCTTTCGCCAAGGCTCGCGAAGCGGGAAAGCTCCGCATCGAGGGGAAGGAATACGTCGTCAAAGATGGCGATGTCGTGGAGTTCCGGTTCAACGTCTAGCGAGCGACCGCTCGTTGGTCCGGTGTCGCGCCTTGCGTCCGGACCGCGCCTTCGGCTGGAATAAAAGTCAGCTCCCGATGCCGGAACCGTCGAAACCCAGCAGTCCCGATCCGTTTGAGCATCGACTGCGTTTCGGCAGCTTCGAAATCCTCCGCGATGACGCGGGCAAGCCGTGTCTGTTGGGGAAAGGCGCTTTTGGCCGCACCTACAAAGCGCGCCATGTCTTCCTCGATCGCGCGGTCGCGAGAGAAATTAAACCGCGGAGTCGCGGAGACGCGGAGGGCCGGAAGGGCAGGCGCTTTAACACCCTCCGCGA
>DASVRR010000219.1:0-1673 GCA_036388515.1 Chthoniobacteraceae bacterium | reverse complement strand
CAAGCCAGCGGCTCAGTTCGTGTCGTGGCATCATGATCGTATCCTCACGGAAAAAGGGGAGGAGCCACCGGCACCCTCCCCTCCTTGGTTCAGCCGGTGATGAGCGCGATCAGGATGCCGCCGCACGCCGCGCCGCCGACTTCGCGCTGCTTGGCGGAGCCGTGGATGCCCACCTTGGTGGCGAGTTCCGGAAGCGTGTTGATGTCGATCTTCTTCATGGTCGTTCCTTTCTTGTTGAAAGGAGCGACGACGTTTCGCTGAGGGCTTTACCCGAACGAAGCATCGAAGCTCCGTCCAATCAGTCCGGTCTGAATTGAATTCCTGTCTGAAGAGGCAGCTCTAAGTTGTGGATTTAATGTGGTAAATGTCTGGGAAAAACCAGGTATGTGGCAGGAAAACGATGTGGATTTTACTCCCCGGTTTCCCTTTCCAGCTCCGCTTCGAGTTCGTAGCCGCTGCGAAGAACTTCCAGCTTCTCGATTTCCCTCAAGACCTTTCGCCGCGCGCGCAAAGTGAAGGCGCCCATGATGGTCAGAAGGGCGAGAGTTATCGCCGCACGAGGCGTATGCGCCCACAGCACAAGCGCTTCCCACACTTCGGGAAAGCCGCCGCCGGTTCTGACGCTGACCTTGAAGGTCACGGCGGCCGGAACCACCAGCGGAAGAAACGCAAGCCCGATGGTGTTTCGCCGTAGGTTGGCGCGCGCGTTGCGAAGGCTGCTTTCCAGAAAGGCGGCGGGATCGGACGTTTTCAAAGTCTTTGCCATCTGGCGCAAAGACCGCCGGCGCCAAGTAAGCCACGTCACAACGATGATCAGCGGTACGCCCAGCCCAATGGTGAGAGGGCTGGTCGAGACGAATAAGCCCCCCGCGAAAATGGCGAACAGCAACACCACCAGCAAGTGTTCGAGATAATCGAACACTCGCCCGCGGCGCCGCGCGCTGCGTGCATAAGCGTCCATCTGAGCCTGCTCCAGCGGATCGGGCCCGTCCTGCCACAAGGCGGCGAGATCGTCTAAATCCGGCCGATTCATGAGCGCTGCTCCATAATGGATTTAAGCGTCGTCTTTGCACGCTGGCAACGGAGCATCACGGCATTGGCGGAAATCCCCAGGATTTCCGCTATTTCGGAGTATGTGAAGCCTTCAAAGGCAAGCACGATCGCCTCGCGCTGCGGAATCGGGAGCAGCTGAATGGATTCCACCAGCCGCTTCTTTTGATCGTTGCGGAGTACGATCTCGGCCGGGAGCGGAACCGCCGAGACGAGGTCCACAGGCAGCTCCACCTGCCGCGGCTCGCGGGCGCGCTTGGTGACGTGGGAGATGCACCTCTTCTGGGCAATTGACGCGGCAAAGGTCTTAAGCGACGCGTCGCCGCCGAAATTGTCGAGGGCCATCCAGATAGCGAGCAGGATGTCTTGAATGAGTTCGCGGCGCAGCGCCGGATCGGCCTCGTAGGACAAAGCGATGCGGCTGATAAGGCCCGTGCAGTTGGCGCTTACTTGCGCGAACAGTTGCTCTTTGCCGTCTTTACCGGCCATATTGCGGCCGCCGTCGGGAAGCGCGGCCGGCGCGTAATGCGCGCCCGCCGGAGGTCATTCCAAGTTCCAAGGTTACTCGCCGTGAGGTATTGAAGACGATGGATCGCAGCGCCCAGAATAGCGGAACAATCGAA
>DASVRR010000218.1:0-8104 GCA_036388515.1 Chthoniobacteraceae bacterium | reverse complement strand
CCGGAAGTGCATGGCATTCCGCACCAGCTCCAGCATCGCCGTGCTGAGGAACTCGAAATCCACGGTGACCTGCTCCCGACCGGTTTCCACGCTCCAGTTCACCTGCGTGTTTGGCTTCAAACTCCGCTCTACCCGGCCGCGGAGATCTTCCACCAGATCCGAGACGTCATAGTCGATCATCTCCGGAGCGCTCTGGCGAAGTTGCGCGGACAGGCTGGCGAGCCGGCGCGCTTCGTCGGACAGGAGGCGTCGGGCGACCATCAGATCCTCGCGGAGCTCTGCGTGGTCTTCCGCAGCGATATCCAGCACGGACGCGAGTTGAAGATCGAGCGCGTTCAGTCCGTTGCGAACGTCGTGGATCAGTTTGCGCGTGAAGGCCGTCACATCGTCGTAGGGAACGACGACTGGAGATTCGCTAGTGGCAGTGGCTGGCGGGACAATCATGCGGAAGAGAAGTGAAAGCTGGCAGACGGACGGGCGCAATCATTTCAGGTCGGGAACTTCCCTCAATCCTGCCTCAGTTGATGTTTTCTCCCGAGAGGCGCGCATGTCGCCAGCGGTTCCCGAATCACCACGAATGAGTTCGTCCGCTGCTGCCCTGGAAGTCCCGCCGGAGACCCGCCTCCTGATTGCAGAAGATCACGAAGCCTCGCGCCGCATCCTCCAGGCATATCTACAGGCGCGCGGTTTTGAAGTGATGGCCGCGGCGAATGGGGAAGAAGCCTGGAGCATCCTGAGCGCGCCGAGTCCGCCTTCGATTGCGCTCCTGGACTGGATGATGCCCGGGCTCGATGGAGTGGAAGTTTGCCGCCGAGTCCGCAACCAAACTGACCGCCCGTACACCTATCTCGTCCTGCTGACTTCTCGCAGCGCGAAGGAGGAAATCGCCGAGGGATTGGAAGCGGGTGCGGATGATTATGTCACCAAGCCATGCGATCGGGACGAATTGCGGGCACGTCTCGCGGTGGGGCAGCGCGTCGTCCGGCTGGAGCGCGCCCTTGCTGGAAGAGTCGATGAGCTGGAGACGGCCTTGTCCGAGGTTCGCAAGCTGAAGCACCTCTTGCCGATCTGTATGTTCTGCAAACGGATCCGGGACGATCAGGACTACTGGCGCCAGGTGGAAGAGTACATCCACATCGAGACGGGCACCGATTTCTCCCACGGCATTTGCCCGCATTGCATGTCCAATCTTCCGGATATTGCAAACCCGCCGCGGTCCGGCGTCTAAGCTTCCGCGCCCTGCCCGGCCGCGCGGTTTCCTCCCCGTCTAGACAGCAAAAAACTCGGCCGCGCGGATTGCTCCGGCGGCCGAGTCTCGGACCGAATTGCGTGGCGGACTAGAAGTTCGCCATCACGGGTCCGGCAGCAGCTTCACCGAGGACTTCCCGGAGGGCGCTGCCGATTTTCCGCACTCCCAGCTCCAGCCGTGTCTTGATCGTCCCCAACGGGATGCTGGTGTGAGCTGCGATTTCGCGCTGGCTCATCCCTTTGTAGAAGGCAAGATCGACGGCCTGTTGCTGAGCGGGTGGAAGAGTGAGGATAATTTTCCGGAGGACTTCGCGCATGTCGTTAGCGGCCAGGTCTTGATCGACGTCGTGGCGGGTCATTTCCGGGGCCTGACGGACTTCAGCTTCCAGGCGGTCTTCCGCACGACCGTAGGCCTGGAGCTTCCGCAGACGATCAATGGCCCGCCGGCGGGCGAGAGTGATCAGCCAGCCGAGGGCGAGTCCTTTTTCCGGAGAATACCGGCTCGCGAGGCGCCAGACTTCGAGGAAGATCTCCTGCACGAGGTCGTCCGCGAGTCCTTCGTCGTGGATCACGCGGAGAACGATCGCTTTCAGATGCGCGCCGTGGCGCTTGTAGAGCACCTCGAGTGCAGCTTGATCGCCCTGGCTCACGGCGACCATCAGAGTTTCATCCGTTGCTTCCTGAACGTTCGAGTCGAGCGAGTGATTTTCGATGGAGTAGAGCATGTGTGTCGGTGTTCGACGTTCTCCTTAGCAGGCTGGCTGCCAAACGGGTTTTACTCTGGAAAGCGGGCGGCTGAGGGGCGGAAACGTGTTCTAAAACCAGACACTTCTGTCAGCGACGGAACAATGTTGCTCGCTCGGGACAGCCCGTTTTGACTCAAAGCAAAGCGCCGCCGCCTGCCGAGTGGAAGCTCGACAAGCAGGCGGCGCAGATTGGCTATTTCCGTGCGGACCTGCCGCAAGTGAACCGCTTATGCGATGGGAGGACGCCGTCCCTTGAGGAAGGAAATGACGAAGAGGATGAGGAAGACGACGAAAAGGATCTTCGCGATGTACGCAGCGGTTCCCATGATCCCCGCGAAACCGAGGACGCCGGCGATGAGGGCGATGATGAGGAAGGTGACGGCCCAGGAGAGCATGTGTGGTTTTCTTTCTTGGTTGAGGTTCAACCAAGGTTCGCGGATCCGGAGCTTTTCGACCGCATCAGGGAAGATCCTGACCCGATCCCGACATCAGCCTGAGCCTAGTCTCCGTAACCGCCGGGGTTTTTCACGTGCCAGGCCCACGCGCTCTCCACGATCTTGTCGATCGCCTGATATTTCGGCTGCCAGCCGAGTTCTCTCCGCACCTTGTCCGAACCTGCAATGAGGCGCGCCGGATCGCCCGGACGCCGCGGTTTTTCGACCACCTTGATCGGTTTGCCCGTGACCCTCTCGCAGGCGGCAATGACTTCCCGCACGCTCGTTCCGCCACCGGTTCCGAGATTGTAATAGGCGCTTTGCTCCGTGGTCAGAGCGAGCGAATGAGCCTGCGCCAGGTCCACGATGTGGATGTAATCGCGCACGCAGGTGCCGTCCGGCGTCTCGTAATCGGTCCCGTAGATCTCGACGTGATCCTTTTGCCCCAGCGCCACCTTGAGAATGTTCGGGATCAAATGCGTTTCGATTCGATGATCCTCGCCGAAGCGCTCGGTCGCGCCGGCGGCGTTGAAGTAGCGCAAGGCGACGAAGTTTAGGTCATGGATTTCTCCGTACCAGCGGAGGATCTGCTCGAAGATGAGCTTGGATTCGCCGTAGGGATTGATCGGCTTTTGCGGAAGCGTTTCGTCGATTGGCAGCCGCTCCGGCGGCCCGAAGGTGGCGCAGGTCGAGCTGAAAACGAGCCGCTTGCAGCCGACGGCGACCATTGCGTCCAGCAGATTGAGTCCGCCGTAAACGTTGTTCCGGAAATACTTGGAAGGATCCGTCATCGATTCACCGACGAGCGCATTCGCCGCGAAGTGCATGACCGCGTCCGGTCTCACGGACTCCAGCGCGTCCTCCACATCGCAGCGCTCGCGGAGATTGCCGACGATCAGCGGGGCTCGCGGATCGACTGCGAGTCGGTGGCCTTCGGTGAGATTGTCGAAGACGGTGACTTGATGACCCGCGTCGAGGAGTTGTTCGACGCAGACGCTGCCGATGTAGCCGGCACCGCCGGTGACCAGGATTTTCATAGAGATGTCGCTTTAGGTGGAATGCTGCAGACCGTTCCGGCGGGGGCGTCGGGAGTAAAGCCGCGCTCCTCTGCTCGGGCAAGTCTTCCCCGTCGCAATCCAAATCAGCGACCGCTCAAGAGCCAGGCAGCGGAGCTGGCTTGCGCAGCTGCGCGACCATCGTCCGGATGTAACCGCGAGTGGCGCGCGGCTCGAGCAACTTCAGGCTCATCGCGCGGGAACCCCACTCGAGCACTTCGATTTCGATGTTCCTCACGCCCCAGTTCCGCACCTGCGACATGCTGGGGAAGTAAAGATCGACCGTTTTGCGCCCCACCAAGGCGGAGCCGTAGTCTTCGATCACATAGGTCCGGCCTTCCGCGCGGAAGCGTGTTCCCAGCGGCAACCAGGACCAGTCGGAAGCGGCGCTGTAAGTGTCGCCCCCGAAGCGCAACCGAGTGCCGATCGCGTTATTCCGTCCACCGGCTTCCGTGTGGGTGTAAGCCGTGGTGCGAACCTGGAAGCGACGACCCGCGGCGGCAGCTTTTTTTGGGGGAACAGTCGAGCAGCCAGCGAGTGCCAGAACGAGAAGTAGGGGGAGAACGGCCTTCATTCCCGAGAGTGCGCGGCCCGCTGCTGGAGGCGCAATCCTTTATTTGCCTCCAGCAACCGGCCGTTCCGCAGCGCAGTGATCGCAGCGGCCATGTCGCCGGCGCCGAACACGGAGGTTCCCGCTACCAGCGTGTCAGCTCCGTGGGCGACCGCGGTCGGCGCAGTCTGCAGCGTAATTCCGCCATCGACCTGGATTCGGTAGCGGAGATTGCGTTCTTTCCGCGCGTCAAAACCGGCGCTCACCTTGGACATTGTCTCCGGAATAAACGGCTGCCCGCCGAAGCCTGGCTCCACGGTCATCACGAGGAGCAAATCGATTTGGGCCAGGAAAGGCCTGACCGCATCGAAAGGCGTTCCCGGCCGCAGCGAAAGCCCGCACGTGCAGCCTGCCGCACGGATTGCCGCGAGCGTGCCCGCGAGATCTCCGCGGTTTTCCACATGCACCGTGATGTTGTGGGCTTTGGGAGTGAAACGCGGGAGATAATGCGCCGGATCCTCGATCATCAGATGCACATCCAGCGGCACCGTCGCGGCTCGCGCCACTGCTTCCACAAAAGCCGGGCCAAAGGAAATATTGTCCACAAAGTGGCCGTCCATCACATCGAGGTGGAGCCAATCCGCCCCGGCAGTTTCGGCGCGTTTCACTTCCTCATGCAGTCGCCCGAAATCACAGGCGAGCAGCGACGGCGCAATGATCAAGGGAGGCGGCGACATGAGGTGGGGAGTGAAACCGGAATGACTGCCGCGCGCAAGACGCGGGCGCGTCAGAGGAGCCAGGTCGCCAGGGAAAAGTAGAGCAGGAGCGTGAGGACATCCGCGACCGCCAGCGTGATCGGACCGGCGGCGATCTTTGGGTCCAGCCGAAGCGCGTGCAGCAAAGCGGGAATCGCGACTCCAGCAAAACAGGCGATCAACAGCCCGCCCGCGACACTGGCGCCAATCACCGCTGCAGCTTCAAAGGTGCGCCGCCAGAGGAAAACGATCAGGAACACCAGCATTCCGCAGCCGGCGCCGAGCAGGAGCGCGGTGCTGAGTTCGCGCCGGAGTGCCTGGAAAAACCATCTCCAGCTCGGCGTCTGCGCTCGTAGAGACTGCAGCGTCAGACTCATCGATTGAATGCTCACGGCTTCCGCCAGCGCGAGCACCAGCGCGAGGAAGAACGCAATCACCACCACCCGCGCCAGCGTGTGCTCGAACTTTCCCGCCAGCAGCGCCCCAGCGGTGCCGCTCGCGATCGTCGCCAGCAGCCAGGGAAAACGCAGCCGAAACGCCTTCCACGCCGACGCGCCTCTCGCCTGGCTGATGTGGAAGCCGAGACTTTCGAACGTGTCGCTGACCTTCTCCGGCTCCGCCAGATCGAGCACCTCCTCGGTGAAAACGGCGATGTCCAGAACGCCGACCACCCGGCGATCAGCGTCGATCACCGGAAAGGCGAAGAACTTGTAGAGCACGAACAGTTCGCAGGCCTCGAGAAGCGTCGCCCGGTGAGGCACCGCAACGACGCGCCGGATCATCAAGTCACCGACGATCGCGTCCGGCGGAGCCACCAGAAATCGCCGTGTCGGCAGCACGCCGGCGAGGCGTCCATCTTGATCCGCGACATAGAAGTAAATGATCCGCTCGCCGACTCCCTGCCGACGGATGAGCGCCAACGCCGCCTCAATCGTCATTTCCCGCTGCAGGAGCGGGAAATCCGTGCGGGCATGCGCCAGCACCGGCTCATTGAGGTGAGAAATCGACGCAGCCATTTCCCGCAGCTTGGCGGCGAAAACTCAGACTGTCACGGCGCCAGCGAGACGCCCGGCATCATCACCTTCGGCGGCGGCGGCGGAGCGCTGCGCACTTCCACGATCCACCACATCAGCCCGGCGAAAACCGCGACCGCGACGCCGCAGAGGAGCTTGCGTGCTCGGGTCGGCTCTGGGTCCACGCGCGGGGCCTATTCGTCCACCAAGGTCGCGATCTTCTCCGCAATCTCGAAATCGAGATCCGTGAGGCCGCCTTCGCTGTGGGTGGAAAGCGCGAGGCGCACCTTGTTGTCGCGGATATCGATATCGGGATGATGATCTTCTTCCTCCGCGATTTCCGCGACGCCATTCACAAACTCGATCGCCTGGGAAAAGTCGTCGAACTCAAACACGCGTTCGATGTGCTTCTTCTCGAGATCCCATTCGGGAATTTTTTTGAGCCAGGTTTTGATGTCCTGTGAGGAGAGAAGGTCAGCCATAATACGTGAGTTGGGTTTCGAAAGAGTTGGGAGAGGTAACACCGCGACCGGGCTTATCAAACGGAATCTTTGCCGCCGGTGCGGGTAGAATATCCCCCTTGGCAGGTCAGGTGGCAGGCGTGTAGAAAAGCGCTCCCTTTCTCCAAACCTGCATTCAAAAACATGGGCAAGCTTTACAACAATATCGTCGAGACCGTGGGGCGCACGCCGCTGGTCAAACTCAATCGGGTCACGGCCGGTCTGGAAGCAACGGTGGCCTTGAAATGCGAGTTCTTTAATCCGCTCGGCAGCGTAAAGGATCGCATCGGCATGGCGATGATCGAAGATGCGGAACAGCGCGGCATCCTGACCCAGGAAACCGTGATCATCGAGCCGACCAGCGGGAACACCGGCATTGCGCTGGCTTTTGTCGCGGCCGCAAAAGGCTACAAGTTGATTCTCACCATGCCGGAGACCATGTCGGTCGAGCGACGGACATTGCTCGCGATACTCGGGGCAAAGCTCGTGCTCACGCCGGGTTCGGAGGGGATGAAAGGCGCGATCGCCCGAGCGGAAGAGCTGCAGAAGAACACGCCGAACTCGTGGATCCCGCAGCAGTTTAACAATCCCGCGAACCCCGCGGTTCACAGGGCGACGACTGCGGAAGAAATCTGGGAGGACACCGATGGTGCGGTGGATATTTTGGTGGCGGCAGTGGGCACCGGCGGAACAATCACCGGCTGCTACGAAGTAATCAAACCGCGGAAGGCGAGCTTCCAGGCGATTGCCGTGGAGCCGGCCGACTCGCCGGTGATTTCGCAGACGCTGGCGGGCCAGCCGATCAAGCCAGGGCCGCACAAAATCCAGGGAACAGGCGCCGGTTTCGTCCCGAACAATTTGCACCTCAAGGATTCGGCTGGAAACCCGCAGATCGTGGAGTGCGTCAAAGTCACCAACGACGATTCCTTTGCCATGGCTCGGCGGCTGGCGAAAGAGGAGGGAATCCTCGCGGGAATCAGCACCGGAGCAAATGTCTGCGCCGCGATCGAAGTGGCGAAACGTCCGGAGAACAAAGGCAAACTGATCGTCACGATCGCCTGCTCGACGGGGGAACGTTATCTCTCCACCGCGCTGGCGGCGGAGGCAAAAGCGGAAGTCGGCGGATAGATCCGGCGGCGATTCCGCCGAGGCTCACGCCGGCTTATTCCCGAAGCAGCGGACGGATCTGGGTCAACGGATCGGCCACGGCGTTGATCGAACGCAGCACGCCGCGTTTGTCCACCAGCCAAACGGTTGGCAGCGCGTTGACGCTTAGAGAACGCACGAGTTCTCCTTCCCAGCTTTTGCCGTCGAAGGCCACCGGCCACGCGATTTCCGCAGCTTTCACTGCGCTCTCCGCGGTCCGCCGTTCCGGATCCAGGTTTACTCCCAGGACCGCAATCGGTTCCTTTTTCAGCGCGGCGAGCGTCTCCCGGATCTTCGCCAGCATTTGGGTGGAAGGCGGCGAGAAGTCCGCGAAGAACACGATTAGCACCACGCGGCCGCGAAAATCTTCCAGCCGAATTGCTTCCCCTTTCAGCGAGGTAAAACCAAGCGCGAGCGGTTGCCCGAGAAGATCGACCCGGCGCAAATCATCCGCGATCCTGCGCTTCAGGCCAGGCTCGGTAGCAGCGCTGTCGGCCTGTCGCAGCAGCTCGGTTTTCACTTTTGGTTGATCGTCAAAGAGCGTCGCCACTTCGGTCAGCAACGATCCGATCCGGCGATCCGCAGGATGCGCGAGATGGAACTTCCGCGCGGCGGCGAGAAGCTGTTCCCGCTGCGTTGCGGGAGCACTGCGAGCGC
>DASVRR010000217.1:0-10829 GCA_036388515.1 Chthoniobacteraceae bacterium | reverse complement strand
GATCGAGACGGTGCGCTTAGGCTGCTGCGGGCGTGTTTGCGACGGAGTCATGATAACGCTGCACCTCTTCGATGATGTGAGGATTGACCTGATGCCGGATTGCTTCCGCAGCCATCCGGATGGCGTTCTTCACCGCGACCGGCGAACTGCCGCCATGCGCGATGATGCAAACGCCATTCACCCCGAGCAGCGGCATGCCGCCGTATTCATCCGCACTGGTTTTCTTGTGAATGGTTTTGAACGCCGGCTTCGCGAGCAACGCGCCAAGTTTCCGGATCGGGTTCTTGTAAATCTCGTGCTTCAGCCAAGCGAAAATGGCGTGCGCAATCGCCTCGCTGGTCTTGAGCACGATGTTCCCCGTGAACCCGTCGGCGACCACTACTTCCACCGGATCCTCAAACAAATCGTGACCCTCGACGTTCCCGCGGAAATTCAGTCCGCTCGCCTTCAGCAAATCGAAAGTTTCCCGAGTGAAATCGTTCCCTTTTTCATCCTCGCTGCCGATCGACATCAAGCCGACGCGCGGGTTTTTGTATCCGAGCACGTGGCGCGAATAGACGGAACCCATGATCGCGTTGTCGAGCATCTGGCGCGGCGTCGGATCGGTGTTTGCGCCGGCATCGATCAGGACAAAAAGATTCGTCTGCGTGGGCATCGTCGCCGCGATGCCGGGCCGTTCGATTCCGGGAAGAGTCCGCAGCTTCACCTTGGCCGCGGTCACGCACGCGCCGGTGTGTCCCGCACTGACGACCGCATCCGCGGTGCCTTCCTTCACCAGATCGACTGCGCGGCTGATCGAAGAATCTTTCTTCCGGCGCACCGCAAAGGCGGCGTCGTCATTCATCTCCACGACCTGGGTGCAATGCACAATCTGCACCCGCGCATCGCGGCAGCCGATTCGCTCCAATTCCGCCGTGAGCCGCGGTTGATCGCCGGTGAGGAAAAGTTTCGTGATCTCCGGCAGTTCGCGCAGGGCGAGCGCAGCGCCTTCGATCAGCTTGGCTGGGCCTTCGTCATGGCCCATCGCGTCGAGCGCAATCTTCATGCGCGCAATTCGAAGGCCGGGCGGGGATTGATCAAGCGCAAAAAGAAAGCAGCCGCCCGTGCCAGATGGCAGGGCGGCTGAGAAATCCTTGGTGGAGCTTTTAGGCGGCCTCGATCGTCAAAACCTGGCGCCCTTTGTAGTAGCCGCAGGAAGGACAAGCGCGATGGGAGACCACGGTGCTGCTGCACTGCGAGCACTTGTCGAGATTTGGGGCGTGCCAGCGGTTGGCGGCTTTGCGCGTGCGCAGGCGCATCTTCGAGGTTTTGCGTTTTGGAACTCCCATGGCGGTCTTTAGGTCTTTTTAAGGTTGAGCTGGTCCAGCGCGCCCCACACCGCAGGTTCTTCAGGGAGCGAGTCGGCGGCGGCTTGCACTTCTTTCAGACGAGCAATACCGGGGCAAACCCTCTCACCGTTCCAGTCGCAGTGCGGATGAGGCGGAAGGGCGAGCACAATGTCTTCCCGGATCGGCTCTGTCAAGTCCACGGTCTCCGCCGTGCCGAGTTCGATCTGGCAGGCGAAATCGTTCACCTCGAGATCGTAGTGAAACTTCTCCACGCAGGTGACGCATTCCAGTTCGAGATCGACGCTCAGGATTCCCGTGGCAAACAGACCGCCGTCGCTCAGGCCGATGTCCAGCGAATGCCGGACGCCGCTCAGCGGGCGAACGCCGGGATCATGCAGATCCAGAACTTGTTGCGGTTCTTCGCCCTCGAGATGCACGCCTTCGGGCGGGATTTTGTTGAGATGGACTTTCATAAGAACGGGGATGGAAGCTGATTCCAGCAAAGACTCGGACGGCGCAGGGCCGCCGGCTGCGGTTTCCTTCCGGAGCTCAGAGCATGGGGAGGAAAACGCGGGCTGCGCATCTTCCAGCCAAAGCCTGAGCCGGGCGGGCTAACGGGCGAAACGCGCCTGGAGCGCCTTCGCCACAGACGTTGGCACAAACGCCTCCACATTTCCACCGAGCCGCGCAATTTCCTTCACGATCCTCGAACTCAGATAAGTGTATTCCTCCCGCGGCGTGAGGAAGACCGTTTCGATCAGCGGCTCCAACTTTCTGTTCATTAGCGCCATCTGAAACTCAAACTCAAAGTCACTCACCGCTCGCAAGCCGCGCACCACGGCGACCGCTTCCTGCTCCCGCGCGAAATCCACCAGCAGTCCCTGGAAGTGCGCGACGCGGATCTTTTCCTGCCCGAGCACCGCATGTTCGATCATCGCGACTCGCTCCTCCGCAGCAAAGAGCGACTGCTTCTGATCGTTTGTCGCCACGGCCACGACCACCTCATCGAAGAGTTTTACCGCGCGCTTGATCACGTCGAGATGCCCCATGGTGATGGGATCAAAACTTCCGGGATAAATGGCGCGACGCATGGCTGCTGGCTGCGGAGGCTTGCCGCGGAGAAGACCGCAGGATCAGGCGTTGCCGTGGGGCGAAACGTGCGACTGGCCGATGTACGTCGCGCCGTCTTCGATGATCAGTCGCGGCGACTTCAAGTCGCCGATCAGGTGACCTTCGGACTTGAGTTCGCAGCGCTCCGACACCGTCACGTTCCCCGTTACTTTCCCGAAGATCGTCACGGACTTCGCGTGAATGTCGCCTTGCACGCTGCCATTGGGACGAACGACCAGCGAGCCGGACGAATGCACTTCCCCTTCGATCCGACCGTCGAGATGCGTCTCATTGCCGAGCTTCACCTTCCCTTTGATTTCAACGTCAGCGGAAAGGGTGTTCGTGGTGGAAGTCATTCCCGGCTTGTAGCCGCGCCTCCGGAAGTTGGCCAGCGAAAGCGCGAGCGGCGGGGCGAAACGGCGGACCGGAACCCGCGCTAAGGTTTGCCTTGTTGTTTCCTCCGGGCGGCTCAGTGTGTCCGAGCGGTTTTCAACCCGCGCAAGAGAGACGCAATATGGCAGCACCCAACTATCAATTTGAAAAACGGAAACGGGACATGGAGAAGAAGGCCAAGAAAGAAGAGAAAAAGCGCCGGAAGCTGGAGGGAAAACCTCCGGAGTCCGACCAGACGACTCCCGCGGAACCGACTCCATGAAGGGGCCGCGGGATCTCCCGCAGCCACCCAGCGCGCGAGTCCTGGTGCTCGTGGACGAATCCAATGTCGTCAGCTCGCTGCGCGTTCCCGGGCGCAAAATCGATTGGCTGAAGCTGCGCGACTTCCTGGTGAGAGCGGAGGAAGGGCGGGCGCTGATCGAGATGGTGATCTACGCCGGGCTGCCGCCAGCGATGCCGGAGTGGCAGCTGGAGCGCGACAAGAAGAACAAGTTTCTTCATTGGCTGCGCTCGAATGGATTTCTGGTCGTGGCGAAGGACGGTTCGCCGGCGGAGGAAAACCACTACAAGGCGAACGTCGATGTTCTGCTCGCGATCGATGCGGTGGATCTTTCCGCACGCATGCAGCCGGAAGTGGTCGTGCTCGTCACCGGCGACGCCGACTTCGCGCATCTCGCGCTGCATCTGCGCCGGCAAGGCATCCGGGTGGAAGTCGCCTCCTCGGCGGCAACGCTGGGGACGGGGCTGAAAGGCGCGGCGAACCAGGTGATCGATCTGGCGCCGCTCTTCGAAAGCTTCGAGCCATTGAAGGCCTGAAGCTCCGGGCGCGGCGCGAGTTTCAGTTCAGGGGAACGGAGAGGGTCCACGAAAAATACAAAAGGGACGAAAAGCAGAATTCCTCTTTCGCCTGCTTCACCTCCTTCCTGGTTTTCCCTGCGCGGAGTTTCGGTTCGGGAAGAAACCGCCGGAGCTAATGATCTTGCGCTTCTTCCGGAGCATCACAGGGTGACTTTCGTGTTTCTCCGGGAAACTTTTACTCCCCACTTCAGGCTCGGGAACCACCGCGCAGTTTCTTCCCGAATCATTCCGGCGATTCGGCGGGAATCTTCCCCATCCCGAGCATTCACGTCGGTTCACTGGAGATGAGTCGCCCCGCCTTCTCCCGATACGGGCAGACGCTGCGGTATGCCGCGCCCTACTGGCGCGGCTGGGCTTTGCTCACGCTCGTCACGCTGGTGAACATCCCGTTTGCCCTGCTCCTGCCGTGGCCGATGAAAATCCTGGTCGATAACGTCTTCGCCCGCGCGCCTCTTCCGGAACCTTTGCCGAAGCTCTTCCACGGACTGCTCGATCCTGGCAGCCCAGTCGCTTTGCTCGGTTTGGTGGTCGCGGCAAGTCTGGCGTTTTTCGCGATCACCAGTCTGCTCGATCTGTTGCTGACTTTTGGCTGGGTAAAAGTCGGGCAGCGCATGGTGCACGATCTCAGCCATCAGCTTTACGCCCAGATCCAGGAACGTTCCGCCGCCTTTCACACGCGCGCCAGCGTCGGCGATCTGATGAACCGAATCGTTTACGACAGTTGGTGCGCCAACGCGATTGCCGACATGCTTTTGCTCAAGCCGCTGCAAGTCGTCGTCGCGCTGGCCAGCATGATCTTCGTCATGGTGCGCCTTGATCCCGGGCTCACACTGGTCGCGCTCGGCGTCCTGCCGTTCATGGCGCTTTCTTCCTCATTCTTCGGCCGTCCGGTTCGATCCGCCGCGCGCACCAGTCTGGAAATCATCGCCCGGATGCAGGCGCACGTGCAGCAAACCTTGAGCGGCATTCCGGTCGTCCAGGCCTTTGTGCAGGAAGATCGGCAGCGGCTTCGCTTCCTCGAGTTTGCCTCGGCCGCCGTTCGCGCGGAGCAACGCAGCATCCTCACGGGGAACATCTACAAGTTTGCCTCCGATTTCGTCCTCATCCTCGGCACCGCGGTGATTCTCTGGATCGGCGCGCGGCACGCTCTCGCCGGTGAGTTGAGCGTCGGCGGGCTCTTGGTCTTCCTGGCTTACCTCGGTTCTCTCCAGGGACAAATGCGGACGATCACCGAAATCTACCGGACGCTTCAGTTCACGGGCGCCAGTTTGGATCGAGTCATGGAGGTGCTCGAAGCGCCGGCCGAAACTCCGGAGAAACCGAACGCGAGCGTCTTGCCTCCAGTGAAAGGCCACGTCCGCATCGAAGACGTCACCTTCGGCTACGAACCCGATCGGCCGAGTTTGTCCGGAGTTTCGATCGAAGCTTTGCCCGGAGAAATGATCGCGGTCGTCGGCCCGACGGGAGCGGGGAAAAGCACGCTCGCGAGTTTGATCCCGCGCTTCATCGATCCGCTCAGCGGACGCGTGTTGATCGATGGCCACGACATCCGCGACGTGCAGCTGCACAGCTTGCGCAGCCAGGTCGCGATGGTCTTTCAGGAACCGTTTCTTTCCCCCGGAACTATCGCGGAAAACATCGCCTATGGTCGTCCCGGCGCTACGCCCGCCGAGATTGGAGCCGCCGCACGCGCAGCCAACGCGCATGACTTTATCACGAAGCTTCCGGAAGGTTACCAAGCTCTCGTGGGGGAACGCGGCGCCACTTTCTCCGGAGGCGAGCGGCAGCGACTTTCCATCGCGCGCGCTTTGCTCAAGGACGCGCCGATCCTGATTCTCGACGAGCCGACCAGCGCGCTCGACGCGCAGACCGAATGGTTGCTGCTGGAAGCTCTGAAGCGGCTGATGGAAGGACGCACGACGCTGATCATCGCGCATCGGCTCACCACAATCCGGAACGCGCATCGCATCGTCGTAATGGAGCGCGGACGAGTGATCGAAACCGGAAACCACGAAGAGTTGCTCGCGCTTGGCGGCGTTTACCGGCGGCTCTACGAAATGCAGTTCGCCCCTTCCGCCGCATGAGCTCGGACGCGGGGAAACTGACCTTCCGGCGGCTGAGTTCCTGGCTGCTGCCGTATGCGCTGCGCCGGTGGCCTGAGCTTCTGCTGGTCCTCGCGGGAGCGGTCGTGAGCGTGGGCCTGAATGTCCTGCAACCCTGGCCGATGAAACTGCTGGTGGACAATGTCCTCCGCGGAGAACCACTCGGAGCTGCGGCAAAAGATTGGGCGGAACTGCTCCACATTTCCACCGAACGCGAGCATCTGCTCACGGTCGCGGTTGCCGGCACCATTGTGCTCTTTTTGCTCAGCGGAGGTTTGGCGCTGATCAGCAGTCATGTCAGCACCGGCTTCGGGCGGCGCATGGTTTATGACGTCGCCGCCGATCTGTTCACGCATCTGCAACGGCTTTCGCTGAGCTTCCACCGCTCGCAACAGCTCGGCGACACGATGCGGCGGATCACCAGCGACTGCAGCTGCATCTCGACCATCGTCCTCGGCGCTTTCCTCCCCGTGCTGACCTCTTTGATGACGCTCGGCGCGGTCTTCGGCGTGATGTGGCAGATGAGCCCGCGCCTGACGCTGCTCTCGCTCGGAGCAGTTCCGCTGATGCTCGTCGGTTTGCGCCGCTACGCGCGTCCGCTGGTGGAACGCAGCTATCAGCAGCAGGAAGTCGAAGGCGGTCTTTTTAGCCATATCGAGCAAACGCTCACCTCGATTCCCGCGGTGCACGCCTATACTCGCGAAGAGGAAAACCGCAGCCGTTTCCGCACCTGGACCGACGCGCATCTCCGTGCCGTCCTCGCCACCACGGACGTCCAGATGCGGTTTAAGATCGTGATGAATCTGGCCACGGCCGCCGGAACCGCCGCGATCCTTTGGGTCGGCGGACGCGAGGTGCTCGCCGGCGATCTGAGCGTCGGGAGCATTCTCGTTTTCATCGCTTATCTAGCCGCGCTTTATGCCCCGCTGAATACGTTGATGCAGACTTCTTCCACGATCTCTGGCGCGCTCGGAAGCGCTCTCCGGGTAATCGAAATCCTCGACACCGCGCATGACATGGCCGACCGTCCGAACGCGCGCGCTTTGCCTCCGTCGCGCGGACATATTCGCGTGGAGAATGCGTGCTTCGGATACAAGGAAGGCGAGCCAGTGCTCAAGGACGTCTCGCTCGAAGTGCTCCCCGGCCAGACGGTGGCGATCGTCGGCCCGACTGGTTCGGGAAAGACCACGCTGGTGGGGACGATCCCGCGGTTCTTCGATCTGTGGGAAGGCACGGTCTCGATCGATGGTCACGATGTCCGCGACCTTGAGCTGAAAAGCCTCCGGAGTCAGATCGCCATCGTTTTGCAGGAGCCTTTTCTCTTCCCCATCTCCGTGGCGGAAAACATTTCCTATGGCCGCCCGGAGGCAACCCACGAGGAGATCGTGGCTGCCGCGCGGGCGGCCAATGCCCACTCGTTCATCGAGCGTCTTCCGGAAGGATATAATGCCGTGATCGGCGAGCGTGGCGCGACGCTTTCCGGAGGCGAACGCCAGCGCTTGTCGATCGCGCGCGCGCTTCTAAAAGACGCGCCGATTTTGATCCTCGATGAGCCGACCAGCGCGCTCGACGCCGAGACCGAAAGCCTCCTCCTGGAAGCGCTGCGCCGGCTCATGAAAGGACGCTCGACGCTGATCATCGCGCATCGTCTCTCGACCGTGCGTGACGCGAGTTTGATCATCTCGCTGCAAAACGGCGCCGTCGTCGAATGGGGAACGCACCAGGAGCTGATCGCTGCAGGCGGTCTCTATGCGATGAACCACGGGCGGCAATTTCTTTCCTCAGCGGACGAACTGGAGACTCCTTGAAGGTGCGCGAACTTTTATCCTGCACCGGCCGGATGAATGCGGTGGAACACTCCCCGTCAAAAGCGGCCTTGTTCATCATTCATTTCCCCTTGTTTGCTCCATCGCAGCCGAATAGGACGCCGTAGTGCCCAGCAATACTCCGCCAGCCAAACTGCGCATCGCGCAAGTCGCCCCATTATGGGGAGCGATTCCACCGAAAACTTATGGCGGCATCGAGTTGCTCGTCCACCTCATGGTTGAGGAGTTGGTGCATCGCGGCCATGAAGTGACTTTGTTTGCTTCCGGCGACTCCGAGACCAGCGCCACGTTGCACCCGATCTGCGAGGAAAACGTCACCGAAGTAATGCGGCGCGGCGAGTCTTACGAATACGACTACTACGCGAGCGCGGCTCTGACGGAAGTCCTGCGGCGCCAGGATTCGTTCGACGTCGTTCATTGTCATCTGGGCGCCTCGAAGATTCCGTTTAGTGCTGTCGCCCGGATCCCGTTGGTCCATACGCTCCACACCGCGGTGACGCAAGATGACGCTTGGGTTCTCCAACGTTACCCCGAAGCAATCCTCGTCGGCGTCAGCCATACTCAGCTCGCGCCTTTGCCGGAGGAGATCCGCCGGCGGCTTCAAGTGAGTTCAAATGCGTGCGACTTCGATACCTATGATTTGGCGACCGCGCCTGGTGAGTATCTAGTCTTTTTAGCGCGAATGGGAGAGCACAAGAATCCGGCAGACGCGATCAAGATCGCCGCCGCGGTGGGATTGCCGCTCGTGCTCGCGGGACGTCCGCAATCGTCAGCGGAAGAAGCCTATTTCCGGGAACAAATCGAGCCGCACATCGATGGGAAGCAAGTGCGCTATGTCGGTGGAGTCAACCACGCGCAAAAGCGGGAACTCTTCCGGAACGCTGCGGCATTTCTTTTCCCCACGAGCTGGGCCGAACCGTGTGCAGTGGCGCCGATCGAGGCGATGGCCAGCGGTCTTCCGGTGATCGCCTATCGCAATGGTTCTGTTCCGGAAGTGATCGATCACGGAATCACCGGAGTCTATGCGGATTCGCTGGAGGAACTCATCCAGTTGGTTCCCCAAGCGCTCGCGCTTGATCGGCGAGCGATCCGGGAACATGCACGGAAGCGATTCAGCCACCAGCGGATGGTGGATGACTATCTCCAGATTTATCAGAACGCAGTGAGCGCGAGCAGCCGTGGGGAAACATGAAGGTTAGCATCATCATCAGCAGCTATAACTATGGCCGCTTCCTTGCCGCCGCGATCGATAGCGCGCTGAATCAAACCTATCCGGATAAAGAAGTCATTGTCGTGGACGATGGTTCGCGCGACAACTCCGTCGAGGTGATGACTAGTTACGGCTCAAGGATCCAATCGCTAGCCAAGAAGAACGGCGGACAAGGTTCCGCATTCAATGCTGGCGTCAAACTGAGCAGCGGTGAGGTCATTGTCTTCCTGGACTCCGACGACCTTTTGTTCCCGGAGAGCATCGCTAACATGGTGCCGTTCTTTGAGGATCCGGAAGTCGTGAAGGTTCACTGGAACCTTTCTGTCGCGGATGAAAATGGGAAGATGGATGCAACCGTGGTCCGCCCCACACTTTCCGAGGGCGATCAGCGCGAAGCAGTGCTCCGCGCGGGACCGGATGGCTACGATTGGCCGCCAACCAGCGGAAATGCCTGGAAACGAAGCTTCGTCGATGTGGCTTTCCCGATCCCGGAAAAGGAGTTCGATACCTGCCCAGATATCTATCTAGCCGCGCTCGCTCCACTTTACGGTCAGATCCGGAAGATCGATGAGCCGCAGGGCTTTTGGCGCCATCATCCGTTCAACGCCAGTTTCATTGATCAGTTTGGCGACAACCTGCGTGCAGGATTGCGGCGAGCGGAGTGTTATCTTCAAACGATCGTCCAGCATGCGGAGAAACTGGGGCTGACTTGTGACATCGCCGAGATGCGGACTAACTCACGCTGGCATCAAATGGATCTCGCAGTCACCACGATGACTTCGCTGATTCCGGAAGGAGATACCTTGATCCTCGCGGATCAGGATCACTGGAAGACCAGCGGCCAGGTGTTCGGTCGGCCGGCGTTGCCGTTCATCGAGCACGAGGGACAATATTGGGGCTGTCCTGCAGACGATGAACAAGCAATCCGGGAGCTGGAAAGAATGCGCGATCTCGGAGCGCGATGGATCGTTTTCGTGTGGCCTTATCTCTGGTGGTTGCAGCATTACGCCGCTTTCAACGATTACCTCCGCACGGAATACCGGCTCGCGAAAGAAGACGCACGCATCGTCATCTTTGATCTTCGGCGGAGCTGAGCTGATGGAATGGTGAACGGGCAGCATCCGCGCGCAGGCTCACCGCTCGTCAGCGTCATCGTGCCGACGTATAACTATGGGCATCTTTTGCCGGAAACGATTCATTGTCTTCAGGCGCAATCGCTGACCGACTGGGAATGCATCATCGTGGACGACGGATCAACGGACGAAACCCGAGCCGCGGCGGCTAAGCTGGAAGAGGCGGATCACCGGGTTAGCTATCTCCAACGAAACCATCAAGGCGTGTCGCCAGCTCGGAATGTGGGACTCCAGGCAGCTTCCGGTAAATATATCCAACTGCTTGACGCGGACGATTTGATTGAGGCGTCCAAGCTGAAGGAGCAGGTCTCATGGCTGGAAGAACATCCGGCGACTGATCTGGTCTATGGCAGTGCGCGTTTCTTCAACCACGATCATCCCGATGAGCGGCGCTTCCGGGTGTTCGGTGAGGATCAACCCTGGATTCCGGAGCTGTCTGGCGGGCGCAACAAGCTTCTTCCCGCCTTGATTCGGGAGAACATCATGCCGATCAACTGTCCTTTGTTTCGGGCGAGCATCTTGGAACACATTGGTCTCTTCGATGAAAGTCTCTCGACCATGGAAGACTGGGATTTTTGGCTGCGTTGCGCGCTTGGGGATAAGAGGTTTCAGTTCCACGATGGCCAGGCAACGCTGGCGTTGGTACGCTATCACCCGACCAGCGCGAGCACCAACTATCGGCGGATGATGGACGGCTACATCCGAGTCCGCACCAAGCTGCTTCCTCTGGTAAGCGAACCTTACCTTGCTGAGTTCAACCGGTCCAAGTTAGATTATCTGGCGGAGTGCCTGACCCGAATCGATGCACTGCTGGATGATCTAACTCGGCTTCTTCCTGCCGATGCTCGGTTTATCCTCGCTGACGATGG
>DASVRR010000216.1:0-2154 GCA_036388515.1 Chthoniobacteraceae bacterium | reverse complement strand
TTCGATCACCTCTTTTGCCGCTCGCGCGATCAGCGTCGTGCGATCTTCGCCCAAGCGGCCGAGTTCGTGATTTGCCTCCGCTGCGGCCCACTTGACCATCCCGAGCGCGCGGATGAAATCGCGACCAAACGAGCAGCCGCTGACCGGGAAGTTGAGCACGGCGCGCTGCGTGGAGGCGCCGTAGAGAGCGTCCGCGGGCACCTCCATTGTGCCCATCGAATCTTTTTCAGTGCGGGTGGAAGACATGGCGGTGAGCCTGCACCACGGCGGCCATTTGTGAAGACGAAACCCGGCTTCAACCTGGCTCGATCGTCTCGGCGGCTTTCTGACGTTCCTTTTTGGTCCACGAAATACAGCGGAAGAACACGAAGAATTTCTGACTTTCGTGCTGTTTCGTCTCTTTCGTGGACCTTCCCTTCTTCAGTTTGGGGAACCTTTGCCACGAGTTCAGCCAAGTCCACGTCCTTCCCCACTAGGGGCCGCCTAAGAAGGCGTCGCACAGTATTTTTATCCGCAGATTACGCAGATTTCCGCAGACCATCTGACGGCAGCTTCCAAAGTCCGCGTTGATCCGCGCGATCTGCGGATACTTTCTTTTCTGCCGGTTTTTTTCCCGCTAATGCCGTCCGTTGCCGTTCATCGAATGGCCGTTCGTCCCGTGATGACCATTCACCGTCGCATTCGCCAGCCGGTAGAATTTCGTGACAAACATCGGCGGGATGTTTTGCAGACAATATTCCGATTCATTCCGCGGGAAGTGCCGGCAATGATTCACCAGTTCATTCGTCACCTGATAGATGATGAACGCGGAGGAAGCATTCGGCGCGAGCGAATCGAAAGTGTGCTGCAGGAGTTGCCGCTTCTTGGCGGGTTCCAGGATGCTGAAGGGAATCCCGGACAGCACGTAATCGCAGTAATCAATGCCGAGCTTCTTCAGCTCCGTCGGCAAATCGGCGGCATCCGTGTTCAGGACAGTCACTCGTGAGTCGCTGGCAAACTGCTCCTTCAGATGCCGGGTGAGTTCCGGATCCAGCTCGAAGAGCAGCAGACGCGACTGCGGATGCATTTGCCGGACGATCTCGCGGGTGTGGCAGCCTTCGCCCGGACCGAACTCGGCGATGACGCGGGGAGCGGAGAAATCCATCTTGCTCGCGACCTTCCGGATAAGCGTCTTGGAACTCGGGATAATGGAGGCAACCTGGAAAGGCCGCTGGAGGAATCGCTTTAGAAAAATTGCACTCATGGAGAAACCGGACGGAAAGGGCGGCCACTGTTCACGCCCGAATCGCTCTTGTCGAGCATACGGATGTGTGGAACCGGCGCCTTCAGAGTAGGAAAGCTGCGGAGCAGAGACGTTTGCGTTGACATCTTCCCGGAGACCGGCAATTTTCATCGCTAAAGGAAATCATGGCAATTACAGAAAAGGCGTCTCCTTTAGAAACCACTGCGATGCACAACTTGATGACGGTAAAAGAGACGGCCGAATACCTGCGTATTCCCCTGCCGACAGTTTACTACCTCGTGCAGCGCGGACAGCTCCCGGCGATCCAGATCGGCGGACGCTGGCGGATCAAAAAAGACGCGCTCGACCGCGATGTGCTCCACAACGAAGAACAAGGCCAGCCGACGGTGTTGGTGGTGGATGACGATGAAGCGCTGCAGACGCTCTTTAAACTTTTCCTGAAGAAAGCCGGCTTCAGCCGCCTGGTCGTCGGAACCGGCAAAGAGGCGCTCGCCGCTTTGAACAAGCAAAGATTCGACCTCTGCTTCCTCGATCTGCAGTTGCCGGATATCACCGGCGACGAGATTTACGCCGTCGCGAAGGACAAGTTTCCGGAGATGCCGATCGTCATCGTCACCGGATATCCGGACAGCGAAATGATGAACAACATCCTCAAGCACGGGCCGGTGACCATTCTGAAGAAGCCGCTCAAGGTGGAAGATCTGGAAGAAACGCTGCGGCACCTCGGACACAAGATCCACTCGAAGGCTGCCTGACGCTGCTGCGATCTTCCGGCGGCGCCGCGCGTCGCGGGGAAGATTTGCTCCATGGACGAAGAGCAGCTCCGAGATTGGATGGCCGCTGATCTCGCGGACATCGCGCGGACCCGAATGCCGTTCGGGAAGTTTGGTCCGGAACATTTTCCCCGCGGA
>DASVRR010000215.1:0-18126 GCA_036388515.1 Chthoniobacteraceae bacterium | reverse complement strand
GGATCCAGGCAGCTGTGGCCGCCGCTCCCGGCGGGCCGAGCCACGTTTTGCTCAGTGACGTGGTGGCCGAACATATTCCCGGCTGCAACATGGCGTTCCACCGCGCGGCTTACGAAAGCGTCGGCGGATTCGATACGGAGTATCGCAAAGCAGGCGACGACGTGGATTTTTGCTGGCGGCTGCAAACCAGTGGCGGCGTGATCGCTTTTAGTCCCGCGGCGATTGTCTGGCATTATCGGCGGTTTACGCTGCAAGCTTTCCGGAAACAGCAGGAAGGTTACGGCGAAGCGGAATCTATGTTGCGCTTCAAGCACCTGATCTTTTTCGGACCGACTGGAACCGCCAAGTGGAAAGGCCAAATTTACGGCGCGCCTCGCTTTACCTGGCTGATGAATAAACCGGTGATCTATCACGGCGTGTTCGGCCAGGGATTATTCCAGTCGATCTACCCGACGCCGCAATCGGAAATCGCGGCGTATCTGAGCAGCATCGAATGGGTCGTGCTGACGGCGTTCATCGCGCTGCTCGGCTGGCCTTTGGAGAAGCTGCGGATGGTTCCGCTCCTGATGTTCCTCGGGACGTTTTTGGTGGCGCTGAGTTACATGCTGCACAGCCGGATCGAGCGAAGATTCGACACCATTCCGGCGCGGTTGCTGGTTGTTTTCCTCGCGTTCATGCAACCGCTCGGCCGCGGTTGGGCGCGTTACTTCACCTGGATGAAGTACAAGCAAACTCCGCGCGCGGTGATCGCGAAGCCGGAGGCAGAACTGCAGCCGGGAGTCCACGCGAGCCGTTCCTCGAAGCTGGATTTCTGGAACGAAACCGGCCAGGGGCGAGAGCGACTTCTCACGGAAGTTTTCGCGATGCTGGAAGGGGAAGGCTGGCGCTACTCGGCGGATACTGGCTGGAAAGATTGGGACCTGCAAATCTACGGGAACCAGTATTGGAGCATTCAGTTGCGGACGGTGACGGAATATCACGGCGGACCGAAGTGCCTGACGCGCGTCCAGCTGAAGCTTCGGCCAGTTGCGCTCACGATCCTCCTGAATGCCCTCGCGCTGATCACGTTGCTTTACCGCGAAGCCTTTACCGACAACCGCGACCAGATCTGGTGGGCGCTTTATGCGCTCGCTTTGCTGATGCTTTATTTCCGCGGCTGGCGGTTGAAGCGGCGCGTCGCTGACCTGGTGATCGCGGCGGCGCAAAGGTGTGAGCTCACTCCGGTTTTCGGAGCGGCCAGCAAACCGTCGCCCAAGGCGTGACCGTGCGGCCAGCGCGGTTGCAGCGGGTTCCACGGCCATGAGTTTCCTCACCTCGGACTACGACTACGTTCTTCCGGACGAACTCATCGCGCGGCATCCGCTGGCGCGTCGGGAAGACTCGCGAATGCTCGTGCTGCGCCGAGCCGGAGAGCGGATCGAGCATCGCCGGTTCACGGAGTTCCCGAGCTTCCTTCTTCCGGAAGATGTCGTGGTGCTTAACGATACGCGCGTCATTCCGGCGCGAGTTTTCTCCGACGACCGGCGCGTGGAGTTACTCTTTCTGGAAGCAGTCGAGCCGACGACGTGGAAGTGTCTGGTCAAACCGGGCCGGCGGATGCGGGTCGGTGCGGTGATCGAGGTTTGCGCGAATCCGGGAGTGGTGCTCGAGATTCTTCCGGATGGGGAACGCGTCATCGAATTCCGCGATGTCGTGGATCTGGACGCTGCGGGAGAACTTCCGCTTCCTCCTTATTTCTCCCGAGCGGTGGAGCCGGCGGACGCCGAACGTTACCAGACGGTTTTTGCTCGGGAGCATGGTGCCGTCGCCGCGCCGACGGCGGGATTGCACTTCACTCCGGAGTTACTGAACGCAATTCCGCACGCCTTTATCACCCTGCATGTCGGAGTGGGGACTTTCCGCCCGGTGCAAGTCGAGGATGTGCGGGAACATCGCATGCATTCCGAACGGTTCCGGATCACGGCGGAAGCCGCCGCGCAGATCAACGCGGCGAAGAGAGTCGTCGCCGTGGGGACAACCAGCGCGCGGGTGCTGGAAGCCTGCGGTCTTCCGCTGGCCCCCGCCTCGGGAGCAACGGATATTTTCATCCGGCCGCCTTACTCCTTCCGCTCCGTGGGAGCTCTGTTGACGAACTTCCATCTCCCCAAATCAACCTTGCTGATGTTGGTCAGCGCTTTTGCTGGCCGGGAGTTTGCGCTCCGCGCCTACACCGAAGCAGTCCGCGCCAAATACCGCTTTTACAGCTACGGCGACTGCATGCTGATTCTCTGAAGAATTCTGGAACCACCAAAAAGACGAACGAGGCGAAAGCAGGATCCCTTTTCGTCTATTTCGCCTATTTCGTGGTTCCGCAGGATCGCATCCGGCGGTCGGGTTAAGACGCTTCAGTTGCGCTGCAGCGCCAGCCGAATGATCAGCATCAAATCCGCAATCCGAGTCTGAATCGGACGATACTTCACCCGATGCTCGCGGAGGCTGCGGGGACCGACTTCCACCACCACCTGGACGAACAGCAGCAACGCTGCAAAAAGCAGCGGCAAGGTCAGGATAACAGCCCAAATCGAGTTCAGTGGCCAATGGTTCATCATAAAAGGAAAGCGCTTAGCAGGACTGATGCCGGACGGCCTTGCACGTGCTGAATCAGCGGGCGTGTTGTCCTGAAAACGCCGGGACTATTCACGCGATGATCAGATTACGTCAAACGGAATATCCAGAATGGCGAAAACGCTGCACTTTCGAGCGGAGGCAATGCGGAGGTTCAGCCGTCACGATCCACACCCGAGGAACGTCCGGGAGCTTGCCATCGCCGTCCCGGTCGTGGATGGTCGCCGCCCGACGCGCCGCCACTGCATGACCGAAAAGAACATCGTCTTCCTCCGCCGCTTCGGCTCGACGGCGGTGCTCTGGACGGTGGCGCTCTGGACGATTTTCTCCGGATGGGAACCGGGCTTCTTCGTCCTCCTGACGACGCTCGGGCTGGTCGGTTTGTGGGAGTATTACACGATGCTCGACCACAAGCGGCTGCCGAACTTCAAGATCCTCGGGATGATCTGCGGCGCGATCATGAGCGTCGGAAGTTTTTGGCAATTCAGCCATTACGGCGTGGCTCAGGCAAAGGACTTCGAGGTCGCGACTCTGCTGGGCTGCCTGCTGGTGGTTTTTGCCCGGCAGATGTTCCAGAAGACGCGCGACTTATCGCCGTTGGAAACCATGGCCTTCACCGTTTTCGGACTGTTTTACGTGCCGTGGCTGTTTCTATTCGTCACGAAGATCGTCTATTTGCTCCCGCGCGATCTTGACAGGAATGTCACCGGACATCTCTACGTGCTGTGGCTGCTCGTCGTGACAAAGTTCAGCGACATGGGCGCGTATCTCACCGGCTCGGTGATCGGGAAGCATCCGCTGGTCCCGCACATTTCGCCGAAGAAAACGTGGGAAGGTTTCTTCGGCGCGCTGGTGTTTTCCACAGCCGGCGCCTGCGGGCTCCTGGCGCTGATGCCGGAAAAGCTTTCCTGCCTGCGGCAAATGGACGCGGTTATCCTCGGACTCGGGCTGGGTTTTGCCGCGGTGATCGGCGATCTGGCGGAGTCGATCGTGAAGCGGAGCGCGGGGGTCAAGGACTCGGGACAACTTCTGCCAGGAATCGGCGGAGCTTTGGATCTGATCGACTCGATCCTTTTCACCGCGCCTTTGCTTTTCTTTTACCTGCGGTTTGTCGCCGGCCTTCCATGATTGCTCCCGCACGAGCGGAATGTCGGTGGGGAAGATCGGGAGGAAATCTTTGCCTTCGGTCTTTTTCTTCCCCGTGTTTTGCGGCTCGCTGCTGTGCGGTGAGTTTTTCTTCCCCATGAGACAACGCCAGGTGGTGATTCTCGGGGCGACGGGTTCGATCGGACAGAGTGCGCGCAAAGTAGCCCGGGATATTCCGGAGCGGATGCGGATCGTCGGGATGTCGGCGCATTCTCGGGAAGAAGAGCTGCGAGCTGCGGGCCGCGACTTTCCCGAAGCGCAGCTGGTGATTTCATCCGGAGCGGACGGCGTGGATCGGCTCGTCGAGCTCGCGACTTTGCCGGAGGCGGATTTGGTCCTCATTGCGATCGTCGGGACCGGCGGTTTGCGCCCCGCTCTGGCGGCGATCGAGGCGGGGAAAGACATCGCCGTTGCCTCCAAGGAAATCCTCGTGATGGCGGGAGAAGCGGTGATGGACGCCGCGCGCCGGAAAGGCGTGAAAGTCCTCCCGGTGGACAGCGAGCACAACGCGATCTTCCAGTGTCTGGAAGGCCGTGATCCTCGGGAAGTGCGGCGCCTCATCCTCACCGCGAGCGGAGGTCCGTTTCGCCGCTGGCCGGCGGCGAGTCTGGCCGGCGCCACTCCGGAACAAGCGCTCCAGCATCCCACTTGGAACATGGGAGCAAAGATCACGATCGATTCGGCGAGCCTCTTCAACAAAGGGCTGGAGATGATCGAAGCGCGCTGGCTTTTCGACGTGGAGATGAAGCGCGTCGAGGTGATCGTTCATCCGCAGTCGATCGTGCATTCCATGGTGGAATTCATCGACAGCTCGGTGCTCGCGCAGCTTTCGGTCACGGACATGTGTTTCCCCATCCAATACGCCGTCACCTGGCCGGAGCGCGTGCCCAATTCGCTTGCTCCGCTGGACTTCGCGCAGCTGGCGAAGCTGGAGTTTGAAGCGCCGCGTATCGCCGATTTTCCCGCGCTTTCACTGGCGCGACTCGCTGGCGAAACCGGCGGCACTTTGCCCGCCGTGCTCAATGCCGCCAACGAAGTCGCCGTCGCGGCTTTCCTCGACCGACGCTGCGCCTTCCCCGCGATCTGGCAAACTGTCGAGCGCACCATGGCCGCGCATCGGTCGGTTGCCAGCGCGGACCTCGCTGCTATTCTCGAGGCCGACGCTTGGGCGCGCCGGAAAGCCGCCGAACTGCTCGCCTAGCCCACGTCACACCCGCTCATGTTCCTCACCGTTCTCAAGACCGTCCTGATCATCTTCGAAGTCCTGCTGATCTTCAATTTGATGATCATCGTCCACGAACTCGGCCACTTCCTCGCGGCGCGTTGGCGCGGACTGGTGATCGAGAAGTTCGGCATTTGGTTTGGCAAGCCGCTCTGGAAGAAAACCATCGGCGGCGTGGAATACAGTCTCGGTTCCATCCCGGCCGGCGGTTTCGTCGCTTTGCCCCAGCTCGCGCCGATGGAAGTCATGGAAGGAAAGGTGGAAACGCCGCGCGAATTGCTCCCGCCGATTTCCGCTCTGGACAAAATCATCGTCGCTTTCGCCGGTCCGCTGTTCAGCTTTTTGCTGGCGTTCATCTTCGCGCTGATCGTCTGGCAAGTCGGCCGCCCAGTCGGTGAAGCGGAAAGCACGCAGGTGATCGGCTACGTCGCGGAGAAGTCCCCCGCAGCAGACGCCGGCGTCAAAGTCGGCGACAAGGTTTTGAGCGTGGATGGACACCCAGTGACCCGCTTCGGAGGAATGGGCGCGGATAGCATCACGTGGCGGGTCGTGAGGAGTGAAGGCGACGCAATCGCTCTCGAAGTGGAGCGCGACGGGGTGAAGCAGATCCTTCATCCAAAGCCTCGGGTGGAGGGGAAAACCAACTGGTGGAACCGCAAAAACCTGCGGCAGATTGGGATCGGCCCGGCGGTAAGCGCCGTCGTAGCGGAGGTAGAACCAGGCTCCGCGGCGGCTGCGGCTGGCCTGCAGGCGGGGGACCTGATTCAGGCTGTGAATGACCAGCGGCTCTACACTCCAGACGATATCTATGACGCCGCTGAGGCTTCCCCGGCCAAGCCTCTCGCTCTTACGATTGATCGCGCGGGGCAACCGGTGGCGACGACCATCGCCCTCACCGGCGTGCGCGTCGCGGCAGTCGAGCGGCCCAGTTTTTTCGCCCGGCTCTTCGGTGCCAAAAATCTCAGTCCTGCGGAAAAGGCCGGCTTGCGGGAAAAGGATGTCATTCTCTCCGCAGATGGGCAGGCGGTGACCGTCCGCAGCTTGATCACTTACATCAACAGCAAGGCCGGCGCTCCCGTTGCCCTTCGCGTCCGCCGGGGAACTCAGGAGATGGATGTGCAAGTCACGCCCCAGATCGGCGAACTTATCGGGACTGGCGAGAAGCGCGCGATGATCGGCTGCACCCTCGCGACCGGAGATGGACTTGGTTTCCTTCCGATGGGCAAGTATCGCGTCATCCACCCGAATCCCTTTGAGCAAATCCACGCCGGCGTGATGAGCATCGTGAACACCGTGGATGCGGTTCTTTCCCGCAAATCCAGCATCAGCGTGCAGCACATGGGCGGCCCGGTGATGATGATGAATGCTTACTATCGGATCCTCTCCGGTCCGGAAGGAATCCGGATGGCGCTCTGGTTTAGCGTGGTGCTGAACGTCAACCTGGCGCTCTTGAATTTGCTCCCCATCCCGGTGCTGGATGGCGGGCACATCACGCTGGCGGCGATCGAAGCCGTGCGCCGCAAGCCGGTGAATGTCCGGATTCTGGAATTCGTGCAAACCGCGTGCGCGATGGTGATCATCGGCTTCATGCTCTTCATCGCGTTCTTCGATGTGCAGGATTTGCCCTTCGTCGGCGGCGGCAAACCGACCGGCGTGAAGTTCCAGAAAAGCACGCCGGCGGAAGTGGCGAAGTAGTTGAGCGTTGCACCGCCTTGAAACCGATCCTAGCGTAACGCCATGAGCATGGACGAACTTCGCACGCTGCGGAACGCGACGCCTTTCACGCCGTTTTCCATCCTGATGAAAAACGGAGGTTTGATCGAAGTCGAACTGCCTCAGCGGATTGCTATTTCACCGCGCGGGCGTGTCGTTTCGGTCTTTGAAGGAAATCACCTCCGCATCCTGGAAGTGGATCAAGTAAGGCGGGTCCAGGTTGAAGAAGGACCTGCGACACGGGTCCAGGGATGATCGCCGAGAACATCGCGGACCTCTTTGCCGCCCGTCCTTTTCGCCCCTTTCGCCTCCATTTGGCGGATGGCCGGTCCGTCTCGGTGTTCACCAGCGATGTGCTCACCGTAAGCCGCGATGGCCGGGTTTTCTCGGTTTTCGACCCCGGATCGGACGAACTCGAATTGATCGACATCTCCCAAGTGGTTTCGATTCGCATCCCCGAAACCGGCGGGTTGGACTGGAACGCATCCGTCACGGCCTGAGCGTGAACTACACCGCTTCCCCGTTTCGCTACCAGCGGCGCCTGACTCGCGAGGTGCGGGTCGGGAACGTCATCGTCGGCGGTGCGAATCCGGTCCGGGTGCAGTCGATGATCACCTGCGACACCATGGACACCGCGGCGTCGATCCAGCAGACGCTCGATCTGGTGGCGGTCGGCTGTGAGATCGTCCGCATCACCGCCCCCACGGTGAAGGATGCGGCGAATCTCCAGCACATCGTCGCGGGTCTCCGGCAACGCGGATGCGAGGTGCCGATCGTGGCCGACATCCACTTCAAACCGGATGCTGCAATGGAAGCCGCGAAGTGGGTGCAAAAGGTCCGGATCAATCCGGGGAACTACGCGGATTCCAAGAAGTTCAAGATCGTCGAATACACCGACGCGCAATATGCCGCGGAGCTGGAGCGAATCCGCGAGCGGTTCACGCCGCTGGTCCAGCTTTGCCAGCAACGCGGCGTCGCGATGCGGATCGGCACGAACCACGGTTCGCTCAGCGATCGCATCATGAACCGTTACGGCGACACGCCGCTCGGCATGGTGGAAAGCGCGCTGGAGTTTGCGCGGATTGCCCGCGATTGCGGATACCACGACTTCATCTTCTCGATGAAGTCGAGCAACCCAAAGGTGATGATCGAAGCGTATCGGCTGCTCGTCGCGCGGCTGGATGAGGAGTCGGAGGCCGAAGAACGAATGTCCAAAGCTGGCGCATCAAAGTCTCCCGCGGTCGACCTTTCCTGGAACTACCCGATTCACCTCGGCGTGACGGAAGCCGGTGATGGGGAAGACGGGCGGATCAAGAGCGCCATCGGCATTGGCTCGCTCCTGAACGACGGCATCGGCGACACCATCCGAGTTTCGCTGACGGAAGACAGTGTCCACGAAATTCCGGTGGCAAAGGCGCTGGTCGAATCCATCACCGGCGCCACGAACCGCGGCACCGATGTTCCCCAACTCGGAGCCGCCGAGGAAGCGCAGCCGGACCTTTCCTACGATCCTTTTTCCTACCGCCGCCGCGCGACGGAGACTTTCAAGATCTGCGGGATCGGCGTGGGCGGGGAAGAAACCATCCGTGTCGTCACCAGTCAGGAAAAATGGGATGCGCTGGCACACAAGCTGGATCGCCTCGGGGATTATCGTCCGGAGATTGTCTTGGAATCCAGCGGGACGATCGCTGTGGATCCACGCAATGCGGAACAAATCGCCGACCTCAATCACCGGACGCAACCCGCGCTGGTGACGGTGGCAGACGACGTCGATCTTCCGGTCATCGCCGCTTTCCGCCTGCTCGCGGCGCGCCTGGACGAGCGCCATTCCATCCTGCTGAAGGACACCTTTGTTCCCTGCGCGGGAGTTGTTCCGGATGCCGGCGATCAGAAGGCAGACTTCCTCATCACTCTGCTCACGGCCGCGAAGCGCATCGGTTCGCTGCTCTGCGACGGCATCGGCGACGCTGTCCTGGTGCAGGGCGAAGAAGCGCCCGGCCAGTCTTTGCGCCTCGCCTATAACATCCTGCAAGCCGCCGGCGCGCGCATTTTCAAGACCGACTATGTGGCGTGTCCGAGTTGCGGGCGAACGCTCTTCAATCTGCAAACCACCACCGCTCGGATCAAAGCCGCGACCGCGCATCTGAAAGGCGTGAAGATCGCGATCATGGGCTGCATCGTGAATGGTCCCGGCGAAATGGCGGACGCGGATTTTGGCTACGTCGGCGGTGCTCCGGGGAAAATCAACCTCTACGTCGGCAAGCAGCCGGTGAAGTTCAACATCCCGGAGGGAGAAGCGGTGGAACGGCTCCAGGATCTCATCCGCGACCACGGGAAATGGGTGGAGCCGACACCCGCGCTCGTGAGCGGATAGACTCGCCCAGTTTTGCTCCACGGAGAAATGCGGTCGTGCGGAAGCATCCGTGCGAGTCGGGCGGCGGAATGTTTTCCCCTTTCGCCGTGAAAGGACGGCTGCTAACCCTCTCCGCCATGCAAGCTCGGCAGTCCCACGAAAACGGCGTTCAAGTTATCGCGCTCGCGGGAGAACTCGACATGGCTTGTTCCCCGGAGTTGCGGGAGCTGTTGCACGACCAAGCCAGCTCGAAGCAACCGGCGCTAGTGCTGGATTTCTCCGAAATCAGCTACATCGATTCATCCGGACTCGCGACGCTCGTGGAGTACGTCCGACTGGCGCAGGATTTCGGCGGCAAGTTCGGACTCGCCGCTGTGACCGAGCGCGTGCGGACGATTTTGGATCTGGTGCGGCTGAGTGAAATCTTCCCGATCTTCCCGACTCTTGCGGAGGCAAAGGCGGCGTTTGCTCCGCCGCGGTCCGCCGCGTGAAAGACTACTTCGCGCTCAACGGCCGCATCCTTTACTGGACGTTCATCGCGCCACTGCGCGGTCAGCCGTTTAAGATTTCGCAGGTCTTCCGGCAGATGGTGTTGATCGGAGTCCGAGCACTCCCGATGGCGGCGCTGACTTCCTTCAGCATCGGGCTGACACTCGCCATGCAATCCGCCGGCGAGTTGAAGAAAATGGGCGCGGTCAGTTTTGTTCCCGATCTCGTGGCCGTCTCTTTGCTGCGGGAACTCGGCCCGCTGCTCATCGCGGTGATCGTGATTGGCCGCAGCGGTTCGGCGGTGACAGCGGAACTAGGGACCATGAAAGTCTCGGAGGAAATCGAGGCGCTGGAAGTCATGGCGATCAACCCGATTCGCTTCCTCATCGTGCCGCGGGTTTTGGCGATGATGGTCATGCTGCCGGCGCTCACGGTGTTCGGCGATTGCGTCGGGATGGTCGGCGGCTGGTCGATCTGCAAGTTCGCGCTCCACTTCGACACGGCAAACTACATCTACCATTGCATCAGCCGCGCTTCGCCCTGGGACCTTTATACCGGCATCATCAAGAGCGTGGTCTTCGCCTGGCTGGTCATCACGATCGCCTGCCACATGGGGCTCACTGTGGAAGGCGGCGCGGAAGGCGTGGGCCAGGCGACGACGGGTTCGGTCGTCTGGTCGCTGCTGATCATGCTGATCGCCAATGCGGTGCTCACCGGGATCTTCTTTTTTGCCACATGAACGGGGAAGAAATCCCGGTGATCGAAGTCACGGATCTGGTTCGCGATTTCCACGGACGCAAAGTGCTCAACGGCATTTCCTTCCGGGTGATGAAGGGTGACACGATGATCATCATGGGCGGATCCGGCTGCGGAAAATCGACGCTTTTGCGCCATATCATCGGCGCGATGAAACCGACCAGCGGGTCGATCAAACTCTTCGGTGACGAGATCACCACCATGAACGAAAAACAGCTCGCCGGAGTTCGGCGGCGGTTCGGCGTGCTCTTCCAGAGTGGCGCGCTGATGCAGTCGATGACCGTCGGCGAGAATGTCGCGCTGCCGATCGTGGAGCACTCAAAGCTCGCGCCGGACATCGTCGATCTGATGGTCAAGATGAAGCTGGAGATGGTCGGTCTCACGGGATTTGAGCACCTCAAGCCGGCCGAGATCAGCGGCGGGATGAAGAAGCGGGTCGGCCTGGCGAGAGCCCTGGCGCTTGATCCACAGCTCCTCTTCAGCGACGAACCGACGGCTGGCCTGGATCCAATCATGACCAGCGTCGTGGATATTCTGACTCAGGAGATGACGCGCAAACTTGGGGTGACCGCGGTCGTGGTGACTCACGACATGACGAGCGCGTTTCGGATTGGCTCTCGCATGATCATGCTCGGGACCGGACCGAACCAGGGGAAGATCATCGCCACGGGAACTCCGGAAGAAATGCGCGTGCACACCAATCCCGAAGTGAAGCAATTCATCAATGGCGAGCCGGACGGACCAGTTCCGCTCAAGCTGAAGAAAGAGGATTATGTGGAGCGGCTGCTCGGTCGCCCCAACGATCGCGCCAACGTTTTGCTATGAAGAAGAATCTCTCCGACTACATCGTGGCGACCGGCGTGATCCTGTGCAGCGCCGTGCTCCTGGCGGCGCTCTCTTATGCGCTCGGTGGCCGCAGTCAAAAAGCTTCCCGAACGTTGGACGTGGATTTTCCGGACGTAACCGGCATCCGGCTCAACTCGGAAGTGCGCTACGCTGGAGCACCAGCCGGTTCCGTTTCGAAAATTCGTCTGCTCACTGCGGAAGAACGCAACGCGAGGACGAACGAGGAGCGGCGAAATGCCGTCCGAGTTTCGGTGGACATCTTCGACGGCGTGCCGGCGCTCCCCGCGGATGTGCGGACCACGATCACTTCGGACACTTTGCTCAGCGAGAAATTCATCGCGCTTTCCGCCGGTTCTCCCGACGTCGCCCGGCTCGCAAATGGCGCTTTGGTCCAGGGGCAAAGCAGCGCGAACTTCGACGATCTTCTCGGCGCGATTGGTCCCATCTTGAAGAGCGTGGATCTCACCTTGCGCTCAATCGAGCCAGTGGTGGGGAAGACCGGCGAAACTCTGGATACGCTGAAGCAAGGGATCGCCGACGTCATGCCGAAGCTGGGCAAAGTGGCGGATTCGGCACAGAGCACCGCGGAGTCGGCGGGAGCTTTGCTGAAGCGCGCGGATCAGCTGATTGCGGAAAATGAAGGCGCAATCAAAGCGGATTTGCTGGAGCTAAAGAAGGCGCTGACCGATGTGCAGGGCGTCTTGAAAACCACCGACGGCTTCATCGGCAGCACCGACAAACAACTGGCCGGGCGCATGCGCGAACTCAGCAATGTGCTGCAGAATCTGAAAGTCGTTTCGACTCAGGCGAAAGCTTTCACTCAAGCGATCGGCGAGCGGCCGCACCGCGTCATCTTCGGAGGCAAACCGCAGACCTTGACTCCCGAAGCGGAAATCCTCCGCAGCGAAAAACCGGTGCCAGCGCTCCGGAGCACGGTGATGCCGCGGCGCTAGTTTCGCTTCTTACAAAACCCGGCGCTCGCCGGTTCTTTCCGCGTGCAGCGCATCGAGCGTGGAGCGGATCTGCGTGAGCAGTTTTTGCTGCGTGTACGGCTTCGGGATGAATCCCCGCAGGCCGCGCGCGAGCATCGTCCGGAGTCTTTCCTGTTCGGCAAAGCCGCTGCTCAGCACGACTGGAACTTGCGGATTGATCAGCAGCAGCTCCTCGAAAACATCGGCGCCATCCATGACCGGCATGGTGAAATCGAGAATCACCAGGGCAATTTGGTCGCGCAGTTTCCGGTAGGTTTCGATCGCGCCAAAACCGTCCTTGGCGGTCACCACGCGATAGCCTTCGTCCGCAAGAACCCGCTGGGCGAGCATGGTGATGAAATCTTCGTCATCCACGATCAGCACCAGCTCCCGCGTCCCCATTGGATTGTGGATGAGGACATCGACCGGGACTGATCCCGCGGGAGCAGGTGGCGGAGGTTGCATCACGGTGAGCTTCGCCGTGGGCGCCGCGGTGACTCCGGAAAAACCCTCTTCGCTACTGCCGCCGACGCGATTGACCATCACCCGCGCGGTTTTGGTGGCGCGTTCCACGCCGCTGCGCAGGATTGCGAAAAACCGATCCGTATCCGCATTGCCGCCGTAAATCGTTTCCAGCACCTGGCTCGATTCGGAGATGACCTGCAGCAGGTTGTTCAGCTCATTCGCGGTGGATTGGATCCACTCAGACTCCTCTTTCTCGAGCATGATTTTCAGAGGAACTAAACGCTTTCATCCCGGCACGCCCACCAGACGGTGCCGAGAAAAGTCGCCAGCATGAGAGAATACATCCCGAGATTCAGCATAGAAGGCGTGCATGTGATGCATGTGCCTTGCCAGGTCAACAGCTTTCCTGCGGTTGCTTCCTCAAAGTTTCACCTGGAAGAAATCGTGGAAGACGGCGCGGTAAACTTCCCGCTTCATCTCCGGAAGCCACGCCACCTTGAAGGCGCCGGGTTTGATCCAGCGGAAGGCCTGAAACTCTGGGTGCGGCATGTCCACCTTGATCGCGCTGTCGGATCCGCTGAAGTCGCAGAGGAAATAAAGCTGCTCTTTGCCGTGGAAGCCTTTTTTCATCCGGCCATTTCCGAAAAGGTAGCGGTACGGGCCGCGCCGCGAGATCACGCGATAGCTGGCGGGCTCGACGCCGATTTCTTCCCACAGCTCACGCGCGAGCGCTTGTTCCGGAGTCTCACCTTCGTCGATGCCGCCTTGGGGAAATTGCCAGGCGTCGGGCACGCCGAGCCGCTCGCAGACCAGAATTTGCCCCGCTGGATTCCGTAAAATCGCCGCGACATTCGCTCGGTATTTCATTCTAGTTTGCAGATGGATTTCAAACGTCTTGGCATCGGTGCCGCCGTCGGGCTGATCGCGCTGGTGCTCTGGCTGACGTGGCTGTGGCAACCGGAACGGCAGGTGCGGCTGCACACCGTCGGCTTTCTCAAAGCTGTGGAGGCACGCAAGTGGAGCAAAGTGCAGAGTTTTCTGGCGGACAGCTACTCGGATCGCTGGGGATATGACAATGAATTTGTCGTCGCGGCGCTGGAGAAGGCCTTTCAGCAGTTCCTTTTCCTCAGCGTTGAGGAGAAAACCACGAATTCACTGGCGAGCGAGGGGCGCGCGAGTTCTTACGTCAAGATCAGCGGCCAGGGCGGACCCATCGCGCAATACGTGATGACCAAGGTGAATTCGCTGGGCGAGCCGTTCACTTTCACTTGGGCGCAGCGCAGCGGGAAGCCTTGGGACTGGCACCTCCTGAGGGTGGATCATCCTTCCCTCGACCCAGGCGCGGAACCGCAGTTCTAGGCTGGAAGAATCAAAGGCCGGCTGGATGGCGGAGCACACAGCCATCTGCCGGACGGGTGCGCGTCGTCCAGCGCGGTCCCTTTGCTCCGCCCGTCCAGCCGGTATCGAAGCGCAGGCCGGCGATCACCAGGAAGACGTGATCCCGGCGAGCATAGATGCTGATCCATTCGCCCGGACCGCTCTCACCGAAGCGCCGGAATCCTTTTGAAGTCGTGGAACTCCTCAGCCGGCCTGCCGCCTGCAAAACGTAAGAAGCAGCTCCGGAGCAATCGTAAGCGGTGTCGATCTCTCTTCCATGCCCGCCGCCATATCGGTACGGCAGGCCGTGGATGCGATTGGCTGCTGCGACCGCGTAGTGAACCGCTTGCGGCGCCGCCGCCGGAGCGATGGCGTAGCCGTCACGCAGCTCCGCAGTTTTGCCAGGGACATAACGATAAACGTAGGGCGCCGGACTCGCGCATCCGCTGAGCAAAGCGAGCGCGCCAATGCCGAGCACCAGGAGGAAACGGGAGATCACCTCGGGAGTATGGATCGGGCGTCAAGTGGAGCGGAGTTCCGGGAGATTGCCTTTTCCGGGAAAGCTGGGGAACGATGCGGCCTTCATGCCGGTTGTTTCTTCCAGCTTTCGTGCGCCCATTTTCCTCCGCAACGGCCACCTGCAAACCATTCTGCCGGTCCTGCTTCCGCGCCGACTTTCGGTTCCGTTTCGCCGCGAGCGCCTTCATCTGACGGACGGCGATTTCCTGGATCTCGATTGGGCGGGAAACGGATCTGCGCGGCTCGCGATTCTCTCGCATGGCTTGGAGGGTTGTTCCAGGAACGGCTACATCCGCGGTCTGACCGCTGCGCTGCGCGCGAGTGGCTGGGATGTGCTCGCCTGGAATTTCCGCGGGTGCAGCGGAGAGCCGAACCGCAACGCGAGGTTCTACCACAGCGGCGAAACCAGTGACCTTGGGGAAGTCATCCGGCATGCGGCTGGGACGTATCGCCGGATCGCGCTGGTGGGGTTCAGTCTGGGAGGAAATGTGATCCTGAAATACTTGGGCGAATCGGCACCGCATCCAGCGATTGAAGCTGCCGCCGCGATTTCCGTTCCGGTGGATCTTGGCTCCAGCGCTCGCGCACTCGATCAACGCTTCGCGAACCGCATTTACCTCCGGAGGTTCATCAAAACACTGGTGGCGAAAGTCGAGGCCAAGGCCGTGCATTTTCCCGTTGAGCTGAACGTCAGCGGCATCCGCGCCGTCCGCACGTTTGCAGAATTCGACGACCGCTACACCGCGCGGCTGCATGGATTTCGCGATGCGGAAGATTACTGGGTTCGTTCCAGCGCGCGGCAATTTCTCGGCGGGATCAATGTTCCAACGCTCCTCCTGAACGCGCAGGACGATCCGTTCCTCGCGCCGGCTTCGTTTCCTTTTGCGGAGGCAAAGGCGAGCGCGAAACTGTTCTTCGAAGCTCCCGCATTCGGTGGGCACGTGGGATTTCTCGACTTCGCGAACGGGCTCCAGCCGTGGGCTGAACGCAGAGTCGTGGAGTTCTTCACGCAGCTTGCGTGATTCATCTGCCTCGGGTCCGCGCTACAAGCTCGCGTCTTCCAGCGCTGGCTTCGGCGGCGGGATCGTCGTCAGCGGAACCGAGGGAAGATTGCCATTTTCCTGAGCGGAAAGTGCATCGAGAGCGGTCGCGACTTTCCCCGCTTGCTGATCGAGTTCGCGGAGGGCGGAAAGAGCCTGCGCATTGCGATCGAACGGGGTCTGACATTGCGCGCGGTTTTTGCCCAGCTGTTCGCGGTGGGCGCGCAGGCCCTGGAGAACTTCCTCGCGAAAACGGGCAACGTAGCCCTTGAGCAGTTCCTCCGCATGACCGGTCGGCAGCGAAGGAAACTTCTCCTGCACTGCGACATCGATCAGCCGGAGGAAGGTCTCGCGGCTTTTCTCCGGAAGACGCTGCTGTTTGATGGCGGGCTCGATCTCCTGTTGGAGATTTTCTCCGAAGAGCCGTCGGCGGACCGTTGCGATCTTCCGGAAAAGCAGCCAATCCCCGATCGATTTGCGGACCGGAATCTCCTCGTCTTTTAGCTCCAGCTTGTAGGGTTCGATCAGTTCCTTTTGGCTCAGCGCAGGCAGAGCGGCTTGAGCTGCAGGACCGAGGCGGAAGTTCACGGCATGGAGATCGGTCATCACCGAAGCTGCCGGTTCGGCGCCGCCCAAGGAAGTGCCGAGGAGCGCACTCAGGCGCGCGTGAGATTCATCCGCCAGCGACTGCGCCGCCGAAGTGAGCAGGGGATTCCAATGCTGCTCCTCCAGGGCTTTCAAGCTGTGGTTTGCCCCGTACCAATTCTGCAGAGCCTGCCGCAAATCCTTTGCCAGTTGAGCCGCTCGGGCGCGCGCTGTTCCACTCACGCGGCTGGTATTCTCGGCTCGCACTTTCTCAAAGGTTTCATCCCAATCCACTTTGAGGAGCCGATCCACCGCCGCGATCCGCTCATCGAGTTCACTCATTTGCCGGCCGAGTTCGGTTTGCTTTTCGCCCAGCAAGCGCGTCTCGTCGCCGGCGACCAGGGCGCGCGATTCGGCGCACAAAGTCTGGCCTTGCCGCAAGCTGTCCCGGATGAATTCGAGCGTGTAGTCGCTGCTGTTTAGATAATCCGTCAGGTCGCGCAGAAATGCATCGAAGGCGTTCTTTTGCACCTGCACGGCGGGACCAGCCGCGGAACCGTTGCGGGTGAGAAACGCGGATGCCGCACTGAGCAGATCCACGGCATGAATTCGAACCCGTTTGTCCTCGTAAGCTTTCCGCATCGGACCCGCCATGGAAAGCGTCCGGAAGGCCTCGATAATTTGCTCCGGATGCTGGCTCTCGGCGCTCGGCTGAAGGCTTCCATCTGCCTGAAGGTCGCGTTTGCTGGAATCCACATTGATCACCAGGAAGATCCGGCTGAAGAGACCGAGCAACTGGTTGAACTCGGCGAAGACTTGCTCCAGGAAAAGGTTGTCCGTCTTCACCACGAAAACCGCACACGCGGCGCTGTCCCGGAACTCGCGGGTGAGGACGTCGTAACCGAAATTCATCCGGCTATAAAGCCCCGGAGTATCCACCAGCACGGTGCTCGATTCGCCGAGGCTCTGCACGGGCACTTTCACGTCGATTCGCCGGATCGCCTCGGTGAAGTGGTTGCGCGGATCGAAGTCATCCCCGCGTTGCTCGGCCTGACGGATTTGCTGGGCAAGAGCAAGGTGGCTGTCGGCAATTACGTCTTTGAGCACAATGGCGTCGGCGAAAACGGACTCCCGGCCGTTGTAGCGCGTCACCGAAAAGTGCGGCTTCTCTGAGTGCTGCACATAGACGAGGCAGGGATATCCCGGCAGGGAAGAAACCTCGCTCACGTACGAACCGCTGATCGCGTTCATCAGCGTCGATTTGCCGCTCTTCAGAGGGCCAAAAATCAGGAGATAAGCTTGCTGGCTGGCGAGTTTATCCAGGAGCGAACGGAGTCGGGCGCGAACATCGTTCAGCGCGACGAGCGGCGGCTGAAGCAGCGCTTTTTCCCCGCTCGACTCCAGCTGATCCGCGGCGGTCTTGAGCGCCGGTCGCAGCGGATTGAGTGCGTTTAGGCAGACTTCACAGAATCGCGCGATCTCGGTTTTCATGCAGCGGCTCCACAGTTGGAGCTTTGCTCTCTGCGGTCAATCTCCGACGCCGCTTGGTAGCCGGGAGTGCTTACTGGACCGACCGATTCGCTGCTGGAACAGGCGGTAATGCCGCTCTCACCGTTGCTGTTCCGTCGTTCTTCAGCCGCTGATTGATCACAAACGTGTTGTTGTCCCCATGTGTCGCCCACGGCCCCTGCGGGACTTCGTCGAAGTCGGCAAACCGCCAGTCCGTTACGTCGGTTCCCGCCATTCCCAAAAAGTCGCGCACTGCTGGGGAAACATCCAAGCCCGCGCCGCGGTTCAGGTTCGCCTTTGGCCGTTCATTCCCGAAGACGTATTGATAGTGATCGGTGCGGAAAGGTCCGCAATCTTCCCATTGGGCGTAAGCAGTCCGCCCTTGGAACCGAATGGCGACCCAACGTCCTTTGAGAACCGTTTTCCCGGGGCGCTGGAAGTCTTTCTTAAACCAAGGAATCACTTGGGCGGCTTCGATCTTGTGGCCGCCTCGGGTGAGATCGTTATACGGAAGGGCAACGTAAAAAGGAT
>DASVRR010000214.1:0-2033 GCA_036388515.1 Chthoniobacteraceae bacterium | reverse complement strand
CTCTTTCTTTTGATCCATGCCCGACTCTTCCCGCCGCCTCGAACAGCTCCGGAGCGAAATTGAGGCGCACGATCGCCGCTACTACGAGGAAGCGCGCCCGACCATTTCGGATGCGGAATATGACGCGCTCTTCCGCGAACTGCGGAAGATCGAAGCCGAGCATCCGGAGCTAATCACGCCACATTCGCCGACCCAGCGCGTCGGCGGAAAAGCGGCCGCGGGCTTCCAGCAAGTCCGCCACGCGGTGCCGATGCTTTCGCTGGATAATCTCTTCGCGAAGGAAGGAATCGACGGGTTGCGGAAGTTCGTGGGCAGCGTCGAGCGCGCCGTCCCGGGAGAAGTGCTGGACTGGCTCGTGGAACCAAAAGTCGATGGCGTCGCGGTGAGTCTGCGCTATGAAAACGGGCGGCTTGCCGTCGGCGCCACGCGCGGAGATGGGGAAACCGGCGACGACATCACCGCCAATCTCCGGACCATCCGGAGCGTTCCCTTAAACCTCGCCGATGCTCCGGAAGTGCTGGAAGTGCGCGGCGAAGTCTATCTTCCCGCCGCCGGCTTCCGCCGAGTCTGCGACGAAATGATCGCCGCTGGGGAAGAACCGTTTGCCAATCCGCGCAATGCCGCCGCCGGTTCGCTGAAACTGCTGGATCCGAGTCTGGTGGCAAAACGTCCGCTGGAAATCGTGCTCTACGGACTCGGCGCGGTGAGCGAAGACGACGCCGTGCCGCCGACTCAGGAAGCCATGCTCGCCTGGATTCGCGGCTTCGGATTTCGCACGCATCGCTGGATGAAACTCTGCCGTTCCGTGGAAGAAGTGCTGGCCGCGATCGAGGAACTCGACAGCGTCCGGCACGATTTCGGGTTCGAGACGGATGGCGCGGTGATCAAGCTCAACGACCGCGCTTTGCGGGAACGCGTGGGCTTCCACTCGCGCGCGCCGAAGTGGGCGAAGGCCTGGAAATTCGTTCCGGAACAAGCGGAAACCAGGCTCCGCGCGATCACCGTGCAAGTCGGCCGGACCGGCGTGCTCACGCCCGTCGCGGAGCTGGAGCCGGTGCTCTTGCGCGGGAGCACGATCGGCCGCGCCACCCTGCACAATGAGGATGAAATCCGGCGCAAAGACATCCGGCTCGGCGACACCGTGATCATCGAGAAAGCCGGCGAGGTCATCCCGGCCGTCGTCCGCGTGCTGGAAGAAAAACGCCCCACGGAAGCAAAGCCGTTCGACTTCGCCGCGCATCTCCACGGGCAATGTCCGGCTTGCCGCGGACCGATCCGGCGCGACCCGGAAGGCGCGGTTTGGGTCTGCGAAAATCCGGCGTGTCCGGCGCAGAAGACGCGCCGGCTGGAATATTTTGCGCGCCGTGGTGCGCTCGATCTCGATGGGCTCGGCGGAATCGTTGCGGACAAACTCATCGAGCGCGGACTCGTGAGCGAACCGCTGGACGTCTTCGATCTGGCTGAGAAGGAGCGAGCGGGTCAGGCGCTCTCCGGGTTGAATCTCGGCTCGGAGGAAGAGCCGCGCGTCTTCGGCGCGAAGAATGCCGGCAAGTTGCTGGAGGCGATCGAGCGCAGCCGCACGCTGCCGCTCGCGCGCTGGCTCCACGCGCTGGCCATTCCGGAAGTCGGCGAAACCACCGCGCATGATCTCGCCAAGACGCACGTTTCCATCGAAGCGTTGCGCGACTCGGCTTTGCTCCGCGATGTGCTGGAGCTGGATCGACTCCGCGCGGAAGCGGATCGGGCAAACCCGCGCGGGCGGCAACACAAAGCGCTTTCTCCGGAAGAAAAAGCCGCGCTGCTTCCGGAACATTCCGCATTGCTCGCTGCAGCAAAAGAAACCGGCCGGCGATTGATCGATGCAGGTTTTGCGCAACCGGCGAAGAAGAAAAGCGGCACCGACGCGGACGCCGTGGTGTTGCTCGGTCCAGTCGTCGCGCGGGCCGTGCTGAGCTGGTTTGAATCGGCTACCGGAAGCATGGTCCTCGCGCGGATGAAGGAGCTGGGACTTCAGCCGAAAGGCGCTGAACCAA
>DASVRR010000213.1:0-2409 GCA_036388515.1 Chthoniobacteraceae bacterium | reverse complement strand
CACCGGCGCGGAGATTTGCACGGGGAGAGTTTTCTCGACCATGGAGTAAAACGCCGGCTGGTTTCCATTCTCCGCGATGTCCAGCGGATGCTCGATTCCAGTCGTCACCGACACGTCCTTCGGCGGTTCCGCGAGTTTCGTCTGGAAGGTGAACGATTGCGCCGTTTCTGCCGCGTCGCCGGCGGCTTCAAAGACCATCGGAATGGTGTCCACGCTCTTCTCCACCGCCGGCGCAGCCGCCGTGAGCCCAGCGGGCAAGCCCACCGGAACCAGCTCGATATTTCCGGCGACATCCGCGCGCTTCAGGCGCACCAGCGAGGCGGAACGATTGCCTTTCGGCACCACAATCGCGCGGCGTTCCTGATTGGAATTTGGCACCATTTCCGGCAACCACATGGTCACTCGTGGCTGAATCCGCGTGACCTCGATCCGATAGACAAACGTTGCTCCGCCGCGCAGCAGTTGATCCTGCACGGCGATCACGAATTCGCCGTCGGCCGGCGCCTTCCAGCGGAGATAACTATCCGGGCCGCCACTGTCGTCGTTCTGGGCCACGCGGCTTCCTTTTGCATCGTAGATCGAAAGCACCGCATCCAGCGGCGACCGCAGCCGCCGGGAATAAACGGTGACTTCGTATTCGGCATCCTTCTTTGCCTGAAACCGCAGGCTGTCGATGTCGCCCTTCTCGGAGATGATTCCGTTGAAGGCAAAAGGAACTCCCGCGTCCGTCTGCGGTGCCTTTGCGGGGTCGTGATTTGGCTCGGCTTCCAGGACATTCGGGAAGGAGGAAACGCGGAGCAGATGCGGCTGCATCGCGCTTTCTTCCTGCGTCGGGAAGAAGGCAAAAGATTCGCCGGGATGCTCCGGAAGACGCACCTTTTGTTCGATTGTTCCGGAGGCGTCACCGATGACGGTGACCGCCAGATCTTCCCCAGCCGGTCCTCCGGCGGGAAACACGGCGAGCGGCCGCGGAAAGCTTCCGACATTGAGCAAATAGTGGCACGGACCCGGACCGGAGTTCGTGCTGTCCTTGATCGTGATGAAGTAACTCCCATCCGCGGGAGCAATGACGCTCATCGCCGGATCTTGCCGGGTAAACGCGCAGTCGTCCGCCGTCGCCAGCACCGTGCCGTCGCTCGCCGTCACCGTCAGCGTCGGATCGTAAAGTGTTTGCGTCTGCAAACGCGCGCCGATCACCTCCAGGCTGAGTCGCTGGCCTTGCTTCAGCTCCACTTGAAACTTGTCCTGATCCTCCCCCGCGGAGTTGCCATAGACCGTGCTCCCGAGCGAAATCGGCTGCGCTTGCTCCGGGCGCTCCTTGCTTTCGCTTTCCGCGATCAACGGAAATGGCGTCACGAAAAACAGCCGCAGATCCGAGAGACCAGAAGCCGTAATCACCCGGAAGGTATGCTCACCCAAATGGGCTTCGGCTTTGATCTTCACCTTCGCCTGAAACTTCCCCTTCTCCGCGGAGACCCGCGTCACTTCGAAGTTCGCGTCGTCGAAAAGCATCCCGGTGGCGTCTTCCAGACTGCTCCCCGTGCAGGTGATCTCGACTTCGCTTCCCCGCTGTCCGCCGCTTGGGAAGAGGTGTGTGACTCGCGGCGAACCGGCCATCGCGCTGGCGCCCAATGCCAGGCCAGCGAGGCTGATTCCGGCGAGCAGGCGCCGCTTGAAATTCGGAAGACTCACGCGCAGCAGGAGGAAAGTCAGGCGAGCAGATCGGTCACGACTTCGCCCGCACGCACGATGTCGATCGGCCGATTGCCCGGCGCCATCAGCTTCTTCTCCGGCTTGATCCCGAGCTGCGTGAAGACCGTGGCCGCCATGTTTTCCACGGTGAGCGGATCGCTGTCCGGCTCCGCTCCAGTGGAATCCGATGCGCCATGGATGTAGCCGCGCTTGAACCCACCGCCGGCAAACGCCACCGAAAACACGCGCGGCCAATGATCGCGGCCCGCGTCTTTGTTGATCTTCGGGGTTCGCCCAAACTCCGAAGTCACCATGACCAGCGTCTTATCCAGCATTCCACGCCGGTCGAGATCCGTGATCAGCGCGGCATACGCCTGATCGAAGTTTGGCACCTGTCCTTCGATGCCTTTGGCGATGTTCGCATGCATGTCCCATCCGCCATAAGTCAGCGAGACGAAGCGCACCCCGCCTTCCACGAGCCGACGCGCGAGGAGCATCCGTTGACCGGCGTCGTGCATCCCATATTCGGCGCGAATCTTCTCCGGCTCCGCCGCCAGATTGAAGGCCTCGCGCGCGGATTGCGAAGAGACGAGCGCGTAGGCCGATTGGTAGAAGCTGTCCATCGCTGTGAGCGCGTCGCTTTTCTCCAGGGAGCGAAAATGCTCGTCCACCGTGTTCAGGATGTTCCGCCGACGATCAAACCGATCCGGTGCAATG
>DASVRR010000212.1:0-9189 GCA_036388515.1 Chthoniobacteraceae bacterium | reverse complement strand
CCGCGAAGTCGCGCTGGAAACCTCGGCGTAACTGTGGACGGCGCGAGTGGTGCCGCGGATCCGTCCTCGCCCGACGCGGGAATTCCGCAACTCACCGAGCATCTTTTCCGTCACGAATCCGGGAAGCTCGTCTCCGTGCTCACCGGCATCTTCGGCATCGCCCGACTGCAGCTGGTCGAAGATGTCGTGCAGGAATCGCTGATCCGCGCCTTTCAAACCTGGCCCTACGACGGCGTGCCGAAAAATCCTCCTGCCTGGCTGATGCAGACCGCGCGCAATCTCGCGCTGGATGTGATCCGCAGGGAGAAGTTGTTTTACACCAAACAGGCGGAGATCACGGCGTCGCTGGAACTGCGACTGAGCGAGCCTTCCGGAGACGACGCGCCGAAATTTGCGGAGGAAATCAAAGACGGCCGCTTGCGTCTGATCTTCGCTTGTTGTCATCCGACGCTCGCCCTGGAAGCACAGACGGCTTTGGCTTTGAAGACGCTGTGCGGCTTCAGTCCGGGAGAAATCGCGAAGGCCTTTCTGAGCACGGAAGCGGCCGTGGCGAAGCGGCTGACGCGGGCGCGGCAGAGCATTCAGGAGCAGGGGATTCCGTTTGAGATTCCTTCCGGGGCGGAGCTTTCGGCGCGGCTGGATGCGGTGCTGCAAGTCGTCTATTTGCTCTTCAATGAAGGTTACAAAGCCTCGACGGGCGAGAGTCTCGTCCGCGCGGATCTTTGTCATGAAGCGATCCGGCTCGGCGTTTTGCTCGTGGAACATCCCGCTTCGGATCAGCCGCGCACGCACGCCCTGCTCGCGTTGATGCTGCTGAACGCGGCGCGACTTTCCGGAAGAAGCGATGCGGAAGGAAATCTTCTGCGTCTCCAGGAGCAGGATCGGGCGAGCTGGGACCCGACGCTGATTGCCCGCGGACTCCAGCATCTTCGCCACGCCGCGGCTGGCCGCGAGCTCAGCGAATATCATCTGCAAGCCGGCATTGCGGCGTGCCACTGTGCAGCGCCGGATGACGACTCCACGGACTGGCGCTTGATCCTGGAGCATTACGATCAATGGCTGACGATCAGCGATTCTCCGATCGTCGCGCTGAACCGCGCGGTCGCGGTGGCAAAGGTCCACGGCGCCGCCGCCGGAATCGCGGCGGTGCAGGCAATTCCCGAGCAGCGGCAGTTACAGGCGTACTACCTGACCCACGCGGTCTTGGGAGAACTGGAGTCGCAACTTGGCGACGATGACGCTGCTGTCGTTCACCTCGAGCGAGCTTTGCAGCTGACGGATTTGCCGTCCGAGCGCGTCTTCCTAGGGAAGAAACTGCGTCAGTGCGCAGAACGTTCAGCGATTCGGCTCAGCTGAGCGTCTTCCTGAAGAACTCGATCGTCCGGCTCCACGCGAGCTTGGCATCCGCCTCGTCGTAGCGCGGCGTCGTGTCGTTGTGAAAGCCGTGATTTGCTCCGGAGTAAATGTGCGCGGTGTAAGTGACGCCGGCCGCTTTCAACGCAGCTTCGTAGGCGGGCCAGCCTTCATTCACGCGCTGATCGAGCTCGCCGTAGTGCAAGAGCAACGCTGCTTTGATCTTGGGAACATCCTCCGCCGCGGGTTGCCGACCGTAGAAGGGAACCGCGGCCTTGATGATGTCCGGAATCCGCACCGCGAGCGTGTTTGCCATGGCTCCGCCGTAACAGAATCCGACCACTCCGATCTTCCCGTTGCATCCCGGATGAGCCTGCAGCCATTGGGCCGCGGCGATGAAGTCTTCCGTCATTTCCTCCGGCTTCCGTTTCGCCTGGAGCGCGCGTCCTTCCTCATCATTTCCGGGATAACCTCCCAGCGGCGCCAGCGCGTCCGGACCGAACGCGAGGAAACCTTCCACGGCAACCCGCCGAGTGACGTCCTCGATGTACGGGTTCAGCCCGCGATTTTCGTGGATCACCAGCACGCCGGGACGCTTCGTTTCTTCCGCAGCGAGGCGAGCCAGATAGCCGCGCATCTTCCCGCCGCCTTTTGGGGAAGGAAACTCCGCGTATTCCGTTTTCAGCCGCGCATCATCTTTGGCAATCTGCTGGGCAAAAGCGTAGTTCGGCGTGAGCGCTTCCAGGATCGCCGCGGCGGTGACTCCAGCCGCTGCAAATCGCGCGGCGGATTCCAGAAAACCGCGGCGCGTCAGTCGACCGTGAGCGTAGTCGTCGTAAAGCGAGAGGAGTTCCGGATCAAAGTCGGCGGCGGTTTGGCGTTTCATGCGGGTATCAGGAGGAAACCCGGCCAGCGGGGAAACCTTGGCCTGGGGCTGCTCTTCCACCGCAAATCGGCGAGCGGAAAAGCGCTCGGCGCAGCCTACATGTGCGCGATGATGTTATCGCCGAATTCGCTGCACTTGATCTCCGTCGCACCGTCCATCTGCCGCGCGAAATCGTAGGTCACCCGCTTGCTCGCGATGGCGCCGTTAAGTCCTTTGATGATCCGATCCGCGGCTTCTCCCCAGCCGAGGTAACGGAACATCATCTCGCCGCTGAGGACGACGCTTCCGGGGTTCACGAGATCCTTGTCCGCATACTTCGGCGCGGTGCCGTGGGTCGCCTCGAAGATAGCGTGGCCGGTGATGTAATTGATGTTTCCTCCGGGGGCGATGCCGATTCCGCCGACCTGCGCCGCGAGCGCGTCGGAGAGATAATCTCCGTTAAGATTCAGCGTGGCGATCACGTCGAAATCCGTTGGCCGCGTGAGGACCTGCTGGAGCGTGATGTCGGCGATCGCGTCTTTGATGACCAGACCGGCGCCGCGTTTCCCTTCGGGAATCTTGCACCACGGGCCGCCGTCGATTTCTTCCGCATCGTAGCCGATTTTCGCGAGCTCATATCCCCAGTCGCGGAAGCCGCCTTCCGTGTACTTCATGATGTTCCCCTTGTGCACCAGCGTGACGCTTTTGCGCCCTTGCTCGATGGCGTATTCGATCGCCGCCTGCATCAGCCGGGCCGTGCCCAGACGGCTGACCGCTTTGATCCCGATGCCGACTTCGACCTGGTGCGGTTCCGTGGACGTGCAGCCGGCGCTTTTCGCAAAGGTGGCGGTTTTGTCCGCCGTGCCGAAGCGCACTTTGGCGAAGTCTTTCGGCGATTCCTTTTCCAGCCAGCTCAGGAACTTCGTCGCCATTTCCGAACCGGCCAGCCAATCGATCCCGGCGTAAATGTCTTCGGTGTTCTCGCGGAAGATCACCATGTCCACTTTCTCCGGATGCTTCACGGGCGAGGGCACGCCTTGGAAATACTGGACCGGGCGCAGGCAAACGTAGAGGTCCAGCATCTGCCGCAGCGCCACATTGAGCGAGCGAATGCCGCCACCGACTGGCGTGGTGAGCGGACCTTTGATCCCGACGAGGTATTCGTTGAACGCCTCGACCGTGTCATCCGGAAGCCAGTTATCAAACTTCGTCTTCGAAGCTTCCCCGGCGAACACTTCAAACCAGGCGATCTTCTTCACTCCGCCGTAAGCTTTTTCCACGGCTGCATCCAGCACCCGGGCGCTGCTCGCCCAGATGTCGCGACCGGTTCCGTCGCCGCGGATGAAGGGGATGATCGGCCGGTCTGGAACCGTCAGTTTGCCGCCGGAAATCGTAATCTTGTCGCCGGCGGGTGGAGTGCAGGTGGTGTAGGCCATGTTTGAAAAAAGAGGCGGGATTAAGACAGAGGCGAGCCGTTTGGTCTAGAGCCGGTTCTTCCCCAAGCGTCCGCCTCGCGAAGCGGCGGGCGAGGTTCCGGATTTCTTCCGGAAGCAAGAGCTGACCTAGTCCTTCTTCTTTTTCTTCCCCTTGTATTTGGAAGCGGCGACTTGCTGCTGATAGCTCGCCTGCTGCTGCTTTTGCTTCCACTGATACTGCTGCTGCTTGAGCTTCCATTCCTGCTGCTGCTGGTTCTGTTTTGCCTGGCTGCGGTAGGCGTTGATCTTCGCCTGGTTTTGATACTGCTGTTGCCGCTGCTGCTGGGAGTATTGGTTCTGTCGGTATTGGACCTGCCGCTGATTTTGCTGCGACTGATATCTGGCGACTGCCTGCTGCTGGCGGTAGCGCTGCGTCGCTGCGGAGGAAGAGCGATACTGTTGCTGCTGGTGCGAGCTGTAACGCGTGTCGGAGCGCGTGCGATCCAGATAAACCGGGCGATTCTCGTAGCGGTCATCCCGATACTCGTAGCGGCGATCCTCCGGCGCGTAGTAGCGTCGGTCTTCCCGAACCTCCACGTAGCGGGCATCATCGTCGCCGCGATACGATCCGCGGGAAACTTCGGCTCGGGAGTAGGAACCTTCCTCATAGACACAACCGCCGAGGGAAAGCGCGCCGAGAGCGGCGATCAGGAGGAAAAAAGTTCGTTTCATGGAAGGAGCGAGTGGGTGGGAAAGATGGGACATTTAGCTGGGGAAGACTGCGCTGCGGAGTTCGAGAGGCTCAGGAAGTTCCGCTTTGAGCAAGTCTTCGATTGTTTCCCGACGCGAGATCATCGTGACGCGGCCATCTTCATCCCGCCAAAGCTGTGGCGCCTTCCCGATGGAATTGTAGTTCGACGACATCGCGTAGCCATAGGCTCCAGCATCTCGCAGCAGGAGGAGATCGCCCGCTTCCGGTCGGGGCAAAGAGCGTGGCGCCAGCAGCTCCCGGTCGTCCCGGGTGAAAATGTCGCCGCTTTCACACAGCGGACCGGCAATGACGATCGGCTCCCGCGCTTGATGCGGATCCTCCGCATTCTTCCCCACGACCTCGATCGCGTGATAGCTGCCGTACATCGCGGGGCGAACAAGATCGACGAAGCCGGCGTCCACCATCGCGAAGGTTGCGCCGCTCCCTTTTTCGTTGGTGCGGGTCCGCTTGAGATCCGTGACGCGAGTCACCAGCACACAAGACGGTGCGACATAATAGCGGCCGGGCTCGATCTCCAGTCGCAGCTCACGGCGCGCCGCAGCGCAAAGTCGCCGATGACACGAAGCGAAGAGTTCATGGAGCGGCTCCATGGGCACTTGCGCGCCGTGAGCCTTGTAGTTGTGCGGGATTCCACCGCCGAGGCTCACCGCCGAGAGGTGGGGAAAGTGCGGCAGAAGAGCCACGAAATCCGCCGCGAGTCGCGTGAGATTATCGTGCAGTTCCTGATACTGCGGACCGCTTCCGATGTGCGCGTGGAGCATTGTGATCTGCAGCCCGGCAGCATCCGCCGCGGCTTTGGTGGAAAGAAGATCTTCATGCCAAATCCCGTGCTTCGAACTCGGGCCGCCAGTGTCGCAGGCGTTCACGTGACCGTGTCCAAAACCGGGATTCACGCGGATGGAAATCGGCCCGCGGTAACCGGCGCGCGCCAGATCCGCGATTTGGCCTGGTGAACCGATGTTCGGCAGCACGCCATGCTGCAGGACCACGTCCAGCGCATTATCGCGGAAGACATCCGCCGTCAGGCAGATTTCCGGAGGCTCATGTCCCGCGGAATAACCGGCGTGCAGCGCGCGGAGCACTTCATTCCCCGAGACCGCGTCGATCCAGATTCCCGCCCTGCGCATTTCCTCCAGAACGCGGGTCGCCGGGCAGGCTTTCATGGCGAACCGCGCCTGCACGCCTTCGGTGTCGGTCAGGAATTGAATGTCGGCGATTCGTTCCCGGAGAACTCCGGCGTCATAGAGCCAGAAAGGCGTGCCGACTTGTTCGGCGAGAGAGCGGAGGAGTGCAGGATCTTCAGGCATGAAAGGGGCGGGATAGTGCGAGCATCCGCAACGGAGATCAAGTGGCCAAGGCTCATGCGGATCGAAGGCGGCAGTGCGGAATCAGCAGGCCGAGTCCAGGGCCGCTGGTTTTTCCCCCGCGCATCCGCGAACTCTTGCGGAACGAAGTGAAGATCTCCCGCGCGACCCTTTTGACTTGACGAAGGTGCTTGCGCCCTTCATTCCGCCGCAACATTTTGCATACAAGCGCCCCTCAAGCGATCAACGAACTATTCTGCAGCACTATGGAACAACTGATCACCGTCGCCACTTTCAACGAACGCACCCCTGCGGAGGGCTTGGCGGAACGGCTTCGCGCCGAAGGGTTCGTGGCCGAGGTGTACGACGAATCCAACGAGCAAAAGTGGAAGCTCTTTAATCTCACGCCCCGCGCTCATCTGCGCGTGCGGGTGCAGACGGAGCATGAAGACGCGGCGATCAAGTTCCTGCGGTCGATTGAAGATGATGCGAATCTCGCGCAGGCCGTGAAGTGCCCGGATTGCGGTTCTTCCCGGATCGAGTTTCCGCAGTTTTCCCGGCGAACCATCATGGGCGCTCTTCCAGCGGCGCTGGCGGCGACTGGACTGATTGAACAGGACTTCTATTGCGGAGCCTGCCACTTCACCTGGCCGGCAGAAGCTCCGAAAGCGGAGCCGGAAAACGACATTCTCAACTGGCCGAAATCGTAGGTCGGCGGGTTCTTGAAAGCGGCGCCGGTCAGGCTTCCGCAGCCTGCGTGGAGACAAGATCGCCAAGTCGCGCCTTGAGCAACTCGATGCCTTCATCCTCACCTGCCGCCACGGGGATAATCTCAAGCTTGCGGTAGCGTCCTCGGAAGTGCTCAAGCTTTTCCGCCGCATCGGGTAAATCCATTTTATTGGCCACCACGATCCACGGGCGCTCGGCCAATTTCGGGTCGTAAAGATCGAGTTCTTTCCGGAGCTTTTGGAGATCTTCGATCGGCTCGCGGCCTTCGCTTCCAGCCATATCGAGGACGAAAACGAGCAACTTGCAGCGGACGATGTGCCGGAGGAAATCGTGGCCAAGCCCCACGTCGGCGTGCGCGCCTTCGATCAAGCCCGGAATGTCCGCAACCGTGACTCGCTGAAATCCCGGCAACTCCACGACTCCGATGTGCGGAGTCAAAGTGGTAAACGGATAGGGTGCGATCTTCGGATGAGCAGCGGAGATGCGGCCGAGCAGGGTGGACTTCCCGGCGTTCGGATAACCGACGAGCCCGGCGTCTGCGATCTTCCGTAGCTCCAGATAGAAGATGCCCGACTCGCCTTCTTCGCCTTCGCGGAACTGAGTCGGGGCCTGATTCCGTGAGCTCTTGAAGTGTTCGTTCCCGATGCCGCCCTTGCCGCCTTTGCAGAGCACAAACTCTTGTCCGGGTTCCGTGAGATCGACGACGAGTTCGAGTTCGCTGGGATCGATCGAAGCTTTTTTGTTTCTCTCCGGACCTTTCTCCGCGTCTTCCGGAGTCTTGGAAAAATCAACGAAGAGCGCGCCGTCGCCGTGAGCGACTTCCGGATCAAAGTCGTTCACCTCTTCCTCCGGCAACCGATAGACCAGCGTGCCGATCGGCACGGGCAGAATTTTATCCGGAGCGGCCTTTCCGGAACACTGCCGGCCGCCGCCTCGATCACCATTCCGCGCTTTGACGATCGGCTCGTAGAAGAAGGGCGTCAGGTTATCCGTGTGCGTGTCGGCGCGAAGGATGATCGATCCTCCACGACCGCCGTCGCCACCGTCCGGTCCACCTTTTGGGACGAAGCTTTCCCGACGGAAACTGACCGCGCCGTCGCCGCCGTCGCCGGCTTTTGCCTGGATGCGAATATGATCGATGAACATGTGAAAAGCCGCAAAAGCGGGTGCTGAGAGTCGCAGAGATTTTCCGCTTGGCAAATCACGCGTTCGCGCTGGGGAAGAAACCTTCTTCCTTTGGTTGCGGTCACTTTCCGCGAATCAACGCGGAAGAAGGGTCTGGTAGAGCGCCTGCACTTCCTGAGCGATGGCGCTCCAGGAGAAGATCTGTTCGGCGCGACGGCGACCCGCTTTGCCGAAGGCCTCGCGCTTGGCTGGGTCAGCCATGAGCTGATTGATCCGCGCGGCCAGATCGCGGGCAAACTGGTCCGGAGCAACGGGCTCAAACGGGCTCTCTTTCATCTGCTCCAGCGGCACCAGGAAACCGGTTTCACCTTCGACGACGACTTCCTTGATTCCACCGACTGCGCTCGCCACCACCGCCGTTTCACAAGCCATTGCTTCCAGATTGATGATCCCAAACGGCTCGTAAATCGAAGGGCAGCAGAAGACCGCCGCTTGGGAGTAAAGTTCGTAAACCGTGGCTTTGTTCACCATCTCTTCGATCCAGATCACGCTGGAACGTTGCGCGGTCGCGGCTCCGACAGCGGCCTTCATCTCGGCGGCGATCTCCGGCGTATCCGGCGCTCCGGCGCAGAGCACGATCTGGAAACCCGGGTCCATGTATTTGATCGCGTTGACGAGATGGACGATCCCTTTCTGCCGGGTGATCCGGCCCACGAAGAGGACGAACGGCACGCGCGGATCGATGCCGTATTTTTCCAGCGCAGTCGTCGTGGTGACCGGCTGATATTCATCCAGATCGATGCCGTTATAGATGATGTGAACGCGCTCCTCCGGCACGTCAAAGAGACGGAGCACGTCTGCTTTGGTTTCCTTGGAAACAGCAATCACGGCGTCGGCCATTTCGATCGCCGTCTTCTCGACCCAACAGGAAAAATCGTAGCCGCCGCCGAGTTGTTCGCGCTTCCACGGACGCAAAGGCTCGAGCGAGTGAACCGTCAGCACGAGCGGGATGCCGTAGTTCAGCTTGGCGGTGATTCCGGCGAGATGGGTGTACCAGGTGTGAAGGTGCACGATATCCGCGTCGATGTTCGTCGTGTTCCAATCCAGGCCACGCTGGATTGCGCCGAAGACGGAATGCAGTTTCTGCGGAGCGGTGTAAGCCGACGTGTCCAGGCCGTATCCCGTCGCTTTCAAAGTCGGCGTATCCGAGCGGATCTCGCGCAGCTCTTTGCCGTAGCAGCGGACTTCCACCTCCATCAACTTCGCGAGTTCCCGTGAAAGATAGTCCGCGTGGACTCCCGCTCCTCCGTAGATGGTGGGCGGGTATTCGTTCGTGAGGAAGAGCGTTTTCATGCGGCGCGGAAGGACGAAGCGGACCTGATTCGGTCCGTCAGATTTATCCGGAAGAGTCCCGGATTAGAAAAAGATCGGGATGATCAGGATCGCCACGATATTGACGACTTTGATCATCGGATTGATCGCCGGTCCGCTGGTGTCCTTGTAGGGATCGCCGACAGTGTCGCCGGTGACGGAGGCTTTGTGCGCCTCGCTGCCTTTGCCGCCGTGGTAGCCTTCCTCAATCAGCTTCTTCGCGTTATCCCAGGCGCCGCCGCTGGAAGTCATCGA
>DASVRR010000211.1:0-24394 GCA_036388515.1 Chthoniobacteraceae bacterium | reverse complement strand
GGTTCGCGCCGCGAGGCTCGGCGGGACGCGCAGCTGAATACGCAGCGCGCCGTTTTCGCGGCGACCATCGGAGTCGCCGCGGTGTTCGAGTGCAAGGCGAGCCGGCCGGATCTGGTGCGTGATTGCCGCAGCGCAGCTCGGCTTCTCCAGCGGATGAAAGCACTCACCGAGCGGCGATTCACGCTGGAGCGACTTTTGAAAGTTCATTATCCCTCGCTGCGCCAGGGCGACGGACTTTGGCCGGAATATGAAACGGTGGCGTTCGAACAGGCGGAACACGCGCCGTATCGTCGGGTGATGAAAGAGCTGGGGATGCTTTCGCGGCAACTGCATGGGGAAACAAAGATGGAGTCCCTGATGAAATGGCGGGCTGCCAATTTGCACTACCTCGTCGTGGAGCCGGAAGTCGTCCAGGAGCACGAAATCCCGCTCGGCTGGGGATTGCTCGTGCGCGCGGAAGATCGCCTGGAACTCCGGGTTCGACCGGAATGGCGCGACGTGGACGAAGCAACTCGCCTGACCTTTCTTCATCGGATCGCCGCAGCGGGGACGAAAGCGACAAATCGCGAGGCTGGCGTCGATTACCTCGCGATCGAAACCGAACGCCGCGGCTCCACTGACGCGGGTCGGTTCGCGCGGTGAGCCGGTTGCAGCCAAAACCACGCGGCACCGACTGGTCCGGCGTTGAAGTTCCTAGGTTTTCGCTCGTGCGGATGGTTGTCTGGATGACAAACTCCTTTCGCCTTCACCTTATGCGTTTCTTCCTCATTGCCTTTCTCTGTCTCACGACTTCCTGCTTCGCCGAAGGGCGTCGGTTGGAGATCCTTTTCCTCGGCGACAAAGGCCACCACAAGCCGGCGGATCGCTTTCCGGAATTGCTCAAGGGTCTAGGCCCGCGGGGAATCAACCTGACCTACACGGATCAGCTCGCGGACATCAATCCGACGAACCTGGCGAAGTATGACGCGCTGGCCATTTACGCAAACATCGACGCGATCACGCCGGATGCGGAAAAGGCGCTGATCGATTACGTCAAGGGCGGGCGCGGTTTGGTGCCGATTCATTGCGCCAGCTATTGTTTCCGGAACTCCGCGGAGTATGTGCGGATCGTGGGCGGGCAATTCAAACGCCACGGGACGGGCACCTTTTCGACCAAGATCGTCGCGCCGGAACATCCGGTGATGAAAGGCTTTGCCGGCTTCGAGACGTGGGACGAAACCTATGTCCACGAAAAGCACAACAACGACCGAACGGTGTTGCAGATCCGGGAAGAGGAACCCTTTACCTGGGTCCGCGACGAGGGAAAAGGACGCGTCTTTTACACCGCCTACGGGCACGACGGCCGCACCTTCAACAATCCCGGTTTTCACGAACTTTTGACCCGCGGAATCATCTGGGCAGTCGGAGACGCTGCAGCGAAGCAGCTGCAGGACTTGAAGCTGCCGCCGTTCAAGTATGATCCCACTGCGGACGTCCCAAACTACGAGCGGCGGAATCCGCCGCCGCAACTGCAGGAACCGCTTTCTCCGGAAGACTCGAAGAAGCACGTGCAATGGCCGGTGGACATGGATCTGTCGCTCTTCGCCAGCGAACCGGCGATCGCCAATGTGATCGAACTGAACTGGGACGAACTCGGGCGGCTTTGGGTGGTGGAATCCGTGGATTATCCCAACGAAATCAATCCCGGCGGACCGGGAAATGATCGGATCCGCATCCTGGAAGACACCAATGGAGACGGCCGGCTGGATCGCTCGATCATCTTCGCCGATCGGCTCAGCGTTCCGACCAGCCTGTGTTTCGCCAACGGCGGTGTGATCGTGCAGCAAGCTCCGCACACTTTGTTCCTGCGGGACACGGATGGAAACAACACGGCGGATGAAAAGAAGGTGCTGATCGCAGGCTGGGGCACTTTCGACACGCACGCCGGTCCTTCCAATCTGCATCCGGGCCTGGATGGCTGGATCTATGGCTGTGTCGGCTACGCGGGTTTTGAAGGAACCGTCGGCGGCGAGAAACTGAAGTTTTCCCAAGGCGCGTATCGCTTCAAACCAGACGGCTCAAAGCTGGAGTTTCTCGGCCGGACCTCGAACAACACGTGGGGTTTCGCCCTGAACGAAAATGGCGACATCTTCGGGAGCACTGCGAACAACGAGCATTCCTGGTATTTACCGATCCCGAAGCGTTACTGGAATCAAGTGGACGGGCTGGAGCAACCGGTGACGCCTGGCATCGATGCCAACAAGAAAGTCTGGCCGATCATGGAGCGAATCCGGCAGGTGGATGTGATGGGCGGGCACACGGCGGAAGCAGGACATAATCTCTACACCGCGCGCAGTTTTCCTCCGGAGTTCTGGAACAAAGTCGCGCTCATCTGCGAACCCACCGCGCATTTGCTCTACAAGGGCGTGCTCCAGCAAACGGGGAGCCATTTCAGTCTGGAGAATGGCTGGAACCTGCTCGCGAGTGATGACGAATGGTTTGCTCCAGTCTTTGCTGCAACCGGTCCCGACGGGGCGATTTGGGTTAGCGATTTTTATAGTTATCTCATCCAGCATAATCCCACGCCGAGCCCGGAGCGCGGCGGTTTCCGGGCACAGAACGGGAAGGGGAACGCGTTCGTTTCCACCCTGCGCGATACGCAACGCGCGCGGATTTGGCGGCTCAGCTACAAGGGGATGAAACCGTCCCAGCAATGGAAGCTTTCCAAGGAACAACCAGCCACGCTGGTGGCCGCTTTGAAAAGCGACAATCTGCTCTGGCGTCGGCATGCCCAGCGGCTCCTGACCGAACGCGGAAACCTGGATGTCGTTCCGCAACTGAAGATGCTGGTCGCCGATCCCGCAGTGGATGAAGCGGGAATCGCTGGGGGTTCGCTACACGCGCTCTGGACGCTGCACAATCTCGGTGCAGCAGATCACGAGACGCTGGGGAAAGCACTGAAGCATCCGGCAGCAGGCGTCCGGAGAGCCGCCGCGCAGATGCTCTCGCGCGAACCGCAAAGCGCGCAAACGATCGTGGACGCTGGCTTGCTCCGGGACGCGGAGCCGCTGGTGAGATTATCCGGACTGCTCGCGCTGGCTGATCAGCCTTCCACCGACGCGGTCGGTCAGGCGTTGTTCAAGCTGGGCGCTGACCCGGTGATCACGCGCGATAAATGGTTGCCGACGGCGCTGACGATTGCGGCTGCCCGACACGCCAGTGGTTTCCTCACCGCCGCCGTCAATGCCGCCCCGCCACTCTCCGGCGGCGCCGCCGGGATGAGCGCTGGAGGAATGGGGCCGAATTTGCTCCCGAACGGGAACTTCGAACAGGTGCAGGGAAACCAACCTGTCGGATGGAAGTCCGAGACCTTCGGCGGAACCGCCACGCATCAGTTGGTCCCGCTCGGACGAAACGGCGGCAATTGCGTGGAGGTCGCCGGAACGCCGGCTGCGGACGCCGGTTGGAGCGTCCAGCTGACCTTGGAAAAAAACACTGACTATCTGCTCAGCGCGTGGATCAAAACCGAGGGAGTCACAGGCGCGATGGGCGGGCTGCTCAACGTGCACCGCTTGAACAACACGCAGCCTAAATCTGTGGCGGTCACCGGCACCAGTGACTGGCGGCAGGTGTCATTCAAGATCAGCACCGGCTCGCAAGAGCAGATCCAGCTAAACTGCCTCTTTGGCGGCTGGGGGCAGAGCACGGGGAAGGTTTGGTTCGATGACGTGGCCTGCGTCAAGATTGGCGCGAGCGAAGCAAACTCCGCTGGCGGAGTGGATCTCACGGCGATTGCCCGCACCTTTGCCCGAGTCGCCACGCCCGCTCAACTCACCGCATTCCATTCGCTCCTCGCCTCAAAGCCGAGCGCTGTCGGGCGCAGCATCAGCGAAGGGCTGGCGAATGCCGGCGCTCCGAAGGTCGTGGAAACCGTGCAGGATCTGGCCCGGACGCATCACGTCATCGAGATCAAGTCAGTCGAAGGCTTGAAATACGATCTGCTGAATTTCACCGTGAAAGCGGGACGTCCGATTGCGCTGGTCTTCCGCAACGCGGATCAACTGCAGCACAATCTCGTGCTGGTGAAACCCGGATCGATCGAAAAATGCTGCTCGGCGGCTAATCTGCAAGCTGCACATCCCGACGCGATTCAGCGGAACTACATTCCGAAACTGGACGACATTCTCGCCGCGTCGAAGTTGCTGAATCCGGGCGAAATGGAGATCATCAAGCTGGGGCAAAAAGAGCCGGGTGAGTATCCGTATGTCTGCACTTTTCCTGGTCATTGCCACGTGATGCGCGGAACGATGAAGGTCGAACTGTAACGAACCTTAGGGGAGATCTTCCGCTCCGCGGCGTCTGCCCGTTCTTACAGTCTTGCCGATGCGGCTGATAATTCCGCGCGTTTCTACCAAGGGATCCGATGCTCCGGAGCATCTGCCGATCGTCTCGGTGTAGACCTGGTGCGAGTGAGGCGGTTTGCTCGTCCAACGTTTCAGTCGCCGGGTTTGCCTCCTGGCTTTGAATCAAAGCTAAGTCGGGCCGAAATCGCGATGACGCTGCCCGCTGTCCTGGGCGACGTTCCATCCGCACCGCGAGCCTGAAGAAACCTTATCCGGAACTGCGTCCAGAACCTTCCTCGTGGCTTCTTCCCTTTCCGTCCGGAACAGCTACCGACACTAAGGCCTCAGACGCGATTGGTGCCGCCCTCAACTGCGCCGGGCCGCGCCAGACCCGCGCTCGAGCTCTACATTCCGACTCACGCTCCTACCATGCGCCCTCGGCCGGCGCGCGGCGGAAGATTTATCCTATCGCGGGCGATCGGTCACGGTCATGCGCCAGTCACTGGAGAAACCAGGAGCGGAGCCGACCATGCCCGATCGCCGTCGATAATTTGGAACAGCGCGATTAAGCCGCCATCGCAGCGATCTCGTCGCGGGACACTTCGAGATGCGTCTGGATCAGCGGCAAGGCGGCAGTGGCGAGGCTCTTGAGCGCGGGGTCCTGCGCTTTGTCCTGAACTTTCGTCATCGTCTTCTGCAGCATCTCATGGCCTTTGACGCCGCTGTTTTCGAGATAGGTCCGGTCGAGATCGGCACCCGACTTGCCCTGAAGCATCGCAACCATCTTCTTGGTCTTGTCGTCCGGTTCGTCCGGCAAGGTGATCTTCTTCGCCTTGGCGATTTCCTTGAGTTTGGCGCTGAGCACGGTTTGCTCTTCGACCTCCGCTTTGGCGATCGCCTTTACGTCAGCGTCGGTGGCTTTATCCGCAGCGATCCTGCTCACTTCGAGCTGCATCATTCCGCCGGCGGCCACTTCGAGCATGAGCTTCTGATCGGCCTCGGAGAGCGGCGCGGCTTCCGCTTTGATGGCGGACACTTTGGCTCCGCCCTCTTTGTTCATTTTCTTGAAGTCGGCGGCACTGAGCTTCCCGATCTTTTCGTCGGCGGCCCGGCTGAGCGTGGTGATGAGCGTCGTGCCAGCGACTGCGAGCACGGTGGTTTGGAGGAAGTTTCTGCGGTTCATAGGTAGTAGGTTCAGACTGATGGATGGTTGACGTCGCCACCGACCGGCGGCGACTTGGTAGCTTTCCTTCGACCGGACGTGCGCGGGCGGGTGCGTCTTCTCCTCGCCTGAGCCTCGAATGAGGGAATTGGATGGGTTCAGCCCGCGGGCGGCGAACTCCCGCGACCCAAACTACTGTTCCGGATCGCGCGGAAACTTCGCGTAGGGAAGACGCGCGCCTCGATACGTGTAGCTGTCTGCGCGGATCCGGGGATTCGGGAGAAAATCAATAGACCCGCTCGCTGCGATCAGATCATCCTGGTCCACACCGTCACCGGAAATGCCGATCGCTCCGATCAATTCGCCGTCGCGGTAGAGCGGAAAGCCGCCCGGGAAGATGGTGATTCCATTAGGCAAGTTTGGGTTTCCCGGAAAGGTCCCGGTCCGCGGATGCGTCTTCAGGCTGACGGCTTCCTGAAACCCGAAGTAAGGCCCGTAAGGACGTCCGTCCAGGCCGGGCGGAATGTAGCGTTGCGCCAGAAAGCCGACGGTGCGGCAGCTTTGCGCGAGTTGTTTGTTGGAGAAGAAAACGGCCGTGCGCGCCTTTTGGACCGAAACATCCCAGCTAAACATGGTGGCATCTTCCACCCGAAACGTCCCGAGCACCGCCGGGGCGACTTCGTTCCGATGCGGATTGTTGACCACGCTGATGAAGACCTTCGCGCGCGTGCCGAGCGGAAGACGGATTCCCGCTCGCGTGATCGCACAACGCTCCGCAGCGAGGCTGATGATCTCCTCGACTTCGCGAGCGGTCAGACGACCCGCTCTCCCAATTTTTCCGGGCAGCGGATCGGCGCGGATTGGCTGGCGGATCTCACCTTCGATGCCACCGAGTCGGGCGATGGGGAAGGGGAATGCCGCGGGCGAGGCTTGCACAGGAAAACCCGGCGCAGCGGAACCAATCGTCCCGAGCGATTGGACATCCTGCACGTCGCGGATGTCTTCGGGCGAGGGATGAACATAGGGAATACGGATCCCGTTGATCAGGACATTGCTGGCCAAGATCTCGTCCGGTGGGCGGAAGCCGCTCTGGCCGGCGAGCGCCACATCTTCATCCGTATCCTGCCCGCTCTTAAAACCCGCCGTGACAGAGCGCCGCGTGAATCCCGCAAAGATGCTGGCGGCTGGGGAGAGATCCGTCGGGCTCCCGTCGCCCGTGACACCGATGCCGCCGACGAGGTGGCCGCCTTTGTAAAGCGGGACGCCGCCGGGGGAATCATTCAGCGAAGTGAGCGGCACCGGCAGGCCGCGCGTGCCCGGCGATTGAGTCGGCGAGTTCAGGAAGAAAGGATCGAAGCCTGCGGGGAACTGCTTGAAGCGATTGATGTCGGAGTAAAAGAGGTTGGAAAACCCGACGCCCACCAGCGGACCAGGCGGCGTATTCCGCACGCCGACCGGGAAATGCTGCTGGATGATGTAGCCGGCAGTGCGCGAGGTGAAGGCGTTCTCGTCACTGCTCAGGAAGGCCGCGGTGCCGGCGCGGGACACCGCCGCAGCGAGCACGCCTTTGCGAATTGCGCTGGTGCTGTCGGAGACTTTCCATGCGCCGAGCACAAAACCTTCCCGATCCACCACCGCGATTACCGCCCGCCGGTTCACCCGCGACGCTTCCGTCACGGCTTGGGCCAGGACGAGCTCCACTTCGTCGGCCGTGAGTTGTTCCGCAGCGCTCGCCGGAGTGAGCGACAGGAGCGAGGCCACGAAGGCGGGAAGGAGAAACAGCAGGCGCATCGGACATGGCGATGAAAGCGTGAACCCGCCGGCGGACACAATCATTTCCGTTGCCGCGGATTGCTGCGCGGGAATATCACCTACGGGTGCCCTCCGCGCCTCCTTCCGCAGCCTCGTCGGCGCGTCACACGGTGCGCCTGATTTTGGCTGGATCCATCGCCGGCTGCTGGCTGGCGGGAGCAGCTCAGGGAGAAACTTCCCGGCCTCTTTTCCGTCATCGCACCACGGTTTTGCGTTCCTTCCTGCCGAGCATGAAGGCGCCCAAGGTGAACGTGCAGGAGATTCCCCCGACTGCTCCCACGCAGTTCAATCCGGATCCTGGCAATTGGGATCAGCCAACCGCGCAGGCAGTTCCCGCCAGCGCACGCGACGATCTCTTCCCCAGCTTCCTGCCTGAGTACGGGACGGAGCCGCTGCCGACTCATCTGCGACTTCCGCGGGGGAAGGTGCTGGGTCGCGACCCGGTGAAGAAAACGTTTACCTATCGGGAGTATCCGCTCGGCCGCGAAGGGCTCGGTCTTCTCCCCAACAGCCGCGCCGTTCCAAATCGCTGGTTGCTGCCGTTTCCCCGCTGGACTCGTTATCACGATCCCACGCATGAGGCGCCGTATCTGTACGATACGCCGCGGCTCTGGCATCCATACGAGCAGAGTACGCTGAAGGGCGATGTGCCGGTGATCGGTCAGGATATTTTCCTCAATCTAACTGCCAAGAATTTCACTTTATTTGAATATCGGCGACTGCCGTTGCCCAGCGGCGTCAGCGCAGCGCAGGCCAACAGCTCCGAGTTTTTCGGCCGAGGTGAACAAGTGTTTCTCTCCAACGATACCTCGCTCGCGGTGGACCTCTTCAAAGGAGAGACTTCCTTCAAGCCAGTCACCTGGCTCTTTCGCGCCAACGCCGTCTATAATCAAAACTGGATTCGGATAAAGGAGAACGGATTGCTCGATCCGGATGTGCGCGGGCCGGGTTTTGAAGACGATCGCGGAACGCCGAACACTTCCGTCATTCAAGCCATCAAGCCGGAGGAAAATGACGTGAATCCGCGCGCTGGAGATCCGGGCCGCTTCCGGCATACAGTGAATCCGCCAGACTTGTTTAACTATATCGCGCCTCAGCTCCGGCCGATTGGTGATGCGCGGCCGCTGGTCAAGGTGGATCCTGTGACGCAAGAGATTCCGGAGAAGAAGGCACCGGAAGCCGACCGGAAGAATCAAAAGAACCAGCGGCACGATCTTGCCGGCACGCGCTACACCACACGGCATAAGGACTTTTTCGCCCTCCAGGAGGCATTCCTTGAAATTCACGTCGCTGACCTTTCAGCAAACTACGATTTCATCTCGAGCCGGTTCGGAATTCAGCCCTTTGTCTCCGACTTCCGGGGCTTCATCTTTGCGGATACCAATCTCGGGATCCGCCTCTTCGGCAACGCCGACAATAACCGAACAGTCTATAACCTCGCGCTTTTCGACATGCGCGAGAAGGACACCTACTCGGACCTGAATAAGTTCGACTCGCGGCATCAGCGTGTGCTGGTTGCCAATGTCTTCCGCCAGGATTTGCTCTGGAAAGGCTATACCGCGCAACTCAGCTTCCATGGCGACTGGGACGACGGCGGAACGCACTATGATCAGAACGGCTTCCTCACTCGTCCGCAGACGCTGGGCACCGTTCCGGATGAAGGGGACTTTCGCGGCAGCGATGGCAGCCTGCGCGCTCACGACGTGCGGGCTTTTTACCTCGGCTGGGCCGGTGACGGTCACATCGGACGGCTGAATCTAACTCATGCCTTCTATCAAGTCTTGGGCGAGGACGAATTCAACGGACTGGCAGGACGGCGCGTGGACATCAATGCGCAGATGGCTGCACTGGAACTGAGTTATGACCGCGACTGGATCCGGCTGAAAGCTTCCGGATTCTATGCCAGCGGCGACAGCGATCCGACGGACCGGACAGCGCGTGGTTTCGACACGGTTCTGGACAATCCGTTCTTTATTGGCGGACCTTTTAGCTGGTACGTTCATCAAGGCTTTAACCTCGCCGGAACCTCCGTGAATCTAAAGCAACGCGACTCGCTCGTGCCCAACCTGCGCACCAGCAAAACCGAAGGGCAGTCGAACTTCGTCAATCCTGGAGTATTGATCGTAGGGCTCGGCACAGATGTGGAGGTGACGCCGAAACTCAAAGCGTTCGGGAACCTAAATCACATCTGGCTTTCGGAAACCAAGGCGCTGGAAACTGCACTGCAAACTAACAAACTCCGCAGCGAACTGGGTCTCGACGCCAGTCTCGGTTTCAAATACCGCCCACTGCTCACCGAGAACGTGATCATCTCTGCGGGGGTTGGTTTTTTCTTCCCCGGCGCAGGTTACCGGGACATTTTCCGCCGAAATACCACTCACGTCCCCGGCTTCGGCCCGCAGGAAGAAGAAGGCAAGGTGGACGATTACCTATATAACGGATTTCTCACGGTGACGCTCCTGTATTGATTCCGCACAGGATCATCCGGGCCAAAGCTTGGAATAGTAAGCTTTGACGAAGAATCCTCCACTCGCTGGCGGGTGGCAGACGGAGTGTCTAATCATGTCAGCCACTTAGCGTCGGGAGGAAATGTGAGGTGTTAAGCTGCTTGCGCCAGCGTTCACAAAGTTCCCGAGCGGCGTCGTTCCAATGGGGAAACTCGAAGCGGAAACCGTCTTCCAGCAAACGACCGGGGACCACGCGGCGGCTTTTCAGGATCAACTCAGTTTCCGTCCGGAGGAAAACCGCACCGACTTCCAGCATCCATGCGGAAGCCGGCAGACCGAAGCGAATGCCCCACGCGGCGCGGAGCATCCGCATGAACTCTGCATTCGGCAGTGGATTCGGCGACGCGAGGTTCACCGCTCCGGCAAGCGCGTCGTCTTCGATGAGCCGGTAGATCGCGCGGATGAAATCGATCTCGTGAATCCAGGAAACATACTGGCGACCGTCGCCCGAGGTTCCGCCCAAACCAAAGCGCACGAGGCGCAGCAACATCTCGAAGGCGCTGCCCGGGTCGGGGCTCAAGGTGACGGCCGAGCGCAGCAAAACGGTGCGGGTTTGCCTCAGCGGACCTGCTTCCGTCACCGCCTGTTCCCAAGCATTGGCGACTGCGATGCTGAAGCGCCAGGTGTCCGGAACATCCGGCTCGGAGCCGCCGAGGATGCCGGTCCTTTCCTCGTTCGCCGCATCATACCGGTGCGCGTAGATGGTCGCCGTGCTCGCTTGCAGCCAGACTCGCGGCGGCCGCTTCGCCTTCGTGATTGCTTCGCCGACAGCGCGGGCGGAATCCACGCGTGATTGCATGATCTGCTGGCGGTTCTCCGCGGTGTAGCGGCAGTTCACGCTTCGCCCCGCCAGATTGATGACCGCATCCGCTGCCTCGAGTTCGGCGGTCCAAGCGCCGAGGGTTCGCCCATCCCACTTCACAACACGCCACGCCCGTGCGGCCAGAGGGCGGCGACTGAGTTCGATCACTTCGTGCCCGCCCCGGTGGAAAGCACGCCCGAGCAAGGTTCCAACCTGCCCGGAGCCACCTGGGATGACGATCTTCATGGTGCAGTGTTCAAGACGAGGGCCGAGCTTGGATTCGAACCGGCTGTAATTTTCATCCACGCGAATCCCGACGTCACGAACATCCTTCAGCTTCTTTGCTAACCCAAGATCCCGCCAGCGACCGACGCAAGAACGTGCGTCATCCGGATGGGATTTGAGTTGCTACTGTGGGTGCGGCTTTAGACGCTGCCGCGAACGCCCGCCTCGCCTTGTTCCTCAGGGTAAATCGCGGCGCACTGATGGATCAATCCGCCCCTACGAGCAAAATCTGGCGCTGGCTTTGGATCGGCTTGGGAAGCTGGGTGCTCGCAGGTCTGGCGCTTTCCGCGGAACGCACCGGGACCGGGTTTGATCCGCCCACTTCAGCAGCTGAGCGGAACCCGGCGGAGTCGAAGCTTCCGGCGGGTTTGGAGCCGGCGGGTTTACTTCCCGCAGTCCCTGTTCACCCGGCGCCGTTGCCTCCGGGGGAAGGAACGCCGCTGCTGCCAGACGGGTCGTTTGCTCCAGCTGCGAGGACGCGCCGGGAGCCGGTTTTCGCTCTGGAACTGCTCCCGGGAGAGACGTTTTCGGGCAGCGGGCTGGGGCCGGCCACAGCCGCTCCGATCCGACGAGAAAGATCGAGCAAACGTCCCGCGCGGAACTGGATCGATCAAACGACGGCGCAGGCGGAAGCAAAGAGCGCGGGTTGCCTTGAATGCCACAAAACCACCGACGCGCATACCATGCACTCTTCGCCAAATGTGGTGCTCGGCTGCACGGATTGTCACGGTGGCGATGCCCGTCGCGGTCTGCCGATCTTTGAGGCGCACGTGCAGCCGTTGCAGCCGGAGTTTTGGACGACTTCGGCGAATCCGCAGAACTCGACGGTGGCGCTGAACCACGAGTCGCCGGAGTTCATCCGCTTCGTCAATCCGGGCGATCTCCGTGCCGCGCAAATGTCCTGCGGGCCGTGCCACGGAGACATCGTGGATCGCGTCGGACATTCGATGATGAACCACGGAGCGATGCTCTGGAATGCCGCTGCTTACAACAACGGCGCGATCAACCTAAAGAATCCCGTGGTGGGTCAGGTCTATGGCGCCGACGGAATTCCGCTGGAGCTGCGGAATCCTTTCAAGCCGAGTGCGGAGGAGACGCGAACCCTTGGAATTCTCCCTACACTCGGGCCATTGCATCGCTTCAATGTCAGCCAGCCGGGAAACGTCTTCCGGATCTTTGAGAAAGGACAGTTCGAGCCGCTGCAACTGGGGATTCCCGCGCTCGATGAACCGCCGGGCCGGCCTGAACGCCGCCTTTCAGCCCGCGGACTGGGGACGCTCAATCGCACCGATCCAGTCTTCCTCGGGGCACAAAAGACGAGGCTGCATGATCCGCTGCTGGGATTTCTGGGGTCAAACGATCGGCCCGGCGACTACCGCTCGAGCGGCTGTTCAGCGTGTCACGTCGTCTATGCCAATGATCGCTCACCTACAAACTCCGGATGGTGGTGCAAGTTCGGAAACCAGGGACTGAGCTTTTCCAAAGATCCGACGATTTCCAAACGCGAGCGCGGGCATCCAATCCTGCACCAATTCACCCGGGCGATCCCGTCCAGTCAGTGCATGAATTGTCACATGCATCAGGGCAATTCGTTCGTGAATCCTTACCTTGGTTATACTTGGTGGGATCAGGAGACGGATGGGGAACATTTCTATCCTAAAGAACAGCGCGATCCCAGCGATGCGGAGCTGGTCGCCGCGACGATGAAGAACCCCGAAGCCGCCGCAGCGCGCGGACTTTGGGGTGACCGTGATTTCCTGGAGAAAGCTTCGGAGCTAAACCCGAAACTAAACCACACGCAGATGGCGGACTATCATGGGCATGGCTGGCTCTTCCGCGGAGTCTTCAAGCAGGATCGCAAAGGCAATCGGCTGGACCTGGATGACAACGTCGTCGCACACTCCGACTTCAAGCGAGCAGTTCATCTCAAAGATATTCATCTTACCAAAGGAATGCAGTGCGTGGATTGTCACTTCCAGGTGGACGTGCATGGCAACGGAAATCTATATGGTGAAGCGAGGAACGCGATGACGATCCAGTGCATCGACTGCCACGGCACGGTCTCCCAACGTCCGCGCAAGCTCGTGGATGGGGAGATCACCATGCCGACGTCCGGACCCGCCGGGGAGACGTCTCCCAGCGACCGGCGGAAGATGTCTGCCGTGGACCTGATGAAGACCATCACACCGTGGAAGCCGCGGTTCGAGTGGGAAGGGGACGCATTGATCCAAAACTCCACGATGTCTCCGGATATCCGCTGGATTGTGCCGCAGACGATGGATGTCGTGGATCCGGCGTCAGCGCATTACAATGTGAAGGCACGCTATGCGAAGACGCTGCAGCGCGATGGCGTGAGTTGGGGCGGAATTGAAGCGGACGAACAGGCGCGGCTGGCGCACAGCAACCAAAAGATGGATTGCCAGATCTGTCACACCTCGTGGGCGACCAGCTGTTTCGGCTGTCACCTACCGATGAAGGCGAACCAGAAAGTTCCGCTGAACAAATACGAAGGCGTCACCAATCGTAACTATACAACCTACAATCCGCAGGTGGTGCGGGACGATGTCTTCATGCTGGGCATTGATGGCACGGTGAAGAAGAACCGGCTGGCGGTGATTCGCTCCTCCAGCGCGGTCGTCGTGGGTTCGCAAAACCAAAATCGGGAATGGATCTACTCGCAGGCACAGACAGTCAGCGCCGAAGGATATAGCGGACAGGCTTTCAATCCGCACTTTGCCCACACCACGAGCGGGAAGGGGACAACGAAGAATTGCACAGACTGTCATCTATCGAAGGAAAAAGATAACAATGCCTGGATGGCTCAGCTTCTCGGCTTTGGAACCGGAACGGTCAACTTCTTTGGTCGATATGCCTGGGTGGGCGGCGAAGGAGGACTGCATGGCGTGGCCTGGACCGAAGCGGATGAGCCGCAAGCAGCGATTGGCAGCTCTTTCCACCAGATTGCCTATCCGCGAAATTTCGCCGAGCACGTGGCCAACCAAGGCATGCTGAAGACCGCTTATGAACACGGGGCGCGTGCGATTCATGATCTGACGCTCCGCGGCGAATACCTCTACACCGCCAACGGATCGGCTGGACTCGAGGTCTTCGATGTGGCGCAGATCGATCAGAAGGGATTCAGCGAAAGAATTGTCAGTTCGCCGGTTTCGCCGCTCGGCGGCCAGCGGACTTATGTCAGGACGAAGGATGCCGCCTCCGTGGCAATGCCGAGCACGTTGCTTATTGACCCAATGCGCACGCGGCTGCCCGAGAATGAGGAGCAACCGATTCACCCGCTCTACCGCTACGTCTTCGTCGCGGATCGGAAGGAGGGTTTGGTGGTGGTGGACACCAGTTCGCTGACGGACGGCAACCCAGCAAACAACTTTCTCCGGCGCGTTCCACTGGAGGATCCGTCTGGCAGGGCGATTGGAGATGCATTTAATCCGGATGGTAAACTAACGGGTGCGCAGTATGCAGTCTGTGCCGGTCATCGGATCTATGTCTGTACGACTCGCGGACTGGCCGTCATCGATGTTTCACAGCCAAACCGGCCGCGGCTGGTGGGCGAACTCGCAGACGGTTTTCTCCGGAGACCGCGCAGCCTTGCGATTCAATTTCAGTATGCGTTCATCACAGATGAGGAAGGGCTGAAGGTCGTCAGCCTTGCCAATCCGGAGGAACCGCGTCCGCTGCCGCGGGCGACGGTGCCGTTGCGCAATGCCGGCAAGCTTTACGTCGCCAGGACCTATGTCTATGTGGCGAATGGTCCGGAAGGCTTGGCGATCATCGACGTCGAGAAACCCGAGCGTCCACGGCTGGATCAAATGTTCAACGCGCGCGGCGTCCTGAATGACACGCGAGCGGTGCAGATTGGTTCGATCGCCGCGTCGATGTACGCGCTCGTGGCTGATGGGCACAACGGACTCCGGGTGCTGCAACTGATCTCGCCCGATAGCGTCGAAGGCGCAGCCGGCTTCAGTCCCCGACCCGCGCCGAGGTTGATCGCGACCTTTCGCACGAAGGAACCAACGCTGGCGGTTTCGCGAGGTCTGGATCGCGACCGCGTGGTGGATGAGACGGGCCATCAGACGGTGGTTTTCGGTCGTCGCGGATCGCGCCCCTTCCGACCGGAGGAGATGAGCGCCTTTCTGCGGCATGGAAACGGCGCTTTGTTCCGGGTGGAGAATGTGCGGGCAAAAGAGCGCCAACTTTTCACCAGCTCCGGCACCGAACTCCAGCCGTCAACTCACCCGAATCGGGCAGCGCGCAGTGCGCCCGCAGGCACCCCGCTGGTTCCGCAGTTTATGGAAGGCGTCGATTTGCCGCCGTTGCCGCGCGATCCTTCCAAGCCCGGACCAACCCCGAGAGAGCCGCAGTAACGCATTGCCCGCCGGGTGACAAATCCGTAGACACGGATCATGGCTGACAAAGAAAACAAACTTCCGGAAAACGTTCCAGGCCCCTGGTATGTGGATAACACTTGCACGCCATGTCGGGTCTGCCTGGATGAAGCGCCGCAGCTTCTGAAATACAACGACGACGAAACCTACGTGTACTTTTTCAAACAACCGGAAGGTCCGGAAGAACTCGTCGCGGCGGAGAATGCGCTGGCGATTTGCCCGCAAAACGCGATCGGCAGCGACGGGGAATAGAGGCCCGCGAGAAAGGTGAAGCGGGCGGGTTACGATTTCACCGGCGGGGCTGCGAGAGCCTGTGAGATCGCGGCTTCCCAGGCGTGCCAGCTCGAGCCGTGATCCGCTTTGAGCAGCAGCTTGAGGTCGTCGAGCGCGGCTTCGGAAAATGGGTGCAACGGATTTTTGGCAATCGTCAGCAAGGCTGAAAATTTGATTCGCGCGGGTTTCTCCAGAAGGTCCGCGAAGAGGACCGCGAGAGACTGACCGGGACTGTTCGGATCGAGGAGACGCGGGAGGGCGACGGCTGGATAATCCTGAACAGAGAGTTGGCTCAGTGCAGTTTCGGTGGCGGGGGCGAGCGCTTCTTCCGGAAGCGTCGGCAGCAGGGCGAGAATGGCGCGCGCCGCCGCTGCGGAACCATTGCGGTGAGCCGAAACGATCGTCGCGATTTGTTGCTCCCAGGCCAGAGAACCAGTTCCTAACGCAAGCTCCGGAACATTGCTGGCGGGCGCTTCAGCGACTGTTTCCAGCTCGGGAAAGCTCCCCGGCGGAAGAGAGATTTCGTCCGGTGCGAGTGCTGAGGCTGGGGCTGAGATCTGCGTTTTCTCCGCCGACGGCAACAGCGCCGGCGGCTCAGAGTTCGGCGCCAGCCACCAGGCGGCTCCAGCCACGGAAGCAAGCGCGAGACTCACGGTGAGCGAACGTGGAAGCTTCCTCACGATGTGCGTTGCTGCAGCGGGCTCCGGCAAAAAAGCCGTGCGGACTCCGCGTGTGTTTGGCCGCCGGGAGTTTGCCGTCGGGAATGCGGGAAATTTCTTGTCATCGTCACCGCGCCGGCTACTTTGCTCGCCTCTCTCGTCCGAGAGTGCGAATGCGCGGTTAGCTCAGTGGTAGAGCACCTCCCTGACACGGAGGGGGTCACAGGTTCGAACCCTGTATCGCGCACCATCTTTGGCAAGCGGGCGGTAAGCCTCTAGGGGCCGGGTTTTAGCACGGCGAAGGTGCGTTTTCCGTGGCGGTTGAGGTTCAGCAAAAGGCCGCGTCCTGGCTTGCTTTGGGCGGCGGCGGTGAGTGCCTGGGCACAGGACGCTGCGCCGCTCACCGGCTTGGTTTCGATCGCCGTGATCACGTCCCCCACGAGCAACTCCGCCTTTGACGCCAGACTCTCCGGCGCGATGGCGGAGATCACCGCGCCGGCGGCCGCATCCGCATCTTTCAAGGTGAGCCCCAACGCTTCGGCCGGAGCGGATCGCGACTTGGGCGGTTCGACATTCGCGACCCGCGTCATCTCGCCTGGCAATTCCCCAGTGGCGACGGGAATCTTGAGCGTGGCGCCGCTCCGCCAGACCGTCAGCTGAAGCATCTGACCTATCTTCTTCCGCAGGATTTGTTTCTGTAAATCGCGAGCGTTCCCAACCTTCGCACCGTCCACTTCCAGGATCACATCCGCTGGCCGCAGATCGCTTTTGTAAGCCGGTGCATCTGCCTCAATGGTGTTCACCACGACGCCGGTTTCGACTCCCGCGATGTGTTCTCGGAGCGCCATGGTTTCGCCGAGCGTTTCGATCCGGATGCCGAGCCACGACCGCCGAATCTTCCCCTTGGAGATGAGCTGGTTGCTGATGTCCTGGAGCATCGCGGCCGGAATCGCAAAGCCCAGGCCGCGGCCGATTCCGTTGATCAGCGTATTCATCCCGATGACCTTTCCTTCCACATCGAAAAGCGGGCCGCCGCTGTTCCCCGGATTGATGAACGCGTCGGTCTGGATGTAATCCTCGTAAAGAATGCTGGAGGTGCTGGGGCCGAGCAGATTGGTGCGGCCTTTGCCACTCACCCAGCCGGCGGTGAAGGAGTAATCCTGGTTGAACGGAGTGCCAATGGCGCAGACGAGTTGCCCGACGCGCAGCTTGTCGCTGTCGCCGAATTCCACCACCGGCAGATCCTTTGCTTCCACCCGCAAGACGGCGATATCGGTCTTGTCGTCAATGCCGACGACTTTTGCTGGGAAGCTCCGTCCGTCTTTTAGCCGCACGCTGAGTTTCTGGGCGTGAGCGATCACGTGATTGTTGGTCAGGATGAGTCCGTCGGCTCGCACGATGAACCCGGATCCTTCGCTGCGGCTCGGCGCTTTGGGCAGTTCGGAGGGCGGCAGCTCTTCCTTTGGGCTGGAGTTCTTGGGTTCCATCTCGCCGTTGCGGAAGAAAAACTCCAGTGCGCGCGCCTCGTCGCGGGAACCTTCTTCCGGAGCCTTTGTTGCTTCGATGACGACCACCGCCGGCGCGACTTTTTCGAAGACCTGGACGAAACCTTCATCCAGCGCCTTGAGCAGGCTCAGAGCAGCCGCGCCTTTCTCCGGATCGGCTGCGCGGGCTGGGCATTGCAGCAAAAGAGTCGCAAAGGCGATCAGGAGGTGGCGCGACATGGAAGCGGAGCTTGGCGGAGCGCTCACCTTTGCTCGTCCGCCCGTCTTTGTAAACGCTGGCCAGCCATCCGCCGCCGGTGCGTTGACTTCGCTCGGCGCTCCCCTACGGTCTGCCGACGCGCTATGGCCGGCCTCGTCATCAAACCTCGTTCACGCATTTTCCACGGCCACGACTGGGTTTATTCCAGCGAAGTCCTCAAGGCCTTTGGCTCCCCGCAGGACGGCGATGTGGTTTCGCTGAAGGACGGGAGCGATCGCCTGCTCGGCACCGCCATTTACAACTCGAAGTCGCAGATCATCGCGCGCCGGATTTCGCGGCAGCGGCAGGATCTTGATCGCGACTTCTTCGAACGCCGTTTCCGCCAGGCGCTGGGTTATCGGGAACGTGCCGGGCTGGATCCGCGACTCGGCCGGCTGGTCTGGAGCGAGAGCGACGGGTTGCCTGGAGTCACCGTGGATCGCTACGGGGATCATTTGGTTTTGCAGACCCTGACGCTCGCGATGGATCAGCGGAAAGCGGTGATCGTCGAAGCATTGCGCGCGGTGTTTTCCCCAGCCTCGATCATCGAGCGGAACGACACTTCAATCCGCAAAGCGGAAGGCATGGAGCTGATCTCCGGCGTGCTCTTTGGCGAGCCGCCGCCACCGGTGCAAATCACGATTTGCGGTCTCGCTTTCGAGATCGATCTGCTGCAGGGACAAAAGACCGGCTTTTATCTGGATCAAGTGCCGAACTATGCGCACGTCGCGAAACACGCGCGCGGCCGGACGGTGCTGGATTGCTTCGCCAATCAAGGAGCATTTGCGCTCGCTTGTGCGAAGGCCGGTGCGGCGAAAGTCACTGCGGCGGAAATCAGCGCGGAATGCGTGGAGCTGATCAAAACCAACGCGTCGCGCAACGCGCTCTCGATCGACGCGTATGCAGTCAATGTTTTCGATCTGCTGAAGGATTTGGAACGCCAGGAATCGCGGTACGACTTGATCATCCTGGATCCGCCGTCGTTTACGAAATCGAAAGGCAAGCTGAGCGACGCCTTGCGCGGCTACAAAGAGATCCATCTGCGCGCGCTGAAGCTGCTCAATCCGGACGGTTTGCTGGCGACTTTCTGTTGCTCGTATCACGTCAGCCAGGAGCATTTCCGGTCGGTGATCAATGAAGCGACGGTGGATGCAAAACGCACCCTGCGTCTGCTGGAAGTGTATTCGCAGGGACTGGATCATCCGATCATCCCCACGCTGCCGGAGACCGAATATCTCAAGGGGTTTTTGCTCCAGCTGGTGCCCGGACGCTAGGCGCACGTTTTCTTCCCCGTGGGCGCAGTGGGTTGAGGAAGCTGCGCGATCGAGGTCGCTGGAGACGTTATTCCGGAGGGGCGCGTTGGCGGGGCTGATTCCGGATTTGGGCGAGTTCTATGCGGTGCATTCGGCGGGCCGCCGAATGCGACAGGCCAGCGGCCTGTGCTCCCCAACCTGCGCTCCCCAACCTGTGCTCCCCAACCTGTGCTCCCCAACCTGTTGCTCCCGGAATCTTCCGGACGCTTTTAACAGCAGCGGTTGATGCCGGTGAAGCGGCGCTCGGTTTCGCTCAGGAAGACATTCGCGCGGCCGCGGCGAGTTTGTGCTGCAGCGCAGTCGCAGGTTTCCGCAACGGCTTGGGCGCGGTCCACCGCAGCCTGGCCGGACAATTCTTTGATCAGCGTAAAACCAAAGACGGCGAGGCCCAGCGCCGGGAGCGGCTTCTCTCGTTCCAGCGCTCCAGCAGAGAGGCGCACGGGCTCGGTTTCGGTCAGCTTCCGACTCGCTGCTCCGGAGAAAAGGCGGAACCATTGCCGGAGGGAAATGAGGATGATGATCGTGACGAGCACGAGGAAAGTTTGAGCGACCGCCGCGTCCAGCAGATTATTGAAATGCAGCGCGCGATTGGTCCGGAGCGCTTTTTCCGCCGCCGCGATAGCAGCTCCGGAAGCTTCCCCAAGTTCCTTCCCCACGGCTTGCGGATCCGGCGGAAGTTTGGCATCGAGCTCACGCGCCGCAGCCAGAAAACCGACGCGCGGCGAAGGATCGTAGATCTTCTGGAAACCCGCGGTGAAAGTGATCGCGAGCAGGCAGAGCAGCGGGATGAAAGTGATCAAGGCGAACGCCGGCCGGCCCGTGCCGTCGGTTTTGCCGAGCTGCATTTTGAGGATGATCGTCGTCGCCAGGCAAAGCGCGATGGCGGCAAGGAGTTGGTTGGCAATGCCGAAGAGCGGCCAAAGTGAGTTCACGCCGCCCAGCGGATCCAGCACGCCCTGGATCAGGAAATATCCCCAAGCCGCGACCATCAATGCGCTGGCGAGCAGGTTCGGGCCACGCCGGGTGAGATCGCCGAGCGGTTTCCAGACATGGCTCAGCGCATCCTGCAGCAAGTAGCGGCCGACCCGAGTCCCGGCGTCCACCGTGGTCAGGATGAAAAGCGCCTCGAACATGATCGCGAAGTGATACCAGAGGTCGAGCCAGCGCCCTTGCGTCAGCCGGGAAAAGAGCTGCGCCATTCCGACGGCCAGCGTGGCGGCGCCGCCGGTCCGGCCATAGAGCGAATTTTCGCCGACCTGAGCCGCAAGTTCGCGCATCCGAGTGTCGGACACTGCCGCCGCGGTTTGGCTGGAGCCTTCCCCGAAAACCATCAATCCGCTGGACTGGACTTTCGCGATCACTTGCTCCGGCGAGCCTTTGACATTCATCGCCAGGTAAACGCCAGGATCCAGCGTGCACGCGGCGATCATCGCCATGATGGCGACAAACGACTCAAGGCACATCGCGCCGTAGCCGATCGAGCGGATGTGGCTTTCGCGGGTGATGATCTTCGGCGTGATGCCGCTGGCGATGAGCGTGTGGAAGCCGCTGATCGCGCCGCAAGCAATGGTGATAAAGCAAAAGGGAAAAAGCTTTCCGGCGACGACCAATCCGGAACCATCGACGAACTTCGTCACCGCGGGCATTTGGAGATCGGGAAGAATCAGGCAGCAGCCGAGCGCGAGCGCGACGATGGTCCCGAGCTTCATGAAAGTGCTGAGGTAATCGCGCGGCGCGAGGAGCAACCAAACCGGCAAAGTGCTCGCGAGAAGGCCGTAGAGAATGATTCCCCAGGCGAGCTGCATCTCGGAAAACTTGAGTGCCTCGGACCACTCCGGATGAGAGTGGACGAACTGTCCGCCCCAAACGGCGAGGAGCAGGAGGAAAGCGCCGATCACCGAGACCTCCAGCACTTTCCCGATGCGGAAGAAACGCAGGTATCCTCCCATGAGCATCGCGATCGGGATGGTCGCCGCGACGGTGAAAACTCCCCACGGACTTTCCGCCAGCGCCTTCACCACCACCAAGCCGAGGACCGCCAGGAGAATCGTGAGGATCGAGAGAATCGCGACGACTCCGATGGTTCCGGCGAGCGTGCTGAGTTCTTCCTTCACCATCTGCGCCAGCGAACGGCCATCGCGCCGGACCGAAGCAAAGAGGATGACGAAATCCTGCACCGCCCCGCCGAGCACGACGCCGATGAGGATCCACAAAGTGCCGGGCAAATAGCCGAACTGGGCGGCGAGCACCGGACCCACGAGCGGCCCGGGTCCGCTGATCGCCGCGAAGTGATGGCCGAAGACAATCCATTTGTTTGTCTTCACGTAATCCTTGCCGTCTTCGTGGACCTCGCACGGCGTGGCGCGCTGTTCATCCAGCATCAGGACGCGGGCGGCGATCCACTTGGAATAGAAGCGGTAGCCGAGCGCGTAGGTGCAGAGCGCCGCGAGGAGAATGTACACGGAGTTCAGCGGCTCGCCTCGCTGGAAGGCGATCGTCGCATATGCGCCGGCGCCAAGTGCGGCGACCGCGAGCCAGGTCAGGAGGGAAAGGAAGTTCTTCACTGCGCGGACGATTAGCGGAATCGCCAGCCGTTTGAAAAGGCCATGAGGAACGATTCGCTCGCAGCCGCGTTCTTTCCCCGGCACGATTCTCCACGGAACTTTATGACCGGCGCTGCTGCGAACTTTCTCCCCCGACGTGCTCCGCTGCTTGGTTTGGCCATGGTGGTGGCCGGCCTCTATTTCGCCCGGGAGTTTATTTTGCCGCTGGCGCTCGCGGTGTTGATCAGCTTTTTGCTGGCGCCGCTGATCCGGCGGTTTGAGCGGTGGCACATGGGCCGAGTGCTTTCGGTCCTCACCGCGACAGGGCTGGCTTTCGTCATCGTCGGAGTAATGGCGTACGTGGTCGCGGGCCAGATGATTGACCTGGCGAACCAACTCGAGAGCTACAAGAGCAACTTGCGGAGCAAACTGGCGGTGTTGAAAACCGACCCGGCCAGTCCGTTCGGTCGCGCGACGAAAACGATGCGCGAGCTGACGGATGAAATCGCGGCAGGCGGTGCGCCGAGCACCACGGCCGATCCGAAAGCAGCGGTGCCGGGAGCCGAACGCGCGGGAGGCGCTTCTTCCCCGCCGACCGCGCAGCCGCCGGTGCCGGTGGCGGTGGTTTACAGTCCCGGCAACGCGCTCGAGGCGCTGAGAGGTTTCGTCACGCCGATGCTCGGGCCGCTCGGGACGGCGGCAATCGTCGTGGTGTTCGTCATCTTCATGCTCCTGGAACGCGAAGACCTGCGTGACCGAGTGATCCATCTCGTCGGTCACGGCCGGCTGAACGTCACCACTCAGGCGCTGGACGAAGCTGCGCGCCGGGTGAGCCGCTACTTGCTCGCCCAGCTGATCGTCAACGTCAGCTACGGGATTCCGGTTGCCTTCGGGCTGGCGCTGATCGGGATTCCCAACGCCGTGCTGTGGGGTTTCCTCGCGATCCTGCTCCGCTTCATTCCCTATCTCGGTCCCTGGATCGCGGCGATCTTCCCCGTCGCTCTCTCTCTGGCGGTGTCCGAGTCCTGGAGCATGCCGCTCTACACTATCGGGCTTTTTATTGTGCTGGAACTGGTGAGCAACAACGTGATCGAGCCGTGGCTTTATGGCGCCAGCACCGGGTTGTCGCCGATGGCGGTGATTGTTTCCGCAGTGTTTTGGACGTGGCTTTGGGGAACCGTCGGGTTGCTCCTCGCGACTCCGCTGACGGTCTGCATCGCGGTTCTCGGGAAGTATATCCCGAGCCTGGCTTTCCTCGATGTGCTGCTTGGGGATAAACCGCCGATTGCGGTGGAAGAACGTTTCTACCAGCGACTTTTAGCGCTGGATGGGGAAGAAACTCTGGCCCTGGTCGAAGAAGCCGCGGCGAAAGACGGCCTGGCCGTGGCGTTTGATCAGCTCGTGGTTCCCGCGCTGCGCCTGGCGGAAACCGACGTCAGAAATCAAGACCTGGAAGAAAATACCCGGCGGCAAATGTACCAGATCCTGCGCGACTTGATCGGAGAAGTCGGGACCGCGCCGCTCGTGCCGGCCGGAGCCGCCCAGGTGCTCTGCCTCCCCGCGAGCAACGATGCGGATGAAGTCGCCTCGTTGATGTTCAGCCGCTTGCTTGCGGAGGTTGGGATTCGTTCCCGGGCGCTTTCGGCGAAGTCGATGACCAGCGAACTCGTGGAGCAATCCGTGAGCGCCGCACCGCAATTGATCTGCGTCTCCACGATTCCGCCGTGCTCCGCGATCCCCGCCACGCACCTCTGCAAGCGCCTCCGGGATCGGATTCCGGGCATCGTGCTGATCGTCGGGCTTTGGGGAGAAAGCGCGAAGGACGAAGGACGGCGCCGCCAGCGCGTCCAGCGAGCCGCGCCGGAGTATATCTTCGGCGCCATGGTCGATGCACTTGCGGAGATCCGCGTGCAGCCTCAGCTCGAGGTTCCGGCGGCGATCACGGCGGTGCCGGTTGCTCCGGAAAAAGCGGCCTGAGCGGCGCTCCCGTTTGCAGGTGCAGCCTGCCCGCGTATTGTCCGCAAACCCGCACCTGATGGACGAAGATTCATTCGATCTGCACCCGGCCGGCGATCATCTCACTCTCCTTGATCGGCTGGACGCCTTGATTGCCACATTGCCTCCGGGCGACTTGGTGCGGCGAGAGTTGCTGGAGTTGCGGAGTGGTTTGGGCGAAGTGGAAGAGATGCTCGGCGAAGCGCGGCAGGCGCTGGAAAAGTATGAGCAAATCGTCAAGAAGCTGAGCTCACCGGCGAACCGAATCGGAACTTTCCTCTGCGCCGCGAATCGTGAGACCGCGCAGATCGTCGTCGGAGGCGCGGACTATTTTTGCGGCTGCGATCCGCGCGTGAACCTCAGCGCTTTGCGCAGCGGCACGCGCGTTTTGGTGAATGAAGCTTACGTAATTGTCGGCGACCTCGGCTACGACCGCAGCGGGCCCGTGGTAAAAATCACCGAGGTGCTCGGACCTGATCGGCTCCGGGTCGGCTCCGAGCATGGAGTGCAATCGTTGGTGCTCCAGCGCGGCGATTTGCTCCTGAAGGAGAAACTGAAAACCGGCGACGAGGTCC
>DASVRR010000210.1:0-37155 GCA_036388515.1 Chthoniobacteraceae bacterium | reverse complement strand
TCGCCGCGGTAGCACAAAACCTCGTCGCCTTCCTTCCACGGGATGCCGTTCGCGAAGAGCGAAAGGCCCAGGGAAGTCGGGCCGAGGAGCGCGATTTCATCCGCGCCGGCACCGATGAAGTCCGCGCAAGTCTGCCGCGCGCGCTTCACGTCGCGCAACACTTCGCCAAACTCCTGCGGGTTCCGTGCGGCCAGCTGCGTGTATTGGCAAACCGCGTCCGCGACTGGTGCGGGCAGCGCGGCGACTCCGCCATGCGCGAGGAAGATTTTGTCCCGACAGACGGGGAAGAGCGCGCGCCGTTCGGCTTCGTCGGGAAAAAGGTTCATGCGAAATTTTCCTCAGCGCTGCGGCAAGGGCGTCGCTGCGGCCGGCGGTGCCGGCGAGGTGAAGCGCGTGCTCACGGTGATCTCCCGGTAGGTGGTTTTTTCTCCGCTGCTCGGGTCGGTCACGGTTTTTGCCCGAGCCGTGAAGTTTGGCTTGGGCGTGGGGACGAACTTCGGCCGCGGACGAAGATGGCTGAGGATCATGACCACGCCGATGTGGATCACAAACACGCCCATGCCGATGCAGAGCAGCAGGCGGAAGTTCACCGTTTTCGCGTCCGTTCCGCTTCCTCAATCAGCTTCCAAAAGCCCTTTTGCTGACCAAGCTGATCGTCTTCGCTGAGCGGCAGCTTCGCCCGGAACAGAAAGTCGCGGATGGTGTTTTTGTGCAGCACACGATGCACGGTGATTCCCTCCGGCACGCGCTCGAAATAGATCCGGTATTCCTTTGCCCGGTAGCGGAAGAGCTGCTTCCCGTCGCGCTCCACGATCCCGAATTTCTCCGTGTCCAGCTCGTCCAGATCTTCCGGAAGAAACTGGAATTCAGCGAGCAGATCGAGCTGCATCTCCTTCGGGAGCGCGGCCATTTCCGCGGCGCTGATTTCATTGAAAACGATCTGGTGCATAGAGGCGGGGATGAAGCTGGCTCAGGAGGAGGCCAAAGGGAAGCGGACTGCGGGTTTGGTCCACGAAAAACATGAAAGGACCCGAAAGGGACGAATGGGTTTTGGTGTTCTTTCGTGTCTTTCGTGACGTCGTTGTTGGCATCGGATCGGGCTCATGGCTTGACCTTTCCGGCCCCCGCTGGATCGTGTCGCTGCGCTGCGGAGCGTTGCGGACGATTAAGAGTCGGGACTCTCTCACGGGAGGTGCATGACTCGCCGCAGCGCGTTCCATTTCTTGCGGCGGTTTTTTCGAATCAGTGGCTCACTGGAAGTAAAGCCGAACGACCCGCGGACCGATCCCGGTGAAGATCTCCCAGGCGATCGATCCGGCTTTCGTGGCCAGCTCGGCGGCGGTGATTTCTTCCGCATCTTGGCGCCCGAGGAGCACGACTTCTTCCCCAGCTTGCACCTCCGGAAGTGCGGTCACGTCCGCGAGGATTTGATCCATGGTGACCCGGCCGAGCACAGCGCAGCGGCGGCCTCGGATCAGGACCTCGGCTCCGCGATTGGAAAGATGCCGCTGATATCCGTCGGCATAGCCGACGGCGAGCGTGGCCACGCGCATCGGGTGCGGCGTGATGAAGGTCCGCCCGTAGCTCAAGCCGCGACCGGCGCCGACGTCGCGGACCAGCGTGATTCGCGTCTTCCAGGTGAGCACCGGCTTGAGCTGCGCCTGCCAGTCCGCCAGCGGCGCGCTGCCGTAGAGCATCAATCCAGCGCGGACGAGATCGCCAGCATGGGCCGGGAAACCTAGCAAGCCGGCGCTGTTTTCCACATGCACGGTGGCGATGCTGGGGAGGATCGCGCGGACTTCCGCCGCGAGCTGGTGAAAACGGGCAAGTTGTTCTCGGGTGAAGCTCTCATCTTCATCCGCCACCGGAAGATGCGAGGCAAGGCCGGTGACTTTCAGCTGGGGAAAATCCGCCAGCCGCCGCGCGAGCGCGACCGCTTCTTCCTGCCAGGCGCCGATCCGCCCCATGCCAGTGTCGATGATCAGGTGAACCTCGGCCGGCCGCTCAGCGGCGACGTTTTGGTAGGCGATCGCTTCCTCCAGGCTGGAGATGGATGCGATGAAGCCGGACGCGACGATCTGCGCGCGTTCTTCCGGAAGCGCGGGTCCCAGGATGAACACCCGCGCCTCCGGCAAATGCGCCCGCACTTCCAAGCCTTCCGCGACATTGGCGACGCCGAAAAGATCCGCGCGGCCGTCGAGCGCCTGGAGAATCGGGGCGAGTCCGTGACCATACGCATTCGCCTTCACCACCGCCATGAGCTGCACGCCCGGGCCGACCTGCGCGCGCGCTATTCCGGCGTTGTGCTGCAGCGCAGCGAGATCGATCTCAGCCCAGCAGCGGAGCGGATTGGGAACAGGAAGATCGGAGGACACGAGCGGTGCGGACGATTTTGGCCGGCGCTTCTCTCCCACCGATTGGCGGGACGAGCAATCCCGCAGATTCGCCCGCGGTCAGCCTGCGCTTGCGCTCGACACCGCAGGCGGAACGCCGCAATCTAGCGCGCCCATCCCCACCGAATATGCACAAATTCCTCCCGCTCCCGTTTGCACTGCTGGTTCTGAGTGCCATCCCACTGGGAGCTCAGGACGCCACGCCGGCCGCGGGTCCGACGATCGAGACGACCGCTTCCACGCCGAAGCCGCCGGAAGCTCAACCTCCGGAAGCAAAGCCCTCGGAGACGCCAGTCGCTGAGAAGAAACCAGTCGCCAAACCGACGCCGAGAACCGCTCGATCCGCTGAGCGGACCAGGAGCGCGACGACTCCAGCGCCGAGGTCCTCGCAAAGAACCGAGCGAGTCACTTTTGCCGAGCGCACGCCGCGCCCGGCAGCGGAGACACGCGAGCGCCGGGTGGGATTTTGGGAGCGGCTCTTTGGCCGGCGTCGGGTCGCGGCAACTCCGATCGTCGCCCCTTCGCCCACAGCTACTCCGAAGCCGACACCGCGCCGGAAGCCGCGCGCGACTCCCGCTCCGGATACCGGCGCGCCCACAGCTCCGAAAGCGACGCCAACGCCGAAACCTTCCCCGACGCCAAAGCCCACGCCGACTCCAAAGCCGACGGTTTCGGTGGCTCCGGAAGAAACTCAGAATTCTCCCGAGGCGGGGAAGGTCGAATCGGGTGCAACCGAGGCGGCCGCCAAAGCACCCGCCGCGACGCCCGCGGCGACTCCATCGAAACGAACCGGCAGAACACGCCCGACGCCCACGCCCGCGGCAACTCCGGCGAAGCGAAACCTGCCTCCACCGCCGCCGGAGAATGCGGACGCGGAAGTGCAGGAGAAATACCGTTACGAAGCCGCGCGGGCAAAAGCGCTGGAAGATCCGCGCGTCCAGGAGCTGAAAAACAAAGCGGACGAAGCAGCCAATGACGACGAGTCGCGCAAGGCGCAGCGCGCTTACAACAAGGCGCTCTTCAATAAAATGCGGAGCGTGGATAGCAGCATCAAGGAGCGCGCCGATCGCATCGAGGCTTCGATCTTGAAACGGCTCGACGCGCAGTAAATCGGGCCGGCTAACGCGCGGGCTTCTCGATCGAAAGATAGCTCGGAGTCCGATCCGCGGATTTCCCGGGCGTCATTTCTTCGATCCGCATCTCCTTCAGAATCCAGACGCCTTCGCCGAGCGACTGGCCGGAGATCACCTTGAAGCGGCGAACCAGTTTGCCGTCGCCGCCGAACGCTTCTGCCTGCATCAGCGCGCCGGTGTTCTTCGCGATCCACAGCTTCACCGCACTGTATTGCGAGTCGGCTCGATTTGGCGGCAACGCGCGGATGATCCAGCACTTCGTCAGGAGCATCGTTTGCTCGCCTTCCACCGTGGCGTTCGACCAGTAGAGGAAACGCATCGCGAGATCTTCGTAGCTGATGTCGCTGTCGCGCACTTTGTCGTCGAAGCGCGCGGCGCTGACCTTCGCCGAGCCGCCTTTGCCGATTTCCTCCAGACGCGAATCCTTTTCCCGGAGGCGAAGCAGCAAGCTCTGTGGCGGCGGATCGGTGAAGTCCCAGCGGATCGTGTCGCCGGAGACGCTCAGCTGGAAGGGAATCGCCTTTCCACCGCTCCGCAGGCGGCCCTTAAGCGATTGCGCCTGCGCCGCTTGCGCGACCCGCACACTCTTCAAGATCTCGCGGGCGTCCGGCGCTTCCGCAGCCTCCAGCAAACTGGAGCAACTCAGCGCAAGCAGCGCGAGGAATCGTGTCTTTACTTGAAAGGTGAGGACCATAGTTTCGCGGACACTCCGCGATCCCTGCATGGACCAAAAGCTTCTTTTTTTGATCAACCGGGAGTGGACGAGCCCAGCGGCGGACCGGCTGATGGCCTTGCTTTCCAGCTGGGATGCCTGGTTTTTGCCGGCGCTCGCGCTCGGTTTGTTTTTGGGGATCAAAGGCGGCTTTCGCGGTCGCGCGTTCCTCCTGACGCTGGGGTTGGTCCTGGCGGTAAATGACGGCGTGATGGCGAAATCTTTGAAGCGCCTGGTGGATCGGCCGCGGCCGCACCAAGCGATCAGCGAGGTGCGCGTGGTGGATCTCGGCAAAGCGAAGCCGCGCCTTGCAGCCATCCTGAAAAAGCCAAAGGTGAAGCTGTCACGCGCAGAGCTGGGTGAGGTCGAGGGCCGCTCGTTTCCTTCTTCCCACACGGTGAATATGTTTTCCGCGGCGCTGGTCGCGTTCTGTTTTTACGGGCGTCGAGTTTGGTGGGGATTCCTCCTCGCCGGCGCGGTTGCCTATTCGCGGATTTACACGGGCGCGCATTTCCCCAGTGACGTCGTCACTTCGATCTTCCTCGGTCTCGGCGCCACGCTGCTGCTGCTTCTTGGGCTGGAATTGCTCTGGCGCAGACGCGGGGAAACCTGGCTCCCGCAGGTTTACGCGCGGCATCCGAGTCTCTTCGCCGCATGAATCCGCGCCGCCCTTTCTTTGCCTTCCTCGCAGCGCTGACGCTCCTCCGCCTGATCACAATCGGGCAGCTCGAGCTTTCGCCGGATGAAGCCTACTACTTCCAGTGGAGCGAGCGCCTTGACTGGAGCTACTTCAGCAAAGGCCCAGGCGTGGCTGCCGCGATGTGGCTCAGCACGCATCTGTTTGGCGTGAGCGAATTCGGGGTCCGGGCGTTCAGCCCGCTGCTTGCGCTCGGCACGAGTCTGCTGATGTTCTTCTTCGCGCGACGTCTCTACAGCGAATCGGTCGCGGTCTGGGCGGTGCTGATGATCAATGTGGTCCCCATCTTCAACGCCGGCAGCCATCTCCTGACCATCGATCCGCTCTCGATTTTCTTTTGGATGGCCGCGCTCTACACGCTCTGGCTGGCCCTGGAGCAAAGTCCGCAGTTTTCCGCCTGGTGGCCCGCGACCGGCGCTTTGATCGGCTGTGGATTCCTGGCGAAATACACGAACGCGATGCAGCTCCTGTCGGTCTTGCTGCTCCTCGCGCTGACGCCGAAATACCGCCGGGAACTCGCGCGTCCGGGCTTCTACGTGATGCTCGCGGTCTTCGCCGTTTTCACGGCGCCGCCGATCATCTGGAATGCGCAGCACGACTGGATCACACTGCATCACCTCAGCGCCCGCGGCGGATTGCAGCAGGCCACGCGGCTCGACGGCGGCGAGTTCCTCGCGTTCCTCGGAGCGCATTTCGGCGTTTATTCGCCGCTGATCTTCGGCGGGTTTGTGGTCGCGGCGGTTTGGGGCTGGCGCAAGGCCGCGAACCAGTTTAAGGCACGGTTTCTCCTGATCTTCGCGCTGCCTTTGTTTGCGCTCTACTTCGCGCTTTCTTTCAGACAAGCGGGCGAGGCGAACTGGACCGCGCCGGCCACCTTGAGCCTGGGAATTCTCGCCGCCGCGCTCTGGCACGAACGGGCGCAGGAACATCGCTGGGCGAGACGCTTCGCCGCGAGCGCGCTGGCGGTTGGACTCGCGATGAGTCTCCTCGTGGTGGATTCCGAGCTGCCGCGGAGATTGGGCATTCCGTTCTCCTACGATCTCGATCCGACGACTCGTCTGCGCGGCTGGCGCACTGCGGCGGAAAAGGTGGAAGCGGTTCGCCGCGATTTCGAGGCAAAACACGGACAGCCCGTTTTCCTCATCGCGAACAAATATGGCACCGCGGCAAGCCTGGCTTTTTACCTGCGCGATAAGCGCGGGGAAGGTCCGGGACACCCGCCGCTCTACGTGCCGGAGTCCGCCTTTCCGGAGAACCAGTATTTCTTCTGGCCGCGCTACGATGAGAACGTTCCGTTCGTCCCCGGCGCAGCGCCGAAGGACGAATATTATACGGAAGAAGGCGGCTACAATCCGTTCATCGGGCGCACCGCGCTTTACATCACCGACCGCGCGGAAGAGCGGCCGCCTTCGAGCATCAAGCGCGGCTTTGAGCGGGTGGAGATGATCGCGTGCATCGACTTCGCCCGGCGCGGTCTTCCGTTGCGCCAGCTCCGCATCTTCGCCTGCCACAATTACCGGCAGGTTTCTCTCTGAGGCTGCACTGACTTCGAGTCGCGGCTTGCGGCTGAGGCGTGTCGCTGACACCTTCCCGCCATGCGCGTGAGCACTGCTGAGTCTTACGAATTCTCCGTGGAGGAATACCACACTCTCGGCGAAGTCGGGATCTTCCACGAAGACGACCGAGTCGAGCTGCTCAACGGTCAGATCATCCTTATGTCACCGATCGGATACCGGCACATGAACGCCGTCCGGCGCATGAACAAACTCTTCAACCGGCGCTTCGGCGAGCGGTGCGAGGTCGATGTTCAGAACCCCGTGATGATCGACGGCAAATCCGAGCCGCAACCCGATATTCTGCTGCTGCGCGACACCGTTTATTCCCGCAAGAGCCCGCCGCTGCCGGAAGACGTCCTGCTCTTGGTCGAGGTCGCCGACAGCTCGCTGCAATATGATCGCACCGACAAGCGAGACGCTTACGCTCGCAGCGGGATCGTCGAATACTGGCTGCTCGATCTCACCCGCAACGAGCTCCAGGTTTTCCGCAATGGTGACGGCCACAGCTATCATGCGCACCAGTGCCTCGGCATGGACGAAAGCATCGCGCCGCTGGCTTTTCCCGATACGCCAGTGACGGTGCGGGACCTTTTGCCGCCGTAAGCGGTGGCGATCGCAGCTCGCAGGCTCGCTGCCGCGCGAGCTCGGCATTCCCGCTGGCCACCGTTTGGGAGCACCGGTAGAAAAGCCCGCCCATGCTCTCGCTCGTCATCCCGCTCTACAACGAAGAAGACAACATCGCGCCGCTTCAGGAGGAAGTCGCCGAGGCGCTGGCGGGGCGGGATTATGAGCTGATCCTGGTGGATGATTGCTCCACAGATGGAACGCTAGCCCGAATTCAAAGGGCTCCTGAGGTGAAGGTAATTCAGTTTGAAAAGAACTCCGGACAAAGCGCCGCAATGTATGCCGGAATCCACGCGGCAACCGGAAAGGTCATCGTGCTGCTGGACGGCGATCGGCAAAACGATCCGCACGACATTCCGAAGATGCTCGCGGAAATCGAGCGCGGCGCGGATCTAGTCTGCGGATACCGCGCCAACCGCAAGGACACGCAGTTCAAGCGGATCCAAAGCCGCGTTGCGAATGCCGTGCGAAGCCGCTTCACCGGCGATGGCGTGCGCGATACCGGCTGCACGCTGAAGGCGATGCGCCGCGAGTGTCGGGAGGCGCTGGTGCCGTTCTACGGGATGCACCGATTTCTACCGGCGCTGATCAAGGGAATGGGTTACCGGCTGGTCGAAGTGCCGGTGAACCATCGGCCCCGCACGGCGGGCGTGAGCAAATACGGATTCGGCAATCGCGCCTGGAAAGCCACCTGCGACATGTTCGCTGTGAAGTGGCTGCTTTCCCGGCAGATCAAAATCCGGGTAAAGGGCGAGGTCGGCTCCAGCTAGACCAGGAACTCTCTGCACTCGAAGAAGCGGGTCGCTGGCTTTTATCCGCAGCTTCCGCAGAGCGGGCTTTCAGCATCTGCGCCATTGGCGTAATCTGCGGACTTCCTCCGGAACCCTAAGCTCCCGGGGCAAACTTCGCTCGCAGCAACTCCCGAAGCTTTGCTTGCAGTGCAGGATCGGGAAGCCGCTCCAGCACTTCGTTCAGGAAGCCAAAGACGATCAGCTTTTGAGCAGCCTTCCGGGAGATGCCCCGCGAAAGCAGATAGAATAGTTCTTCCTCTTCGATTTGCCCGCTGGTCGCGCCATGCGTGCAGCGGACGTCGTCCGCTTCGATCTCCAGACCCGGCGCGCTGTTTGCCTCCGCATCGTCGCTCAGGAGAAGGTTCCGCACCTTCTGGTACGCGTCCGTGCGATGTGCTCCGGGATCGACGCGGATCAATCCGGCAAAAATGGTGCGCGCCTGATCGTCGAGCGAGTTCTTGTAGAGCAAATCGCTCGAGGTGTTCGGCACCTCATGAATCTGAAAGGTGCGGTGATCGTATTCCTGGGTTCCTTCCGCCACGCCCACCGCGAGCATGTCGCTCCGGCCGCCGGAGCCGCGGAGTCGGCTGACGCTTTCGCTGCGGGCATAGGAACCACCGAGATTGAGATTCAGCGCGAGGCCTGAGCCGTCGCGGCTGACTACCGTGGAGTTCATTTGGAAAGCCAGAGTCTTGCGGTTCCAATTTTGCGCACAGACGTAGGTGATCTTCGCGCCTGCGCCGACCCAAAGATCGTTCACGCCGCAGGCGAAACCCGCGGTGTCTGGATTCGCGCTCTGGAAGTAGTCAACCATGGTCACCTTCGACATCTCTTCCGCCACGATGAGCGTGTGCGGAAAACACGAACTGCCCGCGCCGTGCAGCCAATGGAACGCCTCGATCGGCAGCGCGATCTCCACTCCTCGTGGGACGTACAAAAAGGTTCCCGCGGAGACGCGCGCGCGATGCAAAGCCGCAAATTTTTGCCCGCCGAGAATCGCCTCCTCGCGCATGAAGTATTTCCCGAACAGCTCCGGATGCTCCGCCGCCGCTTGGTCGAGCGGCATCCAGATCACGCCGTTTTCCTGGAGAGCCTGCGAGACCCGATCCCGCGCGAGCAGATGGTCATTCGCAAAAACCATTCGCCCCCCCACCGTTTCCAAACCGCTGGAGCGCTCCAGCAGCCCCTCCCGCACGGATTCACCCACTGGCCGCCCCACCGAGTAAGGCGTGAAATCAAGCTGCTTCAGATTCGCAAAACGCCACGCCTCGTCCGTCCGCACCGGCATCGGCAGATCCATGAACTGCGACCAAACTGACGCACGATCTTCACTGAGCGGGCCAGCGTTGAGGATGGACGCAAGAGTGGATTGAGTAACCTCGTCGGCTTCCAACAGGGCGGTGCTCATGGCAAAACGCAGGGGTTCGCCGCGACGATGGTGGTCGTCGCCACCAAGCGATGCGCTACCGGATCGACCATTACCCCGAAGCCTTCCAGGGTCCGGACGCCGAGCAGCGTCATATCGCCGGGCTCGGCAAAGACAACCTCGTCGTTGGTCTCGAATCCTTCCGTGCTCAGAATGGCATATCCCACATCACGCTGGATCTGCTGTTTCGTCGCGGTGACAAACAGCCTTTTCCGGCGCGGCGTGATCCCGATTCCCCGTAATACCTCCGCGGGCAGCCAGGTCAGCTCCGAACCCGTGTCCACCAACGCGTCCAAAGGAGAAGTCTTGATCTCCTCGCGCTTGGGATTGGTCGCGGTGATTTTCAGTTTGAACAGACTCATCGCGCGATCAGCCGACGCTGCCTTCCATCTCCAGATCGATCAGCCGCTTAAGCTCGATCGAGTATTCCATCGGGAACTGGCGCACGAGATCGTTGACGAAGCCATTCACGGATAGGCTCATCGCCTGTGCCTCAGTGAGGCCGCGTTGTTGCATGTAAAAGATCTGCTCCGCGCTGATCTGCGAGACGCTCGCCTCGTGCTGCACCGCGTTGCCGGTCCCGCGCACGGTGATCGCGGGATAGGTGTCGGTGCGACTCTTCGAGTTGATCAGCAAGGCGTCGCATTCCGTGTTGTTCTTGCAGCCCTTGAGGTGCTTCGGCACGTGGACGAAGCCGCGATACGTGGCACGGCCGGTGCCGACGGAGATCGACTTCGAGACGATGTTCGAGGTCGTCTCGTCCGCCGCGTGAATCATCTTCGCGCCGGTGTCCTGATGTTGGCCGTCACTCGCCAGCGCAATGGAGATCACCTCACCACGCGCCTTGCGGCCCTTCAGGACCACGCCCGGATACTTCATCGTCAGGCGCGAACCGATGTTGCAATCGATCCACTTCACCTCGGCTTCCTCATGCGCGACGGCGCGTTTGGTCACCAGATTGAAGACGTTTGCCGACCAGTTTTGCACGGTGACGTATTGGATTTTCGCGCCCTTGAGCGCGACCAGCTCCACCACGGCGGAGTGCAAAGTCGCGGTCTCGAACTTGGGCGCGGTACAGCCTTCCATGTACATCACCTCCGAGCCTTCATCGGCGATGATCAGTGTCCGCTCGAACTGCCCGAAGTTCTCCGCGTTGATCCGGAAATAGGCCTGCAACGGATGCTTCACCTTCACGCCGGGCGGCACGTAGATGAACGAGCCGCCGCTGAAGACAGCCGAGTTCAAGGCGCTGAACTTGTTGTCGCCCGTGGGGATGACCTTGCCGAACCACTTGCGGAAAATCTCAGGATGCTCGCGCAAGCCTTCAGTCGATCCGCAGAAGATCACGCCTTGATCTCCGACGGCCTTCTTGATGTTGGAATAGACCGCTTCGGAATCGAACTGCGCCTCGACGCCGGCGAGAAACTTCCGCTCCTGCTCGGGAATGCCGAGCCGCTCGAAGGTCCGCTTCACATCGTCCGGAACTTCGTCCCACGAACGTGTAGCGCGCTGCCCATTGGCGAGATAGTAGCGGATGTTTTGGAAGACGATGTTGTTCAGATCTTCCGACGCCCAATGCGTCGGCATCGGCTTCGACTCAAACACCTTCAGCGCGCGCTGCCGGAATTCGCGGATCCATTCCTCCTCGCCTTTCACCTTGGAGATGTAATCCACAGTGGCCGGCGTCAGGCCGTAGCCTGCGTCGTAGGTGTGCTGTTCCGGGTAAACGAAATTGCCGGCGCTGCGATCGATGTCGATCTGGCTGGCGGTATCGGTAGGCATAATTTTGGTTCTCTCTTTGAAGCTTCGCTTCCGCCAGCCGGCTGGCCGCGCAAGACGAAATGAAAATTTAAGCAGGCACCGGTTCGCCGACTTCCTTGAGCCAGTCGTAGCCCTTGGCCTCGAGTTCCAGCGCGAGCTCCTTGCCGCCGCTGCGCACGATTCGGCCGCTCGCCATCACGTGCACTGCATCTGGCACGATGTAGTCGAGGAGACGTTGATAGTGGGTGATCAGCAGGATGCCGAGGTTCGGTCCGCGTTGCGCGTTGACGCCCGCGGAGACGATCTTCAGCGCGTCAATATCCAGGCCGGAATCCGTCTCGTCCAGAATCGCGAATTTCGGTGCGAGCATCGCCATTTGCAGAATTTCGTTCCGCTTCTTTTCTCCGCCGGAGAAGCCCTCGTTCACCGACCGGGAGGTAAAGGTGCGCGCCATCTCGAGCTTGTCCATTTCCTCGTAGAGCTTTGCGTAAAAGTCCGTCGCCTCGATCTCTTCGCCTTCCGGCAACCGCGCGTTCAAGGCCGCGCGGAGGAAGTTCGCGTTGCTCACGCCGGGGATCTCCATGGGATATTGAAACGCCAGGAAGACCCCTTTGCGCGCGCGTTCATCCGGCCCCATGCCGAGGATGTTTTCCCCATCCAGCAGGATCTCGCCGCTAGTCACGGTGTAATCCGGATGCCCGCCGATCGCCTTGCTCAGCGTGCTCTTGCCGGAACCGTTGGGCCCCATGATGGCATGCACTTCACCCGAAGGAATCTCGAGAGTCAGGCCGCGGAGGATCTCCTTGTCTCCGATCGAGACATGCAGGTCGTTGATGGTCAAAAGGCTCATATTTGAAAGAAAATCGGGTGGTCAGTTGGACGAGCGGCGGGAGCGCGAAGACGCCGCCTTGAGCTTTCCGGCTGCGGTCTTCGACTGCCGCGCGCACTCGGGGCAAAGTCCGCGGAAAGAGACTTCATGGTGTGAGACGATCACGTTTTCCGGAAGCGCCCAGACGTCTTCCACCCGCCCGCGGGGCCGAAGCGGAACATCGATCACCGAACTGCAGCTTTCGCAGAAAAGGTGCGCGTGTTCCTCCAGGTTTGGGCAATAACGGGAAGGCTCCCGTTCGTGGTTCACTGCTTTGACCAAGCCGCAGCCGGTCAGCGTCTCCAGGCAATTGTAAACCGTGGCCAGCGAGATCGTCGGCCTCTTGGCCTTCACCCGCATGAAAACCTCCACGGCGGAGGGATGATCCCGCTTGCCCATCAGCGCATCGAACACCGCCCGCCGCTGATCGGTCATCCGCAAGCCGCGCCCATGAATGCGTTCATCGGGCGTCGCAATCACGTCGTGCTGGAGCGGTTGGCGAGGCTTCATGGGCGGCGGAGAACGTTGCATGGAGCTTTTTCCTTATCAAGAATAATTCCAATTAGGCGGGAAGTTCCGGACTTCCTGCAGGCGAACCGCACCGCCTCAAATGGGAGGCGACGTTCCGCAAGTTCTCGTTGTTCCCCCAGCTGCCGCTCCGCGCATCTCAGGAAGCAACAATCACCTTGCGGCCGGTTCACGCTCCGCCTGCTGGTCGTAGAGTTCGCGCAGGCAGGCGCGGAGATCTCCGTGGTGCCGGGCGAAAAGCGAACGGCTCTCCGCAGTGCTCACATCCCGCGGGCTGAGCGCGGCAGTGAGCGACTTGAGCAACGCCGGCGTCGGCGCCGTCTCGAAGATCGTGGGGAGACGTCCCGCGCGATGCAGCGTGAGCACGCAGCCGGCGCAAGCGGCGCTGGCACCATGCAGCGTGAGCCATTCGCGGGTGCTGAGTTGTTCCGCACCGTCCAGCAGAAGAAAATCGGGCGACTTCAGCGAGCGCACTGCTGCGAGCAGATCGCGCTTTGCCTGGCGTGAAGTTTCCCCTCGCAAGGTGAAGGCGCGCGGAACAAATCCACGGCTGGCGAGCTGCCGGGCGAGTTCTTCCAGCAAGGTGGTCTTGCCGGTGCCGTGCGGACCCACAATGGCGCCGCGCCAATGCGCCGCAGCGAGGCGGGCGAGCAATGAATCCCAACCGTCTCCCGCCGGAAACTGGAAAGGGAGAGATTCGATCCGATGGGAAGCAAACGGGTTTTCACGAGCTTTCATGCCGATGGCACTTTTCGGGACTGGACAGCGGAACGCGCGCAAAAAAAGGCCCGCGTTTCACCGCAACGATTTCACCGGCTGCGGCAGCTCGATCTCTTCGCCGCCGGGCGCGATGGTGAGCTCGACGCGCTCACAGTGTCCGCCGGGCTCGAGCACCAGCTCCAGCGCCCAGAGCAGCGAGATGAGCTTTCCGGAAAAACTGTACGGCGCTTCCGGCGCACGCAAGCTGAACGGCCGGGTGTCTCCCAGCTGCGGTGCCTCGAAGCGCACGATCTCCACCACCGCGATGTCTTCGGTGCCTTTGCCGCGCGTAAACCACAGCAGGCGCAGCTCCGCTTTTGCTGGAGCGCGTTCCATTTCCCACAGCACCGCGCCGCCGATTTCTTCCCCAAGTGAGAAGCAGCGCTTTTCTTCCCGAAGTCCGATCTGGAGCTGGTTCATGGACGATGCGGCAAAACAGTGATCGGGAATTCTTCCTCCAGATCTGGCCAGCGCCGGATCTTCCCGCGCAGGTGAATGCTCCAGACCACTTTGTTGTTCGGTGCGAGGAAGGTGTGCATCGTTCCGGTCGGGATCGTCACGCGCGCGCGGCCTGCCGGCATCTCGGCGCGATCCTCCGTTTTGATCAGCTCCAGCTCGGCGAACGCATGTTTGTCCGTGACCGTGTCAGTGCCACGGCGGTAAGTCGCTTCCTCCTGTCCGCGCAGCCAGATTCGCAGCTGTTCGATCCGGCGGGTGTTGCCGAGCAAACGCCAGTCGATCTCCAGAGTGTCGCCGAGCCGGATCGCGCGTCGGTTCACGGTGAAAACTGCGCGCGGATTGAAGCAGGCGAGCAACTGGTAAAGCGCCGCCAAACCCAAGCCCGCGCCGACCAGCGCAAAGATCGCGCGGAAGAACCACGGCGCGTCGGTCTTCATCAAGCCGAACCAAACCGCGGCATTCCACGCGGCGGCAAACAGCGCCAGCATGACCAGCTTGGATCTTCGGGAAGAACTCGGCTGAAGCGTGCCGCCGCGTTCGTCCGTGGACGCCGGCGAATCTGCTGGAAGCGGGAGCCCGGTGATTTGCGCGATCGGCGTCCGCTGCAGGAAAAAACCTGCAAAACCGATGACGCAAAAGGCGAGCGGGATCAGCCCAAACCAAAGGTCGCGCACCAGGCCGCGCTCCAGCACACTGTCTGTCGGGTCGCGTGGATTGACAAAGCAGGTGGCGCGGCTTCCTGGCCGAAATCCTTTCACCGCGGCCTGCTTGCTTTTTGTTCCGCTGGAAGAACCGCCAAGGAAGTCGAACCGATTGCCGTCAAACTGCTCTCCAGCCACGGAATAACGGTAATGGATCTCGACGCTGTAGGTGTCGTTTTCAGATCCGGCATGCTTCTTCACTCCGCTGCTCACGATCGTGCAGGGAACATTGAGCCAGGTGGTTGCCTGCAGGCTTTTGAACACCGGCAGGAGGAAGAAAGGAACGCCGATTCCGAGCCCGAAGAGGAAGAAAATGAGGAACAGACCTCGCGCTCCGGCGCTGCCGCGGCCGGAAGTGGCTCGGGATGAAAGTGCCGTCAGCGCCCGCTGGCTGCGCGGCCACCAAAGCGCGCCGATTCCGATCGCCCCGACGGACACAAAGACCAGCGGGAAGAGCAGCGAAAGCGCCACCCACGGACTCGAGCGAACGAGCACCGACTCGGCTGGCGCGCGGGAGTTTACGTGGCAAAAAGCGCGCGAACCCGCGGGAAACCGCCGCGCGAGTCGGTAAGCTTTCCCCGCATCGCTGAATTCTGCTCCGCCGTTGAGTCCTTTTGCCATGACCCGGGAACTCGTCACCCGCTCCCCGGTTTGCGGATGCGTGTAGCGATACGTGATCTCCGCGCGCCATTCATCGGCGCCTTCATCGCTCTTCCGCTGGGCGGAGCTTTCGACGATCACGCTCTCCGTTTTCTCCCAAAACCAAGGTCGCAAACTCTCGACCACGCTGCGTCCCATCACGCTGGTGAAGAAGATTCCTGCCACAAGGAAGATGCCGAAGATCAGCGTTCCAGCGATCCGGCCAAAGAGCCCGCTCGGGCTGGAGCTGGATGCGGAGACGCGGACGGCCATGCGTCGCTTTTGCCGGAAAGAACGCGTGGTGGCAATCGCAGTGGAAGCTCCGCGCGGCCGACTTCCCGTGCAGAGCCGAAATATCACTTCCGTCCAGCCCGGCGCTCACCTACTTTCGCCGACTCAACCCTTCAAAACTCAAAAGGAGCACCGACAAAATATGGGACTCATGGACTTCATCAAAGCCGAGCTGATCGAAATCATCGAATGGACCGATGATTCGCGCGACACGCTCAGCTTCCGCTGGCCGGACGAGGACAAGGAAATCAAGAACGGCGCCCAGCTTATCGTGCGTGAGTCGCAGGTGGCGCAGTTCGTTTATCTGGGGCAATTCGGGGACACATTCGGACCCGGGAAGCACACGCTCGTTACCGAAAACATCCCGGTTCTGAGCACGTTGAAAGGGTGGAAGTACGGCTTCAATACACCGTTCAAGGCCGACGTTTACTACGTCACCACGCGCCTTTTTACCGGCAATAAATGGGGCACTTCAAACCCCGTGATGATGCGGGACAACGACTTCGGCATCGTGCGAGTGCGCGCCTTCGGGATCTACGACTTCCGCATCGTGGAGCCGAAACTTTTCCTGAAGGAAGTCGCCGGCAGCGATCAGCATTTCCGCTTGGAGGAATTTGCCGACACGATGCGCTCGCGGATCATTTCGCTCTTCAGCGAAGCGCTTGCGGAAGCAAAAGTGCCGGTGCTCGACGTGGCTTCGCGTTACAGCGAGCTCGGTGAAGCGCTGCTCCCGCTGATCAACCCGGTGACGATCGCGAAATACGGAATCGAGTTCGCCAGCTTCGTCATCGAGAACGTGAGCGTCCCGCCGGAAGTCGAGCAGGCGATCGACAAGCGTTCGTCGATGGCCGCGGTCGGGAATCTGAACGATTACGTAAAATTCCAGATGGCGCAGGGAATGGGATCCGGCGAAGGCAGCGGTGGCGGCGGAGCAGCGGGATTTGCAACCGAGATGGCGGTCGGAATGGCCATGGCGCAGCAGATGATGCAGCAGCAAGGCGGCGTGCTCGGTCCACAGGCGACGCCGGCCGCGGGCGGACCTCCGCCGATTCCGACTCAACCGGCCGCGCCCGCAGTGAGCGCCAAGGATCTATTCAGCCCCGGCGACGTGGCGAATACACTCGGCGTGAGTGAGGGCGACGTGCTGGCGACCATCGAAGCGGGCGACCTGAAAGCCAAGAAGATTGGTTCCACTTACCGCATCACCAAGGCCGCGCTGGACGAGTTCCTGAAGAGCTAAACGGCGAGTCGAAGTTCAGCCGGACTCCGCATGGGCGAAATCTCCCCGCTTGAGAACGCTTCCAGCTTGCTGGGATCTTCGGTGAGCCATTCGCCACCTGACGTTGTCCCGACGCGCAAGCCGTCGGTCGGTTTCTCCTTCGGCCGGCTCGGCGTCCTCTTTGTCGTGGCGGCGATGGCTTGGGGCCTTGGATTCATCATGGCTCCGCCGGAAGCCGTGCTGCTCGAGCCAAAGGACGATGATTTGGTGGTGCTCAATGGCTGCGTCATTTCCGCCTGCAGCTACATGGCGAGCGTGCGTGCGCAAAACAAGATGCAGGAGAGCTTTTGGTCCCGCGTGATGCTGGTGCGCTACCGCGGCCAATCCGCCGGTCACGCCTATTGTGTGTGGGAAACCGACGGTCACATCTTCGGGTATGATCGCGCGGGCGGTTCGTTCCCCATTCCCGGCCGAACCAAAGACGCAACTTCCATCGCCATCGCCCTGGCTTCGGGTCTGGAGAAAGTGCTCCAAAAACCGATGCTCGTGGAGCGGGCCGAGTTCATCGAGCCGAAGCAGGCCAAGCTCTACGTCTATTGAGCTCTTCCCCAGGCGAGCCGCCGCCAATTCCTGCGGAACCGCCGCCGATTCCTGAAACCGGAGTCACGGCGAAGTCGAAGTTCGTCTGTCCTTCCTGCGGCGGCGAAGCGCAGTGGAATCCCGCCAAGCAAGCGCTGGTCTGTCCGTATTGCGGAACCATCGCGCCGGGTGAACTGAAGACCGACGGCTCGGGAATCGAGGAGCGCGATCTGGTGCTGGCGCTGCGCAACGTCGGGGAAGATCGGCGCGGCTGGCAGGCGGAAAAAACTTCCGTGAAGTGCCAGAGCTGCCAGGCGATCACCGTGTTCGATCCGACCCGGGCTGCGCAACGGTGCGACTTCTGCGGTTCTTCCGCGCTGATTCCGGTGGAGCAAATGAAGGCGCCGATCCGGCCGGAGAGTTTGCTGGAGTTCAAGCTCGCGGAAAGCGCCGTGCGGGACAAAGTGCGGCAATGGTATGGCAACCGGTGGTTTGCTCCCAATGCGCTGAAATCCCGCGCGCTCACCGACCGCGTCCACGGCGTTTATCTGCCGTATTGGACCTTCGACGCGCAAGTTCACGCGGAGTGGACGGCGGACAGCGGTTACTACTATTACGAGACCGAATCCTACACCGACGCGCAGGGGAAATCGCAGACGCGTCAGGTGCGGAAGACACGCTGGGTGCCGAGTTCCGGAGAACTCGCGCATTTCTTCGACGACGAGCTGGTCGCCGCTTCCAAAGGCGTGCCCACCGAGCTGCTCCAGCAAATCGAGCCATTCCCGACCACGACCGACCTCAAGCCGTATGAGCCAGGCTTCCTCAGCGGCTGGGTCGTGGAGCAATATCAGATCGATCTGATCGCCGCCGCGGAACATTCCCGCGCCGTCATGCAGCAGAAAACCGAAGCGCTTTGCGCCCGCGAAGTCCCCGGAGACACGCACCGCAGCCTCCAGGTGCAGGCCGCTTTTGCCGCGCAGACTTTCAAGCACATCCTCGTCCCGGTCTGGGTGCTGTCTTACACCTACGGCTCGCGAGTTTATCAGGTGGTGATCAATGGCTACACCGGCGCGATCGCGGGGAAACATCCGCGCAGTGCCGTGAAGATTGCGCTCGCGATCCTGGCGGTGTTGATCGTGCTCGCCATCATCTTCGCGCTCTACGGCGGAGGCGTGCCGGTCGGATAGCGCGGACTTGCGCCCGTCCGCGCCCGGCAGCTAAAGCAGCGCGGATGCAGCAGATCACCGAGCAGCTGAAAACCGGCGTCGAGCTTTCGCCCGAGCAGATCGAGCGGGCGGTCGCGCAGCTCACCGGCACGGAAGCGCCGGATGCGGAGAAAGCGGAGTTTCTCCGTGCACTCGCTCAGCGCGGCGAGACGGCGGGGGAAATCGCGGCTTTTGCTCAGGCTCTGCTCGCGCGCGCGGTGGATCCGGAGATCGATCCAGAGAATCTTCCGGGTCCGGTGATCGATGTCTGCGGCACCGGCGGGGACAAAATGGAGCTTTTCAATGTCTCCACCGCGAGCATGTTTTTGCTGGCGGCGGGCGGCGCCGTGGTGGTGAAACACGGGAACCGCGCGATCACTTCGCGCTGCGGCGGCGCTGATGTGCTGGAGGAACTCGGCGTCCGGATCGATCTGCCGCCGGAGCAACTGCGGAGCTGCGTGGAGCAACTTGGTCTCGGGTTCGTCTTTGCTCCAGCGTATCATCCGGCTTTCAAGGCGATTGGCCCCGTCCGCCGGCAGCTCGCGGCGGAAGGCGTCGCCACCGTTTTCAATCTGCTCGGGCCGCTGCTCAATCCCGCGCGGCCGGCGTATCAGTTGGTCGGCATTTTCGATCCGGCCCGGCTGGATCACTATGCGGCGGCGCTGGGGAAACTCGGCCGCACCCGCGCCTGGGCGGTGCACGGCGACGGGCTGGACGAACTCGCGACCACCGGCTCCAGCGAAGTGCGCGAAGTCACTGCGGAAGGAGTGCGCGCTTTCCGGATTAATCCCGCGGAACTGAATCTTCCCCACGCGGAAGTGGAACAATTGCGCGGGAGCGATGCGGCCGGAAACGCGGCGATTCTCACCGGCATTTTAGATGGAACAGTGAGGGGAGCAAAGCGGGACATCGTGCTGCTCAATGCGGCGGCTGGCTTTGTCATTACCGGCCTCGCGCCGGATTTGCCGGCCGGGCTTTCTCTGGCTCGGGAACAACTCGACAGCGGACGCGCCGCGGAACGCCTGCGGAAGATGCAGGCGTTCCGCGGCTGAGCCTGCCCCGTAAAAGCTTCGGCTTTGATGCATCAAAGCGGCGTGGGTGGAAAAAGGAGCTGGAGCCACCCGGGATGTGGAGGGCATCGCGCCGTCGATGCCGCGGTGGGGGCCAGCCACGGAAGCGACGGCGCGCTTCCCTCCATTCGGCGAGCTTCAGCGGTTCGTTGCTTAGTCTTCCGCCGATTGCAGGAAGGCCAGACGCGTGCGGGAAGTTTCATCCCGAACGTCGCGTGCCGCGGCGTGTTCGTAGGCCACTTCCGCGGCCTTCGGGTTCGAGAGCTTTTCCAGGAAACTCCCGAGCAACCGCCACGACTCCGCTCGAAATGGCTGGCGTCCAATGAAGTCGCGGAGGTGATTGGCCGCGGCGTTGGTTTGCTCCAGCTCGTCGAGATGTTCGACATATCGCCGCCGGATCGCCCAATTATCCGGCGCCGCTTCGACAGCCTGGCGCAGGAAATCTTCCGCATTGGCGCCGCCTTCGCGGTGCGTGAGCGCGGCGCGCGCGACCAACACTTCTGCCCGGAGGAAAGGCGCCGTTTCCACCCGCTCCAGCGCGGCGCGAGCAGCGGCGAGATCGCCCGCGCGCAACGCGGCATTTGCGAGGCCGAGCCAGCCAAACATTTGCTCCGGAGCTTCCGTCGTGGCGCGGCGGAAATGCGCCAGCGCCAGATCGTGACGGCCCAAGCTCGATTCAAGCGCGCCGAGATTGATCCGCATCCGGACGCTGTCTCCGCCGGCGGCGATGGTTCGCTCCAGGAAAATCCGCTGATCCTTCCAGTCGCCCTGGCGCAGCCACGTCCGCGCACCGAGGAAGCAAACCCAGGCGACCAGCGCGCTCCGGAAAATGATCACGCGCAAACCGGCTGAGTTCGGCAGGGATTCCAGCTCCGCATTCCTCCGCAAACTCAGACCAAATGCGAGGAAGAGAAAGCAGCTGGGGAAGTAAAGCCAATGCTCCGCAACCGTGGCGTTCAGGGAGAAAAGATTGCTGACGGGAAGATAGGTGAGCAAAGCCGCCGTGAGGCAAAGCGCGGCGGTTGAATTCCTCCGGAGAGAACGCCGCCACCACCAGCCGAAAGCCAGGATCAGCGTGACTCCGGCAAGCGTCTGATATTCCCGGCGCCGGGCATTCTCGATGGTTTGTTCCGGAGTTTTCTGCGGCGCAGTCCGGACGTCGCGTTCCATCCGGAGATTCCGCGGCGCAACGATCAACCGGGCGTATTCCGCCACCGCGCGCGCGGCAATGATCGGGCGAATCGCCAACGCAGTCGGTGGGTGGGCGGGCGGCGGGACGCGCTCGGCGTTCATCCGGAGCATCAGGTAAAAACCGATCACCAGCGCCGCAGCCGCGATCCAAAATCCCGCGATCCGCCAGCCGACCCGACGCCAGCCGAGGATGAGGAACCAAACGAGCAACGCCGCGATTCCGCTCTCCTTGGAAAGCAAAGCGGCGAGGAAACAGGCGGCCGCTCCAGCGCTTGCGGCAAAAGTTCGCCGGCTCCGTTCGAGTGCGATCAGCCCCAAGGTGAGCGCGCCGAACCCGAAGAGCGCCGCCAGCGGATCCGCGCGGCCGGCAATGTAAGTCACCGCCGAAGTTTGCAGCGGATGAATTGCCCAGACCAAAGCGCAGGCCAGCGGGATCATCTCGCCGCCGCGTGGACCGATGAACTTCCGGATGAAAACCCAAAGCAACACTGCTGCCGCCGCGTGGATGAGGATGCTCGTGAGATGCCAGCCCCACGGCGCGCCAAAGCCGTAGAGCGCGTAATCCGCAGTGAAGGTGAGGCGTTGCAGCGGACGATAAAAGTCCGACGCGGTCGCATCCAGAAAGAGAAAGTGCTCGAAGCTTTCCGGAATCAATCGCCAGCTTCGGATCAGCGGATCGCGCAGCACCAGCGCCGTGTCATCCCAGACAAATCCGTTGCGCAACGCGGGCCAGTAAACGAGAAAAGTCGCCGCAATGATCAAGACGACGGCAACGGCACGCGGGAACTTCTTCAAGGCGGCGATGATGGGAAGTGCCCTGCGCTCCAGCAAGCGCGCGCTCGGCGCTTTCCTCATCGCGCTGCTGCTCGCGAATCCGGCGGACGCGGGAGAAGTCGGCCCGGAAGTGAAGCAACTGATCGTGAGCCTCGCGCCCGATTGGAACACGAACACCGGGCGGCTCCAGTGCTTCGAGCGGAGCGGCTCCGGATGGAAGGCAGCGACTCCCGCGTGGCCGGTGCTCTACGGGAAAAACGGGCTGGCCTGGGGCCGCGGAGTGCTCGGCACCGAAGAGCCGGGCCGGCATAAAAAGGAGCGCGACGGCCGCGCTCCCGCGGGTCTCTTCCGCATCGGGAAAATCTACACTTACGACTCCGCTCTTCCGCAAGGCGCCAGCTTTCCCTTTCACACCGTGGGACTGGGAGACGCCTGGATCGATGACGTGCAGCATCCGAAATACAATCAGCACGTCGTCGTCGATCCGCGAAATCCGCCCGCTTGGTTTGAGAAACAAAAGATGCGGCACGGCGACTTCGCCTACCGCTGGCTGGTGGAAATCCGGCACAACTCGGATCCGCCGGTGGCCGGCGACGGCAGCGCGATTTTCTTCCACATCCGGCGCGGCGAGACTCGCCCGAGCGCCGGTTGCACCACGATGGCGGAGGGGAATCTGGTCAACCTGATGCGCTGGCTGCGCGCGGAGCAACGGCCGCATTACGCGCTGCTTCCGCGCGGCGAATACGAGCGGAAGTGGAAGGCCTGGGGTTTGCCCAGCCCGACCGAAGCGGCCGCGCTCTTGCCGTGATTCCCGGCGCGTGGAAGAAGCGTCCCGACGAGGACTGGATTGACAGATTGCAACTTCTTCCCCGCAGTGTTAGTTCCACCTTGCCACCATGAATCTCGCAAGCTTCGGCAACTTCCTCGGGTTCGATACTCTGATCATCGTTTTGGTGATCTTGTTTTTTGTCGGCGGGGCGAAGATCCCCGAAGTGGCGCGCGGAGTGCGCGGCGCCATTCGTGAGTTTCGTAAAGCCAAGAATGCTGACGATCCGAAGATCCCCTAGAATATGAACATCGCCTCTTTCGGTAATTTTTTCGGACCAGACACGCTGATCATCTTCCTGGTGATCTTGCTCCTCTTCGGAGCCAAGAAGCTGCCTGAACTCGCTCGCGGAATGGGCCAGGCGGTCCGGGAGTTTAGCAAGGCCAAGGACGATCTGGAACGGGAAGTCACGCGTCCGCCGGCTCCTCCGGAAGAAGCGCGCCAGCTGGAAGAGCCGAAGGTCGAGGTCGCCTCGGAAACCGAGCCTCACACCACCTCGACTCGCGTCGGTTGATCTGACAACGCGCGGCGGGAGAAACCTCTCGCGGTTGGAGGGAAAAAAGCCGTTCCGCTCGGGAAGAAAGCGCCGAGTTTGAATCTTGGCGGTTTTGGATCCACAAGCCGGACGCTTTTGTTCCGGCGAATCGGCGTTTCAGATCATTCGATGGGGAAAGATCCGCAGATTGCGCCGATGGGCGCAGATTTTTAGGAGCGGGCGCTTCTTAATCTGCGGAAATCGGCGTCATCGGGGAGAAAAAACGTTTCCGCGACGCCGCTTCTAGGAGCGCTTTCGCTTCTTCCCCTTGGTGCTCGCCGTTTTTTTGCTGCTCGTCGGCTTCTTCGTCGCGGCTGTCTTCTTTTTGGTGGTTTTTGTGATCTTCGCTGAGGCCTTCTTTTTGCCGCCACCGGCGGACTTTGGCTTGACCGCTGGTTCCTCCGGGTCTTCGGGTTCCACGGAGTCCACGCTCGCCAGTTGAGGCGGATCTGGCGGCGGCGGCGGAGCGACGATCTGCCGGGCGAGATTCAAAGGATCGCTGGAGAGACGCAGCAGCGTGCGCTGGATCGAAACTCCCGGCGCCAGGCGTTGCAGACAAGCGCTGAGGAATTCCTCGTCCGCCGATTGATAACGTTTGGCGCGCGCCACCAGAAGTTGCCGGAGGGCGAGCGCGTATTCGTCGATCCCGGCGGTCCGGCAGGCTTCCGCCAGATCGCGCAATTGTTCCCGAGAAACGGGAGTATCCGGGTGGCGACGGATTGCTTCCCAAGCCGGCAGACCCGTCCGGACGAGCGCCATCAATCCCGCCAGCATTTCCGGCTCGTCTCCCTGGTAAGCCATGATCTGAAACGGGTCATGCCGCCGAGCTGCGGAGAACGCGTCGCGCGTCTGTGGCGGATCAATCGCGGGCGCCTGCATGCGAGGAGCTTCGCTGGAAGGCAGCGGTTTGCCCGCTTCGGCGATGGCTTTCATCCGCAGAGTAAAACCGAGTTCGTAATGCGCCCAGCCGTTCGCCGGCCAATCCGCAATTGCTTCCTCATATTGCCGCAGAGCGCCCGCGAAATTTCGCTCGTCGTGCAGCTTCACTCCGGCGCGGACGAGCGCAAAAGAACGCTCCTGAGCGGCCTGCGCCTGCGAGATGATCGTGGCAAGACCGCGTTTGAATTCTTCCGGAACCGTCCCCCGCTGCAAGCCGATCGCCGCCAGCGCAGCCGCGCGTTGAGCTTCGCCGCTGCAGAGCAGAAGCGAGGAATGCAGCAAGGCGAGGCCGGGATCGCCAGGAGGAATCTCGAAGTAAGCGGTCCAGAATCGCGGATTGCGGCTCACCAGTTCATCCGCATTCAGCTGAGGAAACGGCTTGCCTGAATCAGCCGCGGGAATCCCGGCTTCGATCCGGTGGAACTCTTCGATCCAGGCCTGGACGCCGGGGAAGCCGGAGTTGTCTCCTTGTTCCAGCAGGGAAACGATGAGCGTCGCGAGACTCCACGCCTCGCGCTTCGCGGTCTCGCGCGCATCTGGCGCGGCCGGGAGCTGAGCCGACGCGGGCCGCATGGGGAAGATGCTGAGCAAAAAGGCGAGAAATTGGGCGAGCATCCGCATCCGAGGAACAGCGCCGAAGATACCACCGACCGCGCGCGCGGATCGGCTGCCAACCGGCAACAGATCATGGCTGAGCGAAGAATCGGTGGACGCGAGCACGGGAGCAAAACGTAGCGGAGCAAACGCCGCAGACGCAACGCCGGGAAAAGCCGGGTCTTTCCCCGGACTGGGGAACAATTCGCGACGCTTATTCCGCGGCGAGCGCGTGAATCGTATTCACCACTTCTCCCCGCAGCTCGGCGCCATCGGCGGACTTCAGGTCATACTTGATCGACATCTGCATGACCGGTTTTAGCTCCGGGATTTCCAGGAAAACGGTGCGCTCGTCGGTGCCGATCGCCACGGATTTCACGATGACCGGATCGTGCGCGGGTTTCGCCGTGGGAGTGATCGCCATGCCGCTCTCGGATGGCGGACTCGCGGGTTCCGGAGCTTGCGTGGAAAGCTCCGGAGAACCGTAAGCGCCGGACCAAAGATACTGCCACTGCTCGAGGTTCCAATTCTCCGGATCGCGCGCGCTTTGGGTGTCCAGGCTGCAGGCAAACTGCAGCTCGATTCCGCCTTTCCTCACACGGAGCGCGATCGGCATCCGCGGCACCGCGCCGGTGTAACGCACGCGCTGGAGGGCGCCGTTCTTCAAGCCATTCGTCTGCCAGCCGCGCAGGCCGCAGAGATAAAGCTGCCCGTCCACTGGATTGAAGCGTCCACGCATGATGCCGCTCTGAAACTGCAGCGGAAACTTCGTCACGCCGCCTTGCGTGACAGAAGGCAGCAGAACGCTTTCATCCGTGGAGGCCGCGCCCGGTTTCATTGGAGGAAAGGCTGCGACTGGCTCGGCGAGCACGCCATACAGCGCGGATTGTCCGTAGCTCAGGTGCAGCATTTTTCCTCCCCACGGTCCCCAGCGTTCGCCTTCCGGCACCCAAACCTGCCCGCCGCTGCTGTTGTCGATTCGCTTTGGCAGCCAGCAAAGCGGGCGATCGTAATCGCTCGGCGGCGGCGTGCGTTGCGCGAGATCGACGACTCCGTAGAAACCGCCGGGCTTGATCCAGTTGATCTTACACGCCGGCATCCAGGTTCCTTCATTGTCTCCGCTGGTCAGCTCGCCGCGCGGTCCGACGCCGATGCCGTTTGGCGCGCGAAGTCCCGTCGCGACGATTTCAAGTTTCCCGCCGTCGGGCGAAAGTCGAAACAGCGCTCCGTGATGACCCATGATTTGGTCGAAACCGCGCCCGCCATTTTTCACCGGACCGGCTTTGCTAAAGTAAAAGTTTCCCGCGGCATCCGTCTGCAAATCGAAGACAAACTCGTGGAAGTTTTTCGTGACCTTCAGGTCGAAGTTGAACGCCTCATAGAAGTCCGCCTCGCCGTCCTGGTTCAGATCTTTCAGCCGCCAGATTCCGTCCCGGCAGGTCACGTGGATCTCGCCCTTCACGATCTTCAGCCCGAGCGGATGAAACAGTCCGCTGGCAAAGCGCCGCCACGTGACTTGCTCCAGCTTTTCGTCCAGGCCGGAGACGACGAAAACATCCCCATGAAAGGTGCTCACCGCGGCGCGCCCGTCTTCGAAGAAGTCGAGGCCCGCGAGGAAAAGCGGTGCGCTCCAGGGATTCGGGTCCGGAAGCTTGATCGTGTCCACGACGTAAGCGGGCGCGGAAGAAGCTGGGGAGGAGTCCACGCTTCCTTTGGTGATGACGGTTTCCGGCCAGCGTGCCGGACCGCCCTTGGTGAAGTCACCAGGTTCGCCTGTCGGCCCGGCGAAGGAGTTTTGGATCCGCTGCCACTCGGCTTCGGTCACGATGCTGGAGGTTGCCGGAAACTTCTCGAGATCGGGCGAAAACTGGACGGCGAAAACCTCCGCGCGATCCGACGGAGGAAGGACGATGCCGAGCTGGCCAAACGTGGTTGAATACTGAAACGCGCTGATTTCTCCGCGCACCCGATAGTGAATGCCGCCGCCGCTGGACGGCACCACGCTGAGGCCGGACCAGCCTCCGGGATGCCGGTCTTTTCCACCTGGAGCGATCGGAGCCCGCGTCTCGCTGGCGTCTTCCGCATCGCTCCCCGGCCCGAGCAGGAACCGAAGCGGCTGCGGATGAGGCCCGACTTTCAGGATGCGCTCGAACCAACGAACGCCGTCCTTTTCGAAGAATTGCGGCAACTCCAGCACCTCGATCCCGGCGACTTCCCACTTCAGGATCGTCTGCGCTCCGTGGGGATAAAATCCCTTGAACCGCGCGTGCCCCGGCGGCAGCGGACCGAACGGTTCCGGGCGCGGATCTTTCCATCCGGAAGAGGCGCCCGGAGAAGGCTGCGGAAGAAGCGACTCCGCTCCTCGGCTGGCGTCCGCCGCGTCCTTTCCGCGAGCTTCTTCCGCAAGCGAAATCCCCGGCGCTTCCCGCGTGATCAGGACGACGTCGCCCATCGCCGTCGGGTATTCGCCCCGCGACATCAGATTCACGGGAGTGACAAACTTGCCGCCGGTCCAGGCGCCCGCGACCCGGCAAAGATCGAGGTCGTAGGCGATCCCCGCTTGTCCTTTTTCGCCGAGCTTGAGCGCCAGCCCTTTGAGCGCGGTGGTTTGAATCGCACCATCCGCTTTCTTCCCCACGCCGATCGTCCCGAGCAACCACGGTCCGGGAGCTTCCCCAGTTTTCGTCTGCATCTTCTGCGCTGCGGCCAGCGGTGTGAGCAAAGCAGCGACGGCGGCGAGGACGAGCGGGAGCTTCATAAGCGGCGCGTAATAGAGCAGCCGGGCGCCAGCCGCGCAATCCGTCCGGCTCCAGGAAAGGCTGGGTTCGCTTCGCTCCCTCCGGCGGAAGAAACCGCTGGCAATGTCCCGGCTTTTCCCAAACCCTCTCGCCGGCTCATGAAAAGACTCGGTTCCTTTTTCTCCCTCCTCCTTTTTCTCCTCCTCGCGACGCCCGGCTTTTCCGCGGTTCGCACCGTCGTGATCGACGCCGGCCATGGCGGTCACGATCGCGGCGGCGGACCCGGCCAGCGCATTCCGGAGAAGCCTTACGTCCTCGATATTTCCCGCCGTCTTCAGGCAAAACTGCGCTCCGCCGGCTTTAACACGGTGATGACGCGCAGCGGCGATTACTTCGTCCCGCTCGGCACCCGCTGCGCGATCGCCAACTCCCACCGCAACGCGATCTTCGTCTCCGTCCACCTGAATTCCGGACAACGGGAAGGCGCCAACGGGATCGAGACTTACTACTACGGAAGGTCCGGCGGAGCTCTCGCCGCATCGATTCACGCGCGCTTGCTCCGCGCGGCCGGCACTGAGGATCGGCGGGTCCGGCAGCGTGGCTTTTACGTGCTCCGGAACACGCGAATCCCCGCGGTGCTTTGCGAGTGCGGCTTTCTGACGAATCGTGCGGAAGGCGCTCGCATCCTCACGGCGGGACACCGGCAAAGACTAGCCGACGCGATCGCCGACGGGATCGTTGCCTTATACCGCTGAGCGAAGCCGCGCGCGCCCGCCATGGTGCTCACTTCCGCTGAGATGCAGGCGCTCGAAGCGCGTGCTTTTGCCGACGGCGTGAGTGCCGGGAATTTGCTGGAAGAAGCGGGGCGCAAGATCGCGGAGGCGGTGCAACAGTTTCATCCGGAGCCGGGCAGTTGTCTGGTTTACTTCGGCAAAGGTCACAACGGCGGCGATGCGCTGGTCGCCGCGCGCCAGCTCCTCCGCGCGGGCTGGGAGGTCGAACTCCGAGCCATCTTCCCCGAAGCGGATTGGGCGGAACTGACGAAGCGCCAGCACCAGGAATTTGCCGCCGCAGCGCAGCGTTCATCCGGATGCCTGGCGGGCCGTCGATCGGTGAGCGTGATCCTCGATGGCCTGCTCGGAATCGGCAGTCGCGGGGCATTGCATCCGCAAATCCGCGCCGCGACTCGCGAGATCAATCAGTTGCGTCTGCACAGTAACGCGCGCGTCTTCGCGCTCGATCTTCCCACCGGGCTGAATGCGGACACCGGCGCCGCTGATCCGGATGCGGTGCTCGCGGATTACACGCTGACGATTGGCTGCGCCAAATCCGGTTTGCTCGCGGATTCGGCCGCGCGGTATGTCGGCCGGCTTGCGGTTCTTCCGCTGGCTGAACTCACCGCGCGATTCGGCGCGGATCACGGTCCAATCGTTTCGACTCCCGCCGCGCTCGCCGAGATTTTGCCCCGGCGCCATTTCGACATCCACAAAGGCGCCTGTGGTCGCGTCGGGATCATTGCAGGTTCGCCCGGGCTCACTGGCGCCGCGATCCTTTGCGCCGAAGCCGCGGTGCACGCTGGAGCTGGCCTGGTCTCGCTTTATGTCGCGCCGGAGATTCACACCGTGGTCGCCGCGCGGATTATTCCCGACGTCATGGTCCGACCGATTTCGTCCTTCAAAGAAATCCTTTCCGTGGAGCGCGACGTCCTCGCGCTCGGGCCCGGCCTCGGCCGCGAGCGCGACGGCGAAGTCCTGGAGATCATCGCGAGCGCGCCGAGGCCGGTGATCATCGATGCCGATGGACTCAACGCGCTCGCCTCCGATCTCGCCGTGCTGGAACACTGCGCCGGACCGCGTTTGCTCACGCCGCATCCGGGAGAAATGGCGCGGCTGCAACCCGACTCCAGTTCCACTCCGCGACGCGAGTTGGTCGAAGCATTCACCACACGATTTCCGGTGACGCTGCTGCTCAAAGGTTCCCGAACGATCATCGGCGAACGTGGGCGAGCGCTCAGCTACAACACCACCGGTTCGCCCGGCATGGCGACGGGCGGAATGGGCGACGCGCTCACCGGAGTTTGCGCCGCTTTGTCCGCGCAAGGACTCGCGCTTTACGACGCCGCGCGGCTTGGTTCCTGGCTGTGCGGACGCGCCGCGGAATGCGCCATCGCCGCGCGCGTTTGCTCCGAGGAATCGCTCTCCGCGCATCACTTGATCCAGCATCTCGGCGACGCCTTCCGGGAGTTGCGCGGAGGCGGCTACTAAATGGCGACGCGTGCTTCCGCCGCAGGTCGGAAAACATCGGCGCGATCTCCGCGCGGCGAATTGCTCGGTGCGCACGTTTCCACCGCCGGCGGCGTGGACAAGGCAATCGAACGCGCCGCGACCATCGGCGCGACCGCGATGCAGATCTTCGTGAAGAGCAACATGCAATGGTTTGCTCCGGCGCCTTTTGCTCCGGCCGAGTTGCGCGCTTTTCACGAGCATCCGGAGCGCGCGCGCCTCAGCGCGGTTTTCGGCCACAGCGGCTACATGATCAATCTCGCCGCGACGAACCCGGAATTCCTGGAGAAATCCCGGCGCGCGCTCTGCGAGGAACTGCTCCGCGCGGATCAACTCGGGCTGCCTTTTCTGGTCTTGCATCCCGGGGCGCACATGACCGCGGGAGTCGAAGCCGGGCTGGCCAAAGTCGTCGCCAGTCTGGACGCGGTCTTTGCTTCCATTCCGCAGGTGAAAACCCGTGTCGCGCTGGAGAACACCGCCGGACAAGGTTCCTGCCTCGGGTGCGAATTTCCGCACCTCGCGGCAATCCTGCAAACCGTCCGCGAAGCTGATCGGCTCTGCGTCTGCCTCGATACGGCGCATCTTTTTGCCTCCGGCTACGACATCTCGACTGCGGCAGGCGCGGAGAAAGTCTTCCGCGACTTTGATCGGATCGTCGGGCGAAAACAGCTCGCCGCCTTGCACCTGAACGACTCGAAAACGCCGCTCGGTTCGCGCGTCGATCGTCACGAACACATCGGCCGAGGTTGCATCGGTGCGGAAGGTTTTCGCTACTTCATGACCGCGCCACGTTTCGCCAAAATCCCCAAGGTGCTCGAGACGCCGAAAGGCAAGGAGATGACGGAAGACCTCGAGAATCTCGCCACGCTCCGCGCACTCGGCGGAAGTTCGCTCAGCCAAACCGCATGAAGCTTCTGCTCAGCAACGACGACGGCATCGACGCTCCCGGACTTGCCGCCTTGCACGCCGCTGCGAGCGGTTTCGGTGAACCGGTCATCGTGGCGCCAGCAGGACCGCAGTCGGGCGTGAGCCACACGATTACTTGGGAAGGAGCGGTCCGACTCGAAGCGCGCGGAGTCGATCGGTTTGCGGTGCACGGCACGCCGGCGGATTGTGCGCGGCTGGGGCTTTTGCGGGTGGTTCCGGAGGCGCGCTGGGTTTTGAGCGGGATCAATCACGGCGGCAATCTCGGGGCCGACGTGCATTACTCCGGAACCGTGGCGGTCGTCCGCGAAGCCGTGCTGCACGGCTGGCCAGGAATTGCGTTCTCGCATTATCTCCGCGCCGACTGGCCGATCGATTGGCCTCGCGCGACTCGCTGGGTTTCCGCCGTGCTCGCTGATCTGCTGGCGCGTCCGGTGGAACCGGGTCTCTTCTACAACGTGAATCTTCCCCACCTCACGCCCGATGCAGCGGATCCGGAAATCGTCTTCTGTCCGCTGGACCCGCGTCCGCTCCCGCTCAGCTATCGGCACGAAGAGGACGGCCGCCACTTCTACGACGGCGACTATCACGCTCGGGAGCGCATTCCCGGTGCGGATGTGGATCTCTGTTTCGGCGGGCAAATCGCGGTGAGCGCGATCCGTTTGTTTTAGACCGAACAGCTCGTGCCGCCTTGCGCCGGTCTTGTCAGGCGAGCGGACAAAGGACAATCTGCGCGCGGTTGAACCGCGCCAATGTCTCCCGAGAAAACCGAACTCCACGGCCTGCGCATCGATCGCGGCAACCGACCGGTTCAGCGGCAACCGAAGTGGCGCGGAGCGATCGCGCTCCTGTCCGCCGCACTGATCGCTGGCGGTTTTTGGTGGTGGAGCCGGCCGCAGGCAGTGCTGGTGCAAACTGCCGTCGCGCGTGAAGAGGCGGGGGAAGGTCGCGACACCAAAACGCTCCTCAATGCTTCGGGCTACGTGACCGCGCGGCGGGCGGCGACTGTTTCCTCCAAGGTCACCGGGAAGGTCGTCGAGGTATCGGTGGAGGAAGGAATGAAAGTCGAACTCGGGCAAATCCTCGCGCGACTGGACGCCGCCAATGTGGAAGCCGCGCTCCGGCTGGCCGAGGCGCAATTGCAGGCGGCGCGGAGTTCGCTGGAAGAAACCCGGCCGAACCTTGCTTTCGCCCAGCAGGAGTTGAAGCGCTTCGGCCAACTCGCCGCAACGCGTGTGGTGAGCGACTCGGATCTTCGCCGCAGCGAGATGGAATCGCGCGCGCTGGAGGCGCGGCTCGCACGGCAAACATCCGAGATCGCGATTCGCGAACGCGAGGTGGAGCAATGCAAACAGCAACTGGACGACACGGTGATCCGCGCGCCATTCACCGGCATCGTGACCTCGAAGAACGCGCAGCCAGGCGAGATGATTTCCCCCATGTCTTCGGGCGGTTTCACGCGCACCGGGATCTGCACGATCGTCGATATGAGTTCGCTGGAGATCGAGGTGGACGTGAACGAAAGCTACATCAATCGGATTCAACCCAAGCAAGCCGTGGAGGCGACGCTCGATGCGTATGCCGACTGGCGAATTCCAGCGAAGGTGATCGCGATCATCCCGACGGCGGATCGGCAGAAAGCCACGGTGAAAGTTCGCGTCGGCTTTGATCAGCTGGATGAACGGATTCTTCCGGAGATGGGAGTGAAGGTGGCATTCCAGAGTGACCGGACTTCGAAAGTGACTCCGGGAAAAATGATTTTTATTCCACGTGCGGCTCTGCGTCAGGAAGAAAACCGTGACCTTGTCTGGGTGGTTCGCGACGGTCGGGTGGAGCGGCGTGCGGTGACCGTCCGGGACACACAAGGCAACGACTCGAGGATTGCCGCCGGTCTCGCGGGCGGTGAAAAGGTGGTGGTGAATCCGCCGGCCACTCTGGCGGAAGGCACGCGCATCTCCGAGAAAAGTCCATGACCACCGAAGCCTTGATCCAGATTCATAACGTGAGTCGCACTTTCCGCCGCGGCTCGGAGGAAATCCAAGTCCTCGCCGGGCTGGATCTCCAGGTCAAAGAGGGCGAATTCCTCGCGCTGATGGGGCCTTCCGGTTCGGGCAAATCCACGCTGCTGAACTTAATCGGTGGCCTTGATCGCGCGGACGAAGGCTCGGTGCAAGTCGGTGCGGATCGCATCGATCAGCTCTCGGATCGTCAGCTTGCTGCATGGCGCGCCCGGCACGTCGGCTTCGTCTTCCAGTTCTACAATCTGCTCGCGGTTCTCACCGCCGAACGAAACGTCGAGCTTCCGCTTTTGCTCACGCACTTGTCCAAAGCGGAGCGCAAGGAACACGTCGCCACCGCGCTCAAAGTCGTCGGTTTGTCGCATCGCCCGCGGCATTATCCGCGCACCCTTTCGGGCGGCGAACAGCAGCGGGTCGGGATCGCCCGGGCGATCGTCTCCGATCCCACTTTGCTCCTCTGCGATGAGCCAACCGGCGATCTGGACCGGAAGTCCGGGGATGAAATCCTCGCTTTGCTCCAGGCATTGAACCGCGATCACGGCAAGACGATCGTCATGGTCACGCACGACCCGCACGCTTCCGCGCGCGCCACGCGCACCGTGCATCTGGATAAAGGCCAGCTCTCGACGGAAGCGCCGGCTTGACGTTATAACATCGGTAGCTACACTGCGTTTCATGACCTTCGAACTCAAACTCCGCAAGATCGGTAATTCCGTCGGATTGATCCTGCCGAAAGAGGCGCTGGCGAGTTTAAAGGCAGAGGAAGGCGACCTGGTTCACATGACGAAAAACTCCCTCGGGTTTCAGCTTACCGGTGAGGACCCCGAGTTCGCCAAAACGATGGCGGTCTTCGACGATCTATCGAAGCGCTACCGCAACACGCTGCGCGAGTTGGCGAAGTGAAGGAGCCGTATTGGCTCACGCGTGGCGAGTGCATGGCGCTTCACGGCTTGATGCTCGCCCAGCACGGTGGCAGTTCCGGCCTGCGCGACGAAAATCTCCTCGAATCAGCGCTCGCAAAGCCGCAGCAACTATTCACTTATGGCAAGCCAAAGCTCACGGATCTTGCCGCCAGCTATACCTTCGGAGTAGTGAAAAACCATCCCTTCATCGATGGCAACAAGCGGACCGGTTTCATGCTGGGCGTCGGCTTTCTGGAGCGCAACGGGTGCCGTTTTGAGGGCTCCGAAGTGGAAGCGGTGATCCAGACGCTCGCTTTGGCTGCCGGTGAAAGCACGGAGGCAGATTACGCGGCGTGGCTGGAAGGAAACACCAAGCCGCCGCGCCGGTCGCGCGTGCCCCGATAACATGAAATTCCTCGCCCTCGTCTGGAGCAATCTGCGGCGGAAGAAACTGCGGACGGCGCTCACGCTGCTCTCGATCCTCGTCGCCTTTTTGCTCTTTGGATTTCTGTGCGCGATCAAGGAAGCCTTCACGGCTGGCGTGACGTTGGCCGGCGTGGACCGCCTCATCGTCCGGCACAAGGTGTCACTCATTCAATCGCTCCCATTCAGCTACGAGCAGCGCATTGCGAACATTCCCGGTGTGAGCGCCACTGCGCACCAATCCTGGTTTGGCGGGATCTATCAGGATCCGAAAAACTTCTTCGCCTCAGTGGCGGTCGAACCTGCCAAGTTCCTCGCGATGTATCCGGAGTTTTTGGTTTCTGCAGCCGAGAAGGAAGCTTGGGAGAAGAAGCGCAACGGCGCGATCGTCGGACAAGGGTTGGCGGATCGGTTCAAGTGGAAAGTTGGCGACCGCATTCCGCTGACTTCGCCGATCTGGGGCGAACCGGAAAACCAGCCCAATTGGGAATTTGAGATCGTCGGCATCTACACTGGGGCGAAGAAAGGCACCGACACTTCCGGCATGTATTTCCGCTACGATTACTTCGACGAAGCCCGCACGCGGGGCAAAGGCGAGATCGGCTGGGTGGGCGTGCGGGTGCAGAATCCGGATCACGCGGCGGACATTGCCCGGAAGATCGACGAGGAATTCGCCAACTCACCGTATGAGACGAAGGCCGAACCCGAAGGCGCGTTTGCCGCTGGTTTCGCCCAGCAGATCGGCGACATCGGCACGATCATGGTCGCTGTGCTCAGCGCCGTTTTCTTCACCATCCTGCTCCTGGTGGGGAATACCATGAACCAGGCCGTGCGCGAGCGCACCGAGGAAATCGGCGTGCTGAAGGCGATGGGCTTTACCAATGAACTCGTGCTCGGGCTGGTTTTGCTGGAGTCCTGCGTGATCGCCGCCGTCGGAGGATTCGCCGGACTCGCGCTCGGCTGGGCGATCATCAGTTCCGGAAATCCGGTGCCGGGATTGCTGCCGATCTTTTATCTTCCCGCGCGGGATCTTTTCCTCGGAGCCGGGATCGTCATCCTGCTTGGCATCGTCGCCGGGACCTTGCCCGCGATCCAGGCAATGCGCCTGCGCATTGCCGTCGCACTCCGCCGGAACGGCTGACCTTCTATGTCCGGATTGATCAATTGGTTCACCCAGGTTTTCTCGATCGCTGTCTTCAACCTGCGCTCCTTGCCTGAGCGCACGGGCGCGGCGCTCGCCACCGCGGTTGGAATCGCCGGCGTGGTGGGAGTTTTGGTTGGCGTGCTGGCGATCGCCGAAGGATTTCGCCGGGTGATGACGGTGTCGGGAAATCCGGAGGTTGCCGTGGTCTTGCGCAGCGGCGCGGACAGTGAACTGACCAGCGGCCTTTCTCGGGATGAAGTGCGGTTGATCAGTGACGCTCCGGGCGTGGCGCGTGGGCCAGCCGGTCCAGTCGCGTCGTCGGAAATGTTCGTCATCATCGACCTGCCGAAACGCTCCACCGGCACCGGCGCGAATGTGCCGCTGCGAGGCGTGGACACATCGGCCTTTGACGTCCGGGGAACAATCCAGATGGCGCAAGGTCGCCGCTTCGAACCGGGCAAAAACGAGATCGTAATCGGTGCCGGAGCTGCCCGGGAATTCGCCGGGCTCGATCTTGGCCGAGAGCTGCGGGTCGGTCAGAACACCTGGATGATCGTGGGAATCTTTACGGCCGGTGGGGGTGTCGCCGAATCGGAAATCTGGGCGGACGGTGCGGTGCTGCGTTCCGCTTATAAACGCGAGGAAAACTATCAGTCCGTCTATGTGCGGCTGAGTTCTGCGGGCGCGTTTCAGGAGTTCAAAGATGCGCTGACCACCAATCCCCAGCTGAAAGTGAAGGTTGCGCTGCTCTCAGATTTCTATGCGGAACAATCCACCGCGGTAACGGATTTCATCCGGACGATTGGCGTTTTCATCGCGGCGCTGATGGCACTCGGTGCGCTCTTTGGCGCGCTGAACACCATGTACAGCGCCGTGGCCGCGCGCACCCGTGAGATCGCGACGCTCCGTGCTTTGGGTTTCAGCTCGGGTCCGATCATTCTCTCAGTGCTCTTCGAGTCGATGGCTTTGGCGCTCGCTGGCGGTCTTTTGGGCGCGACCGTTTCCTACTTCGTCTTCAACGGCATCACCACGACGACGATGAACTTCCAGACCTTTAGTCAGGTCACCTTTGCTTTCGCCGTCACGCCGGAACTCCTCGGGCGCGCGATGACTTGGGCGGCCGTGCTTGGTTTGGTGGGCGGTCTTTTCCCCGCGATCCATGCGGCGCGTTTACCGATCGCGGCGGCGCTGAGGGAAACCTGAGGCGCGAGTGTCGGGAAGAACCACGAAATAAGCGAACAGACGAAAGCCAGAAGCGATCGTTGGTTTGGTTCGCGCAGCTTGCGGCGCCCATTCTTCCTGGTTGATTCCGGAAGCTCAGGCAAACGCCTGACGGACAGCGGCTGAGCGCGCGGCGAAGTGTGCGCGAACTTCCAGCTCCCGGGTCGGCTTGAGCGGCAAGTTTCATCCGGAACCAAATCCAAAACCACCAACCATTATGTTTCATCCTCTCGCGCCGATCTTCTCGCTCCTCTTCGGTTTGCTCTCGCTCGCCGTGCTCGGCTACGGCGGCCACTTCCTCTGGGAATATTGGGATTACGTGCGCTCGAGCGAATCGGACCGCCGGCTCATCGAGATCGCGAGCCGGGTGGCGCCGGAGGCAAAGCTCTGGTGGGGTCTGGGGCTGCTCGCTTTTTCCGGGTTGGGGAGATTTCTGGTGCTGCCGTTGCTCGGACGAAGCGGAACGGATGACCCGAAGCCGGCTCGTTCGAAGGAAGTGCGCGTGCTGGAACGGCCGGATGGAGCAAAGATCCACGTTGAATTCTTCGGCCGGGAAGATGCGCCGCCGATCGTGCTGACGCATGGTTTTTCCAATGACAGCACGACCTGGTACTATCTGAAGCGGCTTCAGGAAGAATTTCGGTTGATCGTCTGGGATCTACGCGGCGTCGGTTTCTCGGAAGGATCGCGCGATCAAAATTACGCGCTGGAAGCAATGGCTGGAGATCTGCGCGCCGTCCTCGATCTCGCTGGTCCGGATCGGCGCCCGCTGCTGGTGGGACACAGCATGGGTGGAATGATCGCGCTGACTTTGCTCCGGGACGCTGCTCAGCGGGAACGAATCGCCGGCTTGGTTTTGCTGAACACGACGTACACGAATCCGACGCGGACTTGCAGCCTGCGCTCCCTGGCCACGGCTTTGCAGAAGCCGGTGCTCGAGCCGGTGCTCTGGCTGAACAACTTCGTCTGGCCGCTGACCTGGCTGGCAAATTGGTCCAGCTACTCAAATGGCACGGCGCACCTCCAAACCCGGATCAGCGCCTTCGCCGGAAATCAAACCCGCGGTCAGGTGGAACACAGCACGCGGATGAGTGTCGAGTGTTCGCCCAAAGTCCTCGCGCGGCAGGCACTCGGGATGTTGCGTTACGAGGCCCGCGACGTTCTTCCGCAAGTCGATCTTCCAGCTTTGGTCATCACCGCGCCGAAGGACACGGCGACCGAACCCGACGCGAG
>DASVRR010000209.1:0-3897 GCA_036388515.1 Chthoniobacteraceae bacterium | reverse complement strand
ATGCCGGGGCGTGCGGAAGAAGCGCTTCCAAAGCGAGAGGCGCAAGAGTCGCCAACGGATCGACCTGCGTTGTTCCTCCAAAACTTGGAGATTCCGCTTTCCTCTTCCGAGATCGAAGAGATTCCGCACACGCCGAACCCGGATGTCGCCCGCGCGCAGAAGTCTTTCGATCGTGCGGTGCGCAAGCAGGAGCGCTGGCAGCAGCTCGCGCGGAAGGGCGTTCTCGCCGTGGTGGAAGCGGAGAGCGCCGTCTTGCAGGCAGCGGTGGCGCGCGCAAAATTGGAGCAAACGCGGGTCGCGCAACAGCAACTGGAACTCACCGCTTTGCGTGAGCGTTTGGCAAAAGGCGAAGTGTCCGCCGATACGATTGCCGCCGCGGAGTCAGCCTTGCGGACAGGGCAGGCGATGGCGGCAGAAGCGGCGAGTGGGTTGCAGCGGACGCGGCTGCTGCTGGCGGAAGCGAACCTTGATCGGCAGCGTCGGCTCGCTTCAGCTGGCGTCGGCTCGAAAGCTCAGGTGAAACGCGGGGAACAAGCGGTGAAGCGGCTCAAAGGGGAGGAGTAGCGCGCGGGATTTCCAGCACGGAGGCTCGCTTGTGCTGACTCCAGCTTTCGTCTCAAGTGCTGGAACGATGTCACGGCTCGTCTCCGATCTCAGAACGCTCCTTGTTCCGGAGCGAGTGCTCGATCAGCCGGAGGATTTGCTGCCGTACGGCTTCGATGGGACGGCGGCGTTATTCGCTCCCGCGACCTGCGTGGTCTTCCCGAAGTCTGTGGAAGAAATCGCGCAAGTGGTGCGCTATGCGGCGGAGAACCGCGTGCCGATCGTCTCGCGTGGCTCCGGGACCGGGCTCAGCGGCGGCAGCGTGCCGGTGCCCGGCGGAATTGTCCTCTGCCTTGTTCATCTCGACCGGATTCTCGAGCTGGATGAGCGGAATTTAACCCTGACCGCCGAAGCGGGCGCGATCACCTTGAAGATCGCCGCAGCAGCCGACGCCGTGGGCCTGCTTTATCCGCCGGATCCGGGTTCGATGAAGATTTCCACGATCGGCGGCAATGTCGCGGAAAACTCGGGCGGCTTGCGCGGATTGAAGTATGGAGTCACGCGCGATTACGTGATGGGCCTGGAAGTGGTACTGGCGAGTGGGGAAGTGGTTTGGCTGGGGAACAAATGCGTGAAAGACGTGGCGGGATATTCGATGAAGGATGTTTTCATCGGATCGGAAGGAACGCTCGGTGTGATCACCAAAGTGCTGCTCAAGCTCGTCCCGAAGCCGGCCGCGCGGCAAACCTTGCTCGCGACTTTCTCCACGATGGCGGCAGCGGCCGACACGGTTTCGGCGATCATCGCGGCGAAAATCATCCCGTGCACGCTGGAGTTTCTGGATCGAACCACGGTCCGCTGTGTGGAGGATTTCGCCCAGGTCGGACTGCCAATGGATGTCGAAGCGATCTTACTCATGGAAACCGACGGACATCCGGTGGTCGTTGCGGAAGAAGCGGAACGGATGGGTGAAATCGCGCGACTCTGTGGAGCGGTGACGGTGGCAGCCGCCGCGAATCCGGAGGAAGCAGCGCGACTCGCGACCGCACGGCGGGCGGCTTTTTCCGCGCTCGCCCGGGTGTCGCCGACGACGATTCTGGAAGACGCCACGGTGCCGCGGAGCGAGCTGACGAAGATGATTGTCTTCATCCAGGAAGTCGCCGCGCGGCATCGCTTGCGGATCGGAGTTTTCGGACACATGGGCGACGGTAATTTGCATCCGACGTTCCTCACCGATGAGCGGAATGCGGAAGAAATGGAGCGCGTCGAGCTGGCGATGACCGAGATCTTCGATTGCGCGATTGCGCTCGGCGGAACCATCACTGGGGAACACGGCGTCGGTTTGGCAAAGAAGCGTTTCCTCCGGAAAGCGCTGGGAGATTCAAGCCTCGCGCTAATGCAGCAACTCAAACGAACGCTGGACCCTCACAGCATCCTGAACCCCGGGAAGATCTTTTGAACGCGAAGCCACTTCATCTCGCTCAGCTGGATTACTCGGTGCTGCAGCAATGCATGCACTGCGGCATGTGTTTGCCAAACTGCCCGACTTACGACGACACGAAACATGAGCGGAACAGCCCGCGCGGACGCATTGCGCTGATGCGGAGTATCGCCGATGGCCGGCTGGAAGTGACCAAGGCCTTTGGGGAAGAAATGTACTTTTGCCTCGGCTGTCTGGCGTGCGAGACGGTGTGTCCTGCCGGAGTGAAATACGCGCCGATGTTTGAGGCGGCGCGCGCGGATATCGAGGAATCCGGAGTGCTCCGCGGAGCAAAACGCGAAGGAATTCGCGCGCTCCTTTTGCGAGTTGTTTTCACGCGGCCGCGCTTGCTCCGGGCGCTCGGGCGAATCCTCCGCTGGTACCAGGCATCGGGAATGGAAGGTTGGTTTCGCCGAGCTGGATTCACCCGCCTTTTGCCGCGTCAGCTGCGCGAACTGGAGCCGCTGACCCCGCGGATGCAGCGGCACTTTTCCGATGCGCTGATCGCTCCGGAAGAGACGCCACCGAACATGCGTTTCCGCGTCGGCATGCTGACCGGTTGCGTGCAGGACCTGAGTTATTCCCAAGTCAACCGCGATACTGTGGACGTGCTCCTCGCGAATGGTTGCGCGGTGATCACCCCGCGGCTCCAGCCGTGCTGCGGATCACTCCACGCGCACAACGGCGAACTCGCCACGGCGCAGGAGATGGCGCGCCGGAACATCGACGGGATGGAGCGTGCCGCCGGCCCATTGGAGAAACTGGATGCGATCATCAGCAACGCCGCGGGATGCGGATCGCATCTTAAACACTACGATCATCTTCTTGCGGAAGACGCCCGCTACGCCGAGCGGGCGAAGCTCTGGACGAACAAGATGCGAGATGTCCACGAATGGCTGGCGGCGATTGGAACCATCGCGCCGAGCGGAGCAGGGGAAGCGCAAACGGTGACGTACCACGAAGCGTGTCATTTATGCCACGGGCAGCAGATTTCCCGTGAGCCTCGGCAGCTGCTCCAGCTGATTCCCGGATTGAAGCTGACGGAGTTGCCGGAGGCAACCTGGTGCTGTGGAAGCGCGGGAGTTTACAACATCACCCAGCCGGAAATGTCCGCCAAACTCCTTGCGCGGAAGATGAGGAACATCGAGTGCACCGGAGCCGAAGTCGTCGCCTCGGCGAATCCGGGCTGCTGCGTGCAGCTCGAAGCGGGAGCGCGTGCCGCCGGACGAAAGATCGAGGTGGCGCATCCGATCACCTTGCTCGCCCGGGCGTACCGAGCAGCTGACTCCCGGCCATGACGCACGATCTTTTTGGGCATGAGGAGCCGGAGAAAGTAGAGCCGCAGGTTTACTCGGTGTCGGAAATCACGCGCGCGGTTCGCGCGGCGATTGAGGAGAGAATCGGGCTCGTCTGGGTGGAAGGCGAAGTGAGCAATCACCGGAAACAAGCGAGCGGGCATCAGTATTTCACGCTCAAGGATGCCGGCAGCCAGCTCTCCTGTGTGCTTTTCGTCCGACCCGGAATGTGGCGCAAACAGGTTCCGCTCTCCGATGGAATGCAGGTGCAGGTGCGCGGCGCGCTCACCGTGTACGAAGCGCGCGGACAGTATCAACTGAACGTCCAACTCGTTCAGGCCGCGGGTGCCGGTTTGTTGCAGGCGCGCTTCGAAGCCTTGAAACGGAAGCTCGAGCTGGAAGGATTGTTTGCACCGGAACGAAAACGTCCACTGCCGCGATTTGCCTCTCAGATCGCGATCGTTACTTCCTCCACCGGCGCTGCGCTGCGGGATATGCTAAACATCCTGGCACGCCGCGCATCTTGCGTCCGCGTCGTGATCAGTCCCGTGCGCGTGCAGGGCGAAGGCGCGGCCAGCG
>DASVRR010000208.1:0-4263 GCA_036388515.1 Chthoniobacteraceae bacterium | reverse complement strand
GCGCGTGGGTCGTGCAGAAGCCTTTCGGGATCATTTTGTTCCTCAGTGATGGTCTTTTGCCCCGGCATCTCACCGCCGCGCGCCTGTATGAAGGCGGCGCCGATCACCAGCTCGCGCTCGACCGCATGCCTCATCTGGCTTTGCTCAACAACTCGGCGCGCGATTTCGCGGTTCCGGATGCAGCGGCGGCCGCGACCGCCTTTGCCACCGGCCAGAAGGTGAACCACCGCACCTTATCCGCAAATCCCCGCGGAGAAGCGCTGCCGACCATTCTCGACCTTGCGAGAGCGGACGGCCGCGGCGTGGGTTTGGTTACGACCGGCGCGCTGACCGCCGCGTCCACGGCTGCCTTCTACGCGCACACCACCGATGCCCGCGACCTGAGCGGCATCGCGCAGCAGTTTGTCGCCGCACCTTTGCTCCAGGTGGTGCTCGGCGGAGGCGCAGCGGAGTTCCTGCCGCTGGCAAAAGGCGGCAAACGCGCCGATGGACGTGATCTTCTGGCGGAACTCGGCGGGCGCGGCCTGGAAGTCGTCCGGACGAAGGCTGAGCTGGAAATCACCAGCAACTACCGCGACCGCGGCCTGTTCGGGATCTTCAGCGCCGGCCCGCTGGCTTACAGCAATCAGATCGAATCCGGGAGCGGCCAGCCTTCTCTGGCCGACATGGTGCGGCGGGCGATTCAGTGTCTGGAGCGAAACCGGAAAGGCTACGTGCTCGTCGTCGATGCCGCTCTGGTGAGCAGTGCCGCGGAGCGGAACGATGGGGAACGGGTGATTACTGAGACCCTGGCGTTGGATCGGGCGATTGGCACCGCAGTGAAATACGCGGGGGCGAAGTCGCTGATCGTCGCCGTGGGGAAGCACTCCACCGGCGGGATGAATCTCAATGGATATCCGCTCCGGCAGGATCACGGGGTGGCGCTGCTCGGCACCAGCGCCTCCGGTCAGCCTGCAATCACCTGGTCCACCGGGCCGAACGGACCTCCTCCGAACGCCGGGCCGCTGCCGGTTCCTTCCGCCAATCCGCCGGCGGCATCGGCCGCCGCGCTCCCCGGCGGCGCGCACCATGAACCCGCGGCGTTCTTTGCTCCATCCGCGCTGAACACTGCGGAGGACGTCCTCGCGGTTGGCGTCGGTCCCGGCTCCGAGAAGCTCCGAGGATTTCTGGAAAACACCGCCGTCTTCCGCCTGCTCAAAGAGGCGCTCTGAGCTGCACCTGGAGGCCGCTTACGGCGTGATTTCCAGCAGCCGTTTCTTCCGATCTTCCGGAAGAACCTGGCTCGCCGCGATCCATTGTTTCGCCGCAACCGGGCTTTCCCTTACCCATTGCCGCGCGAGTTGTTCCACCGAATTCAGCCGCTGGTTCGGATTCGCGATCGTGGTCGCCCAGGCGAGTGCACCTTCCGGATCGGCCTCCTGGACGGTGCTGGCAAATCGCGCCACGGCGCTATCCCGCGGAGCTCCTGCAGGGAGGCGTTCCAGCCAGGCCGCCGCTTGCTTGGGATTCTTTTCTCCCCAACTGCTGGCGATGTTTCCATAAGCGTTCTGCTTGGCCGTTTCAGCCAGCCCGCTGGACCATTGCGCGGCTGCGGCGGGATCTTTTGCCGCCCATTGAGAAATGATGGCCGACGCTGCCTTGTTCTGGGCCTCGCCCGCCGGCATCGCACTGACCACACGCGCGGCACGCTCGGGTTCGTTTGCCGCCAGCCCGCCTAGAGCACTGGAGAGCAACTCCCCTTTTTCCGGACTCTCCGGCAGCCGCTGGACCCAACCGAGCGCCTGTTCGGAGTCGGAGTTGGCCCAAGTGCTCACGATGTTCGTCAACGCCCGTTCGTTCCGGGTCGGCGGCTGGTTGGCCAGATACCACTCCGCGGCAGCCTTGGGATCACTCCGCGCCCAGCGATACGAAAGACTCTGCAGCGCCTGGTTCCGGGCGCTTCCCGCGGGGATTTGCAAGGCAAACGCTGCTGCGCCGACCGGATCCTGTTCGCCCCAGTTTTGGACCAGATTGCTCATCGCGTTGGACCGGGCTCGTCCGGGAGACATGCTCAGGACAAACTGCGTGGCCGCTTTCGGATCGGTGTTCACCATGCTGTTCACCAGACTCTGCAGCCCGCTGTCGCGGGAACCTTCCGGAAGTTGCGCCACGAGATTCAAGGCCGCCTGCGTGTCGGTTTGGGCCGCGGTGAAAATCATCGTGGTGAGCGCCGAGTTGCGTTCTTCCCCGTCCGGAAGCGCGAGGATGTAAGTACTCGCCGCGGCCGGATCCGAGTTGGCCCAGCTGCTCAGAGCCGTCACCCGCGCATTCTTCCGCGCGGCGGTGTCCGGAATTTTGTCCGCCCAGGCCAGCGCTTCCTGGGGATTTTGCATCGACCAGCTGGAAGCTGTGTTACTCAGCGCCTGGTTGCGATTTTCGCCCGGCGGGAGCGAGAGCGCCGCTGCGGCCGCGGCCTGTGGATCTTGTTGCGCCCATTGGGAAAAGATATTGCTCATTCCGCCGCGGTTCGGGTTTTGGTTCGGCAGCGCTTTCGACAGTTCGAACGCCCGCGCGGGATCCGTTCGCGCGATGGAATAGATCACGTTGTTCTGGAGGTTCGCCGCCACCCGTTGGTTCGGGATGGTTTTTACCCAAGCCATCGCGGCTTCCGGATCATGCGACGCCCACGAGGTGGCCACGCTGAACAGCATGCCGTCGTAAGCTCCATTCGGCTTCTTCTTCCCCAGCGCATAAGCTGCCGCCGCTTGCGGATCCACTTCCGCCCAGCGCGCACCGAGCACCGTCTCCAGCATCTGCTTTTCCTCGCGTTTCATTCCTTCGGCTTGGGCCAAAGCCGCCGGAATATCTTCCGGATCCAGCGCCGAAGCGACGCCATACAGCTCGTAGTAGCGGCGCATCTGATCCTTGATCGTCAGCGCGCGTTTCACCGCCGTGCCGAAGTCGAGATCGCCCGCGACGGATTCGTCGGCTGCGGCGAGCCGGGTTTTGCTTGAGATCGAGCCAGATGCTGCGCTCACGTCGGAAGAATCCGCCCCGCGCAAACCGGAAGCGCGGCGTGGGGTGGCCGCGGCGGCGCTCGTCTCCGGAAGCGGCGGCGTTCCTCCGCGTCCGCCCATCGCGTATCCCGCCGTCCAGCCGAGAATCACCGCGCCTCCCGCAATCCACCACGGCGTCCAGGAACCAGTCGAAGCGGGGGAAGCTTTCATGGGCGGTTAATTAGCCGCCTCGCTCTGGAGGGTCAATCTTTCCGCACCCAAGCTCCGGCGCCGGGAAGAACGCATCGCTCGAGCGGTTTCTTCCGGGAAGAAAGGCGGATTTGCGCACGCAACGGTCGCCTTCCTCCCCACCCAGCCGCTTTCCGCTCAGGCTTCCACCAACTCGAGATCTTCTTCCGGTTCCTCCGCTTCCGCACGCGGCGACTTCCGGTGATCGCGCGCGATCAGCATGTAAAACGCCGGCACCACAAACAGCGTGAAGAGCGTTCCGATGATCATTCCGGAAACCAGGACGATGCCGATGCTGTTGCGGGCGCCCGCGCCGGGACCGCTGGCGAGCACCAGCGGAAAATGACCGACGACCGTCGCCACCGACGTCATCAGGATCGGCCGCAGCCGCGTTCCGGAAGCTTCGATGACCGCGCGCAGTTTGTCCGTGCCTTCTTCCTGAAGTTTGTTGGCAAACTCCACGATTAAAATGCCGTTCTTTGAAACCAAACCGACGAGCGTAATCAGCCCGACCTGGCTGTAGATATTCAGCGTGGTGAACCCGAGGAAGCTGAAGAGCAGCGCTCCGGATAAAGCCAGCGGAACCGAGCCAAAGAGCACGATGAACGGGTCGCGGAAGCTTTCGAACTGCGCCGCGAGCACGAGGAAGATCAGGATGAAAGAGAGAATCAGCGTCGTGGTGAGCTTGTCGCCTTCCACCCGGAGCTGGCGCGCTTCGCCGGCGTAATCAATCGAGACGCCGCGCGGCAGGATCTTCGTGGCTTCTTCCTCAAGGACTTTCAGCGCGGCATCCAGCGTCATGTGCGGTGGAATCGCGCCCTGAATTTTCGCCGAGTTGAGCTGCTGGAAGCGGTTGAGCATCCGCGGTTCCGTCGATTCTTTCACCGTGGCGAACGTGGAGAGCTGGACCAGTTTTCCGCCGGGTCCGGTGACGTAGAAGTCCTTGAGTTGCTCCGGATTCAAACGCTCGGTGCGCTTCACCTGCGGGATGACTTTGTAGCTGCGGCCCTGGATGCTGAAACGGTTCACATAATTGCCG
>DASVRR010000207.1:0-5217 GCA_036388515.1 Chthoniobacteraceae bacterium | reverse complement strand
CGGCTCGCGCGTTCTGCCTGGAATTGGCAGCCTCAGCTTGGCCTCGAGGCAATTCTCCAGGAGATCGCGGCTCATGCGGAAAGAAACCCTGACTGGCTGACGTTGGTCGGCGGGTAAAGCCGCACGGAAGGTGGTGCGCGGAGTTTGGCATGCAAGCCGCTTTGACGGCGGTATGTTCAGTCTCCAGAAACGCCAGCAGCAAGCGCCGACTGGACGCCTTCCCCACGCTGAATCTCCGCCGCAAGCGCTTCGGCTGCTCACCGTGGTCATCCCGGCGCGGAACGAGGAAGGCTGCATCGTTTCCACGGTCAATCACCTGCATCTCGAGCTGCGGCTGCGGCAGATTCCCCACGAAATCGTGGTCGTGGATGATGCCAGCAATGACGGAACGTGGGACGTGCTGATGGCCATGCGCGAGGAGATGCCGGAACTTGTTCCGCTGAAAAATCCCGGTCCGCACGGCTTTGGCCGAGCGATCGCTTACGGCCTGGCGCACATGTCCGGAGATGCGGCGGTGATCATGATGGCGGATGAATCGGACGATCCGCGGGATGTCGTGCGTTACTGGAATTTGCTCACTGAAGGCTACGACTGCGTCTTCGGCAGCCGCTTTCTTCCCGGCGGCGGAGTCATCGACTATCCAGGGTTCAAGCTGTTCGTGAATCGGGTGGCGAATCGCTTCATCCGTGGACTTTTCCGGATCAAGCTAAACGACACAACGAACGCGTTTAAGGCTTACCGCAAAACCGTGCTGGACGGCTGTCAGCCGCTGATTTCACCGCACTTCAACATCACGGTGGAACTGCCGCTGAAAGCGATTGTGCGGGGATATTCCTGGACCACGGTTCCGATCACCTGGAGGAACCGGAGGACTGGTGAATCCAAATTGAAGATCAAGGAAATGGGCAGCCGCTATCTCTTCATCTGCCTTTACCTGCTGCTGGAGAAATATCTCAGCCGGGGCGATTACCGGAAGAATCACGCGTTCACTTCGTAGGGATGGAGACTCCGGCGGGAACTGAGCGGCCTCGCGGATGGGCGGTGGCGTTGTTGATCTTTGCCGTTCTGCTGATTCCCTTGTGGGCCGGCTTTGATGCGCCTGGCGTGGCGATGGACGAGGGAATGGTGCTGCTCTATCCGGAGCTTTTGCTGCGGGGAAAACTTCCCTATCGCGACTTCGAGACGTTCTACGCGCCGGGAAATCTATGGTTGCTCGCGGGAGCCTATTCCATCTTCGGAGCACACGTGGATGTGGAGCGAAGTGTCGGTCTGCTGTATCGGCTCGCGCTGCTTGGCGGCTTGTTTTTGGTCCTGCGCCGCTGGAGTTTGGTCGCTGCAGCCGGTGGTCTTTTCGTGGCGATGATGTTTCTGGCGGCGTCAGGATTGGTTGCGTTCGCCTGGTTCGGCGGAGTGGCGTTCGCGCTCGCGTCGGTGCTTTTGCTGGCGGCAAAAGAGAGCGTCTGGCGAGTTCCAGCGGCCGGCTTGCTGGCTGCCGCGGCGTTGCTTTACCGGCAGGATTTGGCTCCCGCCGTGCTCGCTTCGGCTGCACCTTTACTCCTAAGAATGCCCGCCCGGGAACGACTGAAATACTTCGGCGCGCTGACTTTGGGCCTGATGCCGCTGGCGATTCTCGCGTTCTCCGCTGGCCTGCAGCTGACGTTCGAGAACCTGTTCACCTATCCAGTGATCATCTCGAATCCTGGCCGGCGACTTCCGTTATCCTTTTCTCCCTTCCAGGTGCAGATGATGTTCTATCTGCATCTTTTGGTCTGCGCGGTGAACCTTGCTGCGGGTGCGATGCTCACCTGGAAAGGTCGCGGCGGCGTGAACGGGCGGCTCTTTCTGAGCGTCGCGTTTTTGGGTGCGGGACTGACTCATCAGGCGCTCCAGCGCGCCGACATCGTGCATGTTGTTCTCACCGCATTCTTCTCCCTGGCGCTCCTCCCGACCGCGCTGCTGATCCTCTCCACCTCCAGAGGAGTCGCGCGGAGTCATCCAGCCTGGGCGTGGGGAGCCGCGGCCTTCGTGCTGATCGCGGTTCTTGCGAGTGCGCCGATTTTGGGGACGAAGCTCATCAAACTGACCCAGCACACCGTGGGAGTCGCACCGCTCGCGATTGAGGTGGCGGTGCGCGACCGCCATTTTCCGTATCACGGCATCGCGCTGCAGACGCAGGAGGTTCTGACTTACCTGGAGAAGCATTCCCGCCCCCAACAGCGGCTCTTTGTCGGAACCTCGGATCTCCGGCGCACCTTTGCTGGCGACACCTTTATCTATCACCTGCTGCCCTGGCTGACTCCTGCCACCTATTTCCTGGAGCTAAATCCGCTTTCCGCCAACCGCCCCGGTTCGCGTCTCGCCAGTGATGTCGCGTCAGCCGATTGGCTGGTGCTGAACCAGGTTTGGGATGATTCCGGCGAACCGAATCTCAGTCGCCAGGCTGGCTCGGATGCGCCGAATGAAGTCGTCCGCACCCAATTTGAGCTCCGCAAAGTTGCTCTTCCCTATCTCGTCTTCCAGCGCAAAGCCGCGCGCGAGCTGCAGCAGAGCGAGCTCTAGAAGACGACGCGAAAACCCGGGCAGCATTCCGCTTTGCCAGCTTTGAAGATCGCTGGCACCTGGCTTGCTTAAGCGAAGGCATGTTTCCAGCGAAAGTCTCTCCCGGCCTTCCTTTCCGGAGACGCGTCGCGCAATCGCGGCGGTGGGGAAATCTTTCGGTCCAACGTTAGCCGCGGCATGAAGATCACCGCTCCGGCAAACTTCCTCTGGCTGCTGCCGCAACACAGTCCGGCCGCTTCGGAGCGATCCTCCCCGCGCGCTCCGGCGTCGTCGCGGACTGCTGATTTCCACACGGATCCGTGCGAGGAGATTCCGCTCTGCATCGACTGCGATGGCACCTTGATCGCGGGAGATCTCCTCATTCAAACAGCGCTGACCTATGTAACGCGACAGCCGCTCGGCGTGTTCAAAATTTTCCGCTGGCTGCTGCGCGGACGGGCCTTCCTCAAGCAAAAGCTGGCCAGCGTCAGCTCGATCGATGTGGGTTTGCTGCCGTATCGGCAAGAAGTCCTGGAACTAATCCGAGCAGCTCGGGCTGAGGGGCGCGCTGTCTTCCTGGTCACGGCGGCCGACCGGCAGTTGGCTCGCCAGGTGGCCGATCATCTCGGTTGTTTTGCTGGAGTCATCGCGAGCGATGGGGAAGCAAATCTCAAGGGCAGCACCAAAGCGGGGAAACTGGTGGAGCGTTTCGGCGAACGTGGGTTCGACTATGTGGGCGACGACCGGAGCGATCTGGAAGTCTGGCGGCGGTCGCGGGAAGCAGTCGCGGTGGGACCAAGCGCGGGAACCCGGGACCGTTTGATCGCGATGTCTCCTGAGGCTCGGATTCTTCCGCGGGCTCGGGTTGGTCTCACGGTCTGGCTGAAGCTTCTGCGGATTCACCAATGGACGAAGAACCTGCTGATCTTTGTCCCTGTCGTGACCGCGCACCAATTCACGGCGCCCTCTGTTTTGCTAGGCAGCGTGCTCGGGTTTATTGCTTTCGGATTCGCCGGCTCCGGATCCTACATCCTCAATGATCTGGCCGACTTGGAAAATGATCGCCGCCATCCTTCAAAAAAGATGCGCCCCATTGCTTCCGGCGAAATCGAGCCGCTGCAAGCGATCACAATGGCCGCACTTCTCCTCGGGATGGCCGGGTTGCTGTGTGCGTTTCTTCCGCCGGCCTGCGCGCTGGTGCTCGCCGTTTACTTGGGCATCACCTTTTCCTACACGCTCTTCTTTAAGAAAATGATGTTGGTCGATGTCATCCTGCTCGCGACGCTCTACACCGTCCGGATCCTTTTCGGTCATGCGACCACGGGCATTGCGCACTCGACCTGGCTGCTGGCTTTTTCCATATTCATCTTCTTCAGCCTGGCCCTCGCGAAGCGTTACACCGAGCTGATCGGCACCACCGGCGGCGTTGGCGGTCAGCTTTCCGGAAGAGGATATCGCAAAGGCGACGAGATCCCCGTCGGCGGGCTCGGCGCAGCCAGCGGAATGGTCGGCGTTTTGGTTTTGGTGCTCTACGCGAACAGTCCCGAAGTGCAGAAACTCTACGAGCGCCCCATCCTGCTGCTCTTGCTTTGCCCACTCTTTCTCTACTGGGTCGGGCGCATCTGGATGCTGGCACATCGGCGCGAGTTGCCGCACGATCCAGTGGTGTTCGCGCTTCACGATCCCAATAGTTATTTCGTCGGGCTGGTGGCGTTCGCCCTGATCGCCGCAGCCTCATGGTGAAGGAGCGGGCTGGTTGATGAAGGCGTGGTGGACAGCGCGATTTGCTGACATCGTCTCGGCGATCGTTTATTCGATCATCCGCGATCATCCGGTGAGATCGCCGCATGGCGCGCCAAACCGAACCGTCGCTTTCGTCCTCGCGCAGCAAGCTCGCATGCCCAGCTTCCTGGTCTTCCCGCTGCAAGCGCTCACCGTCGTCTTCGCTTTCCTGGCCCGGCGCGCTTTCTTTTCCGCATTCCTTTCACCAACACCCCGGCAACGTGCATTGCGTCTGGAGAGCTGGCGTTGTTCGCCGGTTCCTTTTTGCCGGGATCTGCTCCGCTTCTTCGATAGCCTCACCGCTCTCGGCTGGATCGACTCTGCGGAGCAAATTGAACCGGCCGAGACTCGTCCGAATTTGTCTGCGGCGATTCACCAAGCCCGCGATTGCGAGGTCGCCATCGTCGGTTCAGGTCCGGGCGGAGCGAGCGCGGCCGCCATCTGGGCCGAAGCCGGGGCCGACGTTTCTCTCTTTGAAGCAGGCCCAAATTCCGCGCTGAATTCCTGTCCGCCATTTTCCTCCGCAGAGATGGTGCAGAAATATCGGCACGGCGGTCTCACGCCGGCGTTCGGCAATCCGAAGATCGCCTATGTCGAAGGCCGCTGCGTCGGAGGAGGCAGTGAAATCAACAGCGGCCTCTATCATCGCACGCCCGCGGAGGTCCTGGAGCGGTGGGCTGCGGAGTTCGCGCTGGAGCAAAGTTCCGTCGCTGAAATGCAGCCGCACTTTGAAGCCTGCGAACGGGATCTCTCCGTGTCCTTCCTCCAGGAACCCGCGCCGCTTGCTTCCCTGAAACTGGCGCAAGGTGCGGCGGCTCTCGGCTGGTCGTCTCAGGAGGTTCCGCGCTGGTTTCGCTCCGATCCGAGTGGCGGACCCGGCATTCGTCAGTCGATGAC
>DASVRR010000206.1:0-6490 GCA_036388515.1 Chthoniobacteraceae bacterium | reverse complement strand
CTGGTTCTTCCGGCCGAGGAAAGCGAAAGCGCGGTAATCTTCGCCCATCGCCATGGTCACGCGTGGACCAATCCAGGTCATCGCGCTGATCGACGAAATCAAACCAAACGAGATCAAACCGGCGATGATCTTTCCTCCCGCCGCGCCGAAGATGTGCGCGGCGGCAATGTGACTGACTTCTTCCCCACCGCCACTGAGCTCCGCGAGCGGCGCGCTGCGGAAAAGCACGGCATTGAGCGCGAGATAAAGGATCGCCACCAGGGAAGTGCCGATCGCCAGCGAGAGCGGCACATTCCGCCAGGGTCGGTCGATTTCGCCGACGATGTATGCGGAAGCATTCCAGCCGGAATACGCGTACATCACATAGACGAGGCTGACCGCAAACGGAGCGCTCGTGATCAGCCCGGAAGCGCCTGCATGCGGAAGAAACGACACCGGCTGCGGCGAAGTCATGGCGAGTCCGGCGCCGATCAATCCCAGGATCAACGCCACCTTGAAAGCGGTCGCGACATTCTGGAAAACGGCGCCGACGCCGACGCCGCGGAGATGAATCAGCGTGACCAAAACGACCAGCCCGATCGACATCAAGAGCGGAGAACTGAGCGGCGCGACGTGCGCGAAATACTTCCCGAAAGCCATCGCCGCCAAAGCGATCGGCGCAGCAAATCCGACGGTTGCGGAAAGCCAGCCCGCGAGGAAACCTGCGGCCGGGTGATAGACTTGGGAGAGAAGATGATATTCGCCGCCGGAGCGGGGAAGAGCCGCCGCGAGTTCCCCGTAACACAGCGCGCCGCAGAGTGCGCAGACGCCGCCCACGAGCCAAAGCATCAGGATCGTAAACCCGGAAGGCAGGTCGCCGACCTGAAAGCCGAGACTCGTGAAAACGCCGGTCCCCACCATGTTGGCCACGACGATCGCCGTCGCGGTCAGCAAAGAAATTTTCGCACGGCTGGCGGAAGAACCCAGACTCACCGGGCGAGGGTTTAGGCAAACGCGTTGGCAGAGTCAACCCGCCCAAGATGGCCCCGGCGACTTTCCGCTTCCGAGGTTGGCCGCGGGCGCGTACTGCTCCCGGCGATGAATCCCGCCCCGCGCTCGCACGAACTTTTCACGGAAGCCCGCCGTTATATTCCGGGCGGCGTCAATTCACCGGTCCGCGCGTTTCGTTCCGTGGGCGGCGAGCCGTTTTTTGTCGAGCGCGCCGCGGGAGCGCACCTCTGGGATGTGGATGGTCGGGAACTGATCGATTACGTCGGCACTTGGGGTCCGGCGATTCTCGGACATGCGCCGCGGGTCGTGCTGGACGCGGTGGCGGACGCGGCCAGCCGAGGCGTTTCCTTTGGGATTCCCAATGCGTATGAGGTGGAAATGGCGCGGCTGCTTTGTGATTGGGTGCCGAGCCTGGAAAAAGTGCGGATGGTCAACAGCGGGACCGAAGCGACAATGTCGTGCCTTCGACTCGCGCGAGGTTTTACCGGACGAGATCGCGTGGTGAAATTCGAGGGCTGTTATCACGGCCATGTCGATTCGCTGCTGGTCAAGGCGGGCAGCGGCGCGCTGACTCACGGGCAGCCGGACTCGGCCGGAGTTCCGGCGGCCTTTGCGGATCTCACGACGACGCTGCCTTTCAACGACCTGCCGGCGCTGGAAGCACTCTTTGCCGGACTTGGGGAAGAAATTGCGGCCGTGATCGTCGAGCCGGTTCCGGCAAACGCCGGACTTTATCTTCCTCGCCCCGGATTCCTGGAGCGGTTGCGCGAACTTTGCACCTCCGCCGGTGCGCTGCTGATTTTCGATGAAGTGATGACGGGATTTCGTCTCGCTCGCGGCGGATATCAGGAACGCTCCGGGATCACTCCGGATCTCACCGCGCTCGGGAAAGTAATTGGCGGCGGACTTCCGGTGGGCGCGTTTGGCGGACGCGGGGAAATCATGGATTTGCTTTCTCCGGACGGGCCGGTTTATCAGGCGGGAACCTTGAGCGGGAATCCTTTGGCGATGGCTGCGGGGCTGGCTCAACTCCGGGAGCTGGAACGGCTGGACGGTTGGGCGAAGCTGGAAGAAATCGGAGCCGCTTTTGAGGAAGCAACGCGCGCGGCGCTGCAGCAAACCGGCCGGGATTACACGTTCCAGCGCATCGGCAGCATGTTCTGCCTCTACTTTGCTCCGGGTCCGATCTGGAATCTGGCGGACGCGCAGCGTTCCGATCGCGCGGCTTTCAACGCCTTTTTCCACCGCTGCCTGGAGTCCGGCGTTTACTTTGCGCCATCGCAATTCGAAGCGGGCTTCCTTTCGCTCGCGCACTCCGCGGAAGATCTCGAGAGAACGGCGGAAGTGGTGCTCGCCGCACTGCGATCCTGACGCCGGAAACGTCTTAATCCCGAGCGGCGAGGCGCACGCCGATTCCCATCACTTCGCGTGAAGGATGCTCGAAGATTTCCACAAACTGCGACGCCGTTTCTTCCCGGCGGAGCCACTCCCAGACGCCGCAAACCCCGCCCAGCGGCAACTCCCGGTAGGGCGCATTATTCACGTCGTGCAAAGCGCAGACCGGCGCGGCTCGACCGACGTTTTGGTAATCGGCCCAAGCCCACTCGAAGCTGTGATCGCCGTCGATGAAGACGGCGTCGAACTGTTCCCCAGCCAGGTCGAACGAAGTCTTCCCGACGAGGTAACGCAGCGGGAGCAACGCGCAGATTTCCGCATGGAAAACAAACGCGGGCCAGACATCGATGGTCGTCAGTTGCAGCGCCGGATTAAACCGCTGGAGGTAAGCCGCGGCGAGTGTGGCGGTGGCGCCATTGAAGCAGCCGACTTCCAGATAGGTCGCCGGCCGATGCTCCGCGGCGAGTTGGAGCCAGCGGGCGAATTCACGCGGAAGCTGGATGACGCCTTGCTGGGAGGCATTGAGGTAATCTTCCTCAGCTTCATACGTGGCGGCGGACTCCGGAATGGGCACCAAGCCAACCCCGCGGATGATCCCCACCAGCCAGTCGAAGCTTTGCAGTTCATCCGACGATGCACGCTGGATTTTCTGGACGGCGTCGATGACTCGCTGAAAGTCCGCGCGTTCCGCATCGTAGCTTTCGAGCAACGACATTTCAGGACTGAGTCAGCGCCACAGGCAAACAGAACTCGAAGGGAGCTCGCGAGCCGCTCGATGCATCTGAGTTCGGGAAGCTTCGCCGGCTTCTTCCGGATGTTCGTTGGACCGAACCGGACGCTTACTTCGTGAAGTCGGCGAAGATCTTGTTCGCCTGCTCGAGCGTCTCTTTGCTCCCCACGTCAAACCAGGTTCCTGGAACTTCCCACGTCGCCACCGGAGTCCGGCCGTAGAGCCACTGCACAAATCGGCCGGGCTGATCGGGATTGTTCCCCGCTGCGAGATAAGTCGTGAAACTCTGCACCGTCGCCGCCGGATAATAGTAGAGCGCAATGCCGATCAAGGTGGATTTCGGATCGGCTGGTTTCTCCTCAAAGCTGGTGAGAATCCCGGCTTCATCCCGCGCGACCACGCCATACTTTTTCGCTTCATCCAGCGAGCCGACGTCGTAAATCCCGAGCACCGGAGTGCCTTTCTCCCGGCCAAATCTTCCGAAGTCTTCCAGGCTTTGGTTAAACAGATTGTCGCCGGCGACCACGATCAAGTCGCTCTCGGCCAAATTGGCGCGGGAGATGACCAGATTGATGTCACCGATTGCGCCGAGTTTGTCCGAGTCGTTGGTCGAACCATCGTTGATGATCTCGAACGAAAGCTTCGGATGCGTCTGATTGTACTGGTCCGCCCACGCCTGAAAATCCGCGGCGAATTTGTTGTTGGTCACGACATAGACTTTCTCGATGCCCTCGATCGGCGCGAGGTTGTCGATTACCCATTCCATCATCGGTTTGCCGGCCACATCGAGCAGCGGCTTCGCTTTGTTTTGCGTCAGCGGATAGAGGCGCGTCGCGTAGCCGGCAGCGAGGATGAGGATGTTCATGGCGGCGCGTGTTGTGCCCGCCTCCGGGGGAAAGTGAAAGTGGAAAGTGCGGGCGGAGTTTGGGAAAGTTCCGCCGGATTTGAGTTTTAGCTTTGACTTGGACTTCGATCGGCTCAGTGTTCGCCCGAACATGGCGCGTCTCACCGACCGACAGCAGCAGATTCTCGAGTTCATCGATGAAGCGCAGGGCCGCTCCGGTGTCATGCCCTCCACCCGCGAGATCCAGCAGCACTTTGGTTTTGCGAGTCAAACGGCGGCGGTAAATCATCTGCGGGCGCTGGAGAAAAAAGGCGTGATCCAGCGGCAAGCGGGAAAGGCGCGAGCGGTCTCGCTGACCGCAAATTTGAAGCGGGATCCCATTATTGATATCCCGATTTACGGGCAGATCGCGGCCGGTTTGGCGGAGCTGACCGAGCAGGAGGAAGATGGCCGCATCACGGTGGACGCCACTTCGATCGGGTTGAACAGAAGCCAGCGCGCGTTTGCGCTGAAGGTTCGCGGCGAGTCGATGATCGGCGTGGGGATCAATGACGGCGATTTGGTGATCCTGGAGCTGCGTGAACCAAAGTCGCGCGATGTCGTCGCGGCGCTCATCGATGGGGAAACGACGCTGAAAACTTACGTCGTCTCTCACGGCAAGCCGTTTCTCCGGGCGGAAAATCCTTTGTTCCCGGATCTCATCCCGGCGCGTGAACTGACAATTCAGGGAGTGATGGTGGCGCTCATCCGGAAACGCCGGTAAATACTTGAACCAGCAAAGATGACCGGGATCATTGTCGAGTTTTCGCTCGTGGTGCTGTTGTTCCTCGGGCTTTGGTGGCGCCAGGTGCGCAGCAGACGCCGACAGCGCGCACGTGCGGCGCAACTCGACTTCGATTTCCTGCGCGAGCAGCATCGCAGTTCGTGATCATCCACCTCGACGCCGACGCCTTTTACGCCTCCGTGGAGCAGGTGGAAAATCCGGCGCTGCGGGGAAAAGCCATGGCCGTGGGAGGTCTGCATCGGGGGATCATCGCCAGCGCGACCTACGAGGCGCGGGCGAGGGGAGTTTATACGCCGATGCCCAGCCAAAAGGCCCGGCAAGTCTGCCCGGAACTCATCCTCGTGCACGGCGACATGGCGCGGTACTCACAGTATTCCAAGCGGATGTTTTCCCTGGTGGAAGAGTTCACGCCGATCATCGAACGGACGTCGATCGATGAAGGTTACTTTGACGTGAGCGGTCACCGGACTCTGCGGCCGCGGGAGATTGGGGAGCAGCTGAAGGCGCGGATTCGGGAAGAACTCGGCCTGACGGTGTCGCTTGGAATTGGGGAGAATAAACTCGTTTCCCAGATCGCGGCAAAGCTGCGCAAACCGGACGCGCTGGTGGAAGTGCCGCGCGGAACGGCTCGGGAGTTTCTGGCTCCGCTGGAAGCGCGTTGGCTTCCTGGAATCGGAGCCAAAGCGGAGGAGCGGTTGCGCGGCTTCGGGCTTCATCTGGTGCGGGATGTCGCCGGCGCTCCGGCAGAGGTTTTGCTGCAAGCGGCCGGCAACTATGCGGAACAACTCCGCTCCTTCGCCCTGGGACGGGATGAACGCAGCGTCGAGGTGGAGCGGGACGAGGCAAAATCCTACGGGGTGCAGGACACCTTTTCCGAAAACTGCCGTGACCGGGAAGTGTTGTTGGGCAAGTTGCGGAAGATGGCGGACGGGCTGATGTCGCGAGTTCGCGCGGATGGAAAATCGATCCGGACCGTGACGGTGAAAGTGCGCTACGCAGATTTTACGGACGAGTCTCACGGCATCACGCTGACGCAGCCGAGCGACCTGGAGACGGATGTTTATCCCCGCCTTGCGGGTCTGCTTCGCGGCGCCTGGAAGCGCGCGGACCCATTGCGCCTGATCGCGCTCCGCTTCAGCAATGTGTGCGAACCGACCGTTCAGCTGGAGCTGAGCTTGGATCCCGCGACGCAACGCCGATCGCGGCAACAAGACGCGGCTCGGCTGATCGATGAGCTTCGTTCGCGAGCGCTGCCGATCGGGCGCGGACATTCCGTGGGGAAGGAGTGACGCCGGAGTGGGGAACCACGGAATAAGCCAAACAGGACGAAAGGCGGAAATCTGTTTCGGTTCGGTTTGACAGCGGCTCGCCCTTAAGTGCCACACTCATGCATCAACAAAAAAGCCGCCCTCCGGTGAAGGAGGGCGGCTGAGTGGAGTTTAGCTGGAGCTTAAAAAGCGGGAGCTTAGTTGACCGGGAAAGGCGACCAGAAGTCGGCTGGAGCCACGTCGGAGAGCTTGGTGTAGGAACCGTTTGGCACGACGGGGTAGCTGTCCACCGAGAAGGTCGTCTGGTAAGAGGTGCCGAGCACATCCTTCATCGTGTTGTAGAGTGCGGAACCTTTCTTCAGGTAGCCTTTGACGGCGTCGCTGGAGACGGAATCGCCTTCCTTCTTGTTGTTCTCGATGGCGTACTGGTCGATCGCGGAATCGATCATGCGCAGATCTTCCAGGATGCGGGTGGCCTG
>DASVRR010000205.1:0-5256 GCA_036388515.1 Chthoniobacteraceae bacterium | reverse complement strand
CCACCAACCGCCCCGCCGAATCCAGCACGGGCAACGCCGGACAATCCGAACTCTGGAGAACTTTCAGCGCACGATCGAAAAGCATCGTGAAATGCACCGACGGCACGTTGACCTGCATCACTTCCGCCACCGGCGTTTGCGGCCCGGTTTTGCTCAAAGCTCCGATCAAAGCATTGCGCGCCAGGATTCCCCGCACTGCGCCATCCGCTCCGAGCACCGGGAAGTCGTGTTGCGAGGTGCGCAGGAGCAAATCGACGGCTTCATTGAGTGTCGCATGCAGCGGAAGCGCCTGGAATTGCGTGACCATCGCCGCCTGCACCCGCAAGCCGGAGGAAGCCTGCTTCATCTGCGCCACCGCGGCTTCGCTTTGCGCGCCGAAGAAGATGAACACTGCAACCAAAACCAGCAACGGCTGCTGGTTCAGCAAGCCGTAAAGTCCTCCAGCAAAAGCGATCGCCTGCCCGATCGCCGCCGCGATCGAAGTCGCACGCGCGTAGTTCATCCGCAGCGCCATGAGCGCTCGCAAGACGCGGCCGCCATCCATGGGAAAAGCGGGGATCATATTGAAAACCACCAGGACACAATTGGTGATCAGCAGCTTTGAAAACAGACTCTCCGACGCCGCGCGGAGGACCAAAGGGCTGATTTCTTCTCCCCGGAAAGTTGCGCCGATCATGGCCACGGCCGGTCCGGCCAGCGGGATGAGGAGCAAGGCGATGGCGACATTCACCAGCGGCCCGGCGATCGCCACCACCAGCTCCTGCCGCGGATTTTCCGGCATTCGCTCGAGTCGCGCCACGCCGCCGATCGGGAGGAGCGTGATATCCGGAGTGCGGATTCCGTAACGCCGCGCGGCCAGCGCATGGCCAAACTCGTGCAGCAGAACGCAGAGGAAAACCAGGCAGACGTAAAGCACGCTCGCGACCGCCGCCACCGCACCGTCGCGTCCGTAATCCTGGAAGGCAAAGAAGGCCAGGAGCAGGAAGAAAGTGATATGAACACGGACTTCGATGCCCAGGATGCGAGCGAGTTTGAATGACCAATGCATGAGCGAGAAGAGGACAGCCGAGACGCTGTGGCGTTCGGACTTCTTTGATCGGTCGTCCGGCGTGGAGTGCGCTTCACTTCCCGTCCAAGCCGGCGTCATCTCCAGCGCCGGGTCGCTTGGTTACGGCTGATCACGGGTTCAAACCGCGGCCCGATAGTTTTCATCCAGCTCCGGATGAAGCGCGAGGAGAGCCGCGATCCGGCGGACGTGCTTGGTGAAGTCGAGCGCTTCATCCGCCGTGAGTGGGCGGCCGAGGAGCACGGCTTCGCGGTAGCTGAGCCATTTCTTGAGCACCTGGCAACCGCCGAGCGTGTAGTTCCAGACCGCCTCGGGCACGTCCTTCCAGCGGGTCGTGGCGTTGAGATGCACATCCACAAAGCCTTCCCCGCGCGTGCCGCTCCGCACATCGCCGGGGCCCGGCATGACCACGCCGCCCTGTCCGGCGTATCCCCAGCGGGCGGTGAGTGCGAGAGCTGATGTTTTGGGTGTCACGTCCTGGGAGGCGGTGAGCGTGGCGAGTTTTTGCAGCTCGGGACGAATCTTCCCCCCGGTGACGCCGGGCACCTCGGTCTCAGGATCAAGCAAAGCGGCGACTTGTCGCCCAAGCGCGGCTCCCGCGCGGAGTGTGTCAGCGTCTTTTGGCAAGGGCACTCGCGGCCAATCCTGCCCCAAAGCTGCGGCGTTCTCACCGCGGTAAGCTGGGGAATGGAGGATGGCGACGATGTGGAAGAAAAGGTTTTCCGGCTGCGTGCCGAGCCCGAGCAGATATTTGAGCGCGGAAGGCGTGAGGTTGGGACGGGCTCGGAACTTCCGCCACCTGCCTGCTCGGCAAACATGTCAGGCGTCTCGCGGAAAACGTGGGTCATTGACGGGGAAGGAAGAACGTAGAGCGGGAAGTAATTCGCTCCGCGCTCGATTAAATGATGCGACGGAAACACCGACGCGACGAGCGGCTCGGCAAATCCCTTTCGGTTTTGCTGCACGATCGCAAGCACGAGGTTGCCGGGGAAGATGTGGGCGCGAAAGTCCGCGCGCTTTTCTTCAACCAGCTTTGTCTCCGGGTGCCAGTAGAGCCAGCGGGTATCGAATGGCCGGTAGAGCAACCGCACAAACTCCCCGGACTCCAGCTTTCGTTCCAGAAGGTGAGCGCGGGTGACCGTGGGGTTGAATCGACCTGTCTGGCGCATCAGCGCTGGCGACTCTTCTGCAATCTGAGCGTTGGAAACCTCCGGATCAAAATAGCGCTCCATTCGTGCAACCAACGGTCCGCGATCAATGCTCACGAGTGCCTCGTCCCGATTAGTGAGAATGCCGAACGATGAGTATGCCAGTAGTTCATTAACGCCGGCCCACTTGGCGTAATCTGCCCGGACTTCCATCGGCACAAACGGCAGACCAAGCGGCAGCGCGGGTTTGAGCCGGTCGTATTTCCTCTTCTTGCCGAGCGAGGCGAGCAACTCCTCGCGCTTCGTCTTTCCCCACCAATGATGAAAGACAACTTCGGCGACGTGGGGCTTCGGCGGCTTCGCTTTCGTGGCGGGCTTCGGCGGGTGGAAGTCGAGCGACTGCCGCGGAGGCGCAGGAGCCGTCCAGAACTTCGGTTCCGGCGGACGCGGCCAGCGCTCCATCATGGCGATGGCGGTGCCGACCTGGATGCCTTCGCGGTTTTGCTCCGTGCTGAAGACGCTCGGATCAGGCGTGCCGTCCGGGGATTTCTTCCCCGTCTTGTATTTGTCCCCGTTGAGGCAATCGACGGTGATGCGGTCGAAGACTTCGAGGAAGCGCTCGCGCATGCCCGAGTGCGAGAGGCCATCGAGCCACGAGTAGTTCGAGATGTAGCAGACGATCCCGTGGTGATTCGGATCGGGTGGGCCGACGTGCGGCGTGTCTTTCTCCGGCGCACCTTCGGCGATGCGGCGCTCGGCCATGCGGAAGAAGCGGACGTAAAGATCATTGAGGCCCTGGCCCTGCGGCTTCGGCGCGGCTTTGGTCTCGCGGTAAGCCTCGCTCAGCCCGCGTTCTTCCTCCACGGAGATGCCGGCGAAGCCGCTGTAAGGCGGATTGCCGAGGATAACGAGGATTTCGGCGTTGCGCTTCACGCGGTCGGCGGCGTCGCGCTCGGCGATGAGTTCGGGGAAGAGCAACGTCTTCGGCTCCTCGGGCGGAACCCAGCCGGTGAGCGCATTTGTGAGGAAGACGCCGGCGCGTTCATGCTTGTCGTGATCGAGCGCGCCATCCCAGCGCTGCAGCAGGAGGCCGATCTGGAGATGAGCGATGACGTAGGGAGCGGGCAGGAGTTCGAAACCAAAAAGGCGCTTCTGGGCGGCTTCCTTTACCATCAACCCAGCCTGCGTCGCGCCGACGCCTTCCTCCAGACGGGCGTAGATGACGCGCAACGTCTCGACCAGATACGCACCCGTCCCGCAGCAGGGATCCAGGACGACGACTCGGGAGTCTGCGAGGCCGTCGGGAATGCCGAAGTTTTCCTGCAAGGCGCGGTCCACGCGGGCGACCATGTATTTGACGATCTCGGGCGGCGTGTACCAGACGCCGAATTGCCTCCGCAGCTCGGGATCAAACTCGGCAAGGAAGGGCTCGTAGAAATACTGGACGGCTTCGCCCAGGCGGAAGCGCTGGAAGAAAACGGCGCGCTCGACTCGGGCGAGCGTGCCTTCGGTCCAGTCGAGCACTTCCTCCAGCCCGAGATGGCGGAGCTGCTGTGGATCGGCGAGCTGGTGAAAAAGAGTGCGCAGGACCGGAAGACCCAGGTGATAAGCAGCTTCGCGCCAGCGGAAGCGGTCGCCGGGTTTGGGATTCCCTTCATTCCACAGCACCCATGCGGAGAAGACTCCGTAAAACAGCGTCTGGATAAGAGTCGAGCGGAAGAAATGCTCGCCCTTTTCGCCCTTAAACTCGATCCCGAGAGCGCCGCCCAACGCGGCGGCGATCGGCGCCAGAGCACTGGACTCCGCGACTTCCACCCGCGCGCGGGCTTCGCGAGCATAGCTGGCGAGGTAGGCGGCCAGATCCTTCGGCGTCGAGAGCCGGGCGCGGTTGAGGAGAACGCGGCGAAGGTATTCGGTCAGGCGTTCGCCCAGGAGCCGGTGATCTCCGGGATGCCGCGCGATGTCCCAGAAGGCGCCGGCGGTTTCGGCGATCTGGAAATCTTCCCCAGCGACCGGCTTGCCGCCTTCCCACGTGTAGAGCGCAAAGCTCCGGTAGTTCGTGAGGAGGATTTGTCCGTAATGCTCCAGGTAACCGCGGACCTGCGCGGTCTGGGAAAGCTGCAGCAAGTCGTGGTCGATCGGTTTCACCTCCAGCACACCGCGCTCGGGCTTGAGCTTGAAGAGCGGACCTCCATCCGGATGTTTCCGCAGCTCCTGAGCGGAAAAGAAGCCGCCATCCGGAAGGCCTGCGCCGCTGTTCGCCGGGTGAATGACCGCGGTGATCTTCGGCTTGAGCGTCCCGCCGATGGCATTGAGGAGATTGGCGAGAGCCGGATAACCGGAGGTCTCGGCTGTGCCCGCGCCGCTGACTCCCACCAGATCAGCCAGAAAGTTTTCCGTCGCGCTCACTCGCACAGAGAGTTCCGGGATCGAGTCGGGAAGGCAAGTCCGCTCACTCCGCGCAATCGTTCTGAAATGCCCAGCGGCAAAGCTTCCGAACTTAGAGGGCGTCTAAAAAGTCGTCACCGCAAAGGAATCCTCCGCAGATTGCGCAGATTAACGCAGATTCTGGGGAGCTGCCGTCCGTTAGTCTGCGGAAATCTCCGTAATTTGCGGACATTAATACTTTGCGACGCCCTCTAGGCGCCCGGCTGATCGAAGAAAGTCAGCAGAGCTTTGTCAGGAGGCAAAGCAAACCATCCGCAGGTCGCAACAGCTCCGGCAACGCTGCGGAAAACCACGGCGGTGAGTTGCCGAAGAGCCTCCGCCAAGTGCGGCGCGGCTTTCCCCGGCCCGACACGAATTGGAGCACATCGTTGCCGCTGCGGCGCCTGCGATGCAGCCAAACTTTAGAAACATTCCGGCGGCACGCGTGCCGCGGGGCGCCTTGCGATTCTACGTGCAATGACACCTGCCCCCTGCCCTCCTCGCCTGCCTGACGACGGGACGGTCGTAATCATCGCCAACCGCGGTCCGCATGATTTTGTCCGGGAGGATGATCGTTGGGTCGCGAAGCCAGCCGCGGGCGGATTGATGAGCATG
>DASVRR010000204.1:0-6679 GCA_036388515.1 Chthoniobacteraceae bacterium | reverse complement strand
GCCGTTGGATGATTCGCTGCACGATGGCCAAGCCAACGCCCGTTCCTTCGAACTCCTCCTCACTGTGGAGTCGTTGAAACACACCGAAAAGTTTCCCCGCATATTGCATATTGAACCCAACTCCGTTGTCGCGAACGACGTACACCATTTCATCCGCAAAACGTTCTACAAACATTTCGATCCGGGCCTCACGTCCACGGGTAAATTTCAGTGCGTTGCAGAAGAGATTTACCAGCACCTGCCGGAGCAGCGTTTCGTCACCGGACGCCGGCGGAAGCTCACCGATGCTCACCACCGCAGCATTCCCGCCAATGGCAGCTCTGGCTTCCGCCAGCGCCACCTCCGCCAGAGCCCGCATGTCCACCGTGGTGGATTGAATCGCCCGGCGCCCGAGGCGGGAAAAGGTGAGCAGCTCATCGACCAGCTGCGCCATCCGCTTCGCTTCGCTGCGCACCACACCGAGCACCCGCCGGCCTTCGTCATCCAGAGAATGCGAATAGTCCTCGATCATGATCCGGGAGTAGCCATCGACTGCCCGCAACGGCGCGCGGAGATCGTGCGACACGGAGTAGCTGAAAGCCTCCAACTCCTTGTTCGCGGCTTCCAGCTGCGCAGTGCGCTGCACCACCCGCTGCTCGAGTTCCGCATTCAGCTTGCGGATCTCTTCCTCCGCGGCTTTCCGCTCCGTGATATCCAGGATGAAGCAAACTCCTTCTTCCGGAGTTTCCTCGAAAATGGCGGCACCGAAAAGGACCGGCAGCCGTGATCCGTCCTTCCGGATGTATTCCTTCTCCGCCGGCGTGCAGACTCCCGTGGCGGCGATTTCCTCCAGCGCGTGCTCGTCGAGGTTCGCGAATTCCGGCGGCGTCATCGCGGACCAGCTCAGTCGTCCCGCTTCCAAATCCTCCCGAGTGTAGCCGACCATCCGGAGAAAAGCGTCGTTTGCTCCGGTGATTTCTCCCTTCGTATTCCAAAAGAACACTCCTTCCGCATTCGATTCCACCAGCCGCCGGAAGCGCCCTTCGATTTGTTTTCGCTCCGTGATGTCCATCACCGCGCCGTGGAAATGCTGCGCCTTGCCGTCGGCGCCGCCTTCCACCCGCCCGCGAGCCTGGATCCAGCGAAGCATGCCGTCCTTCCGCCGGACGCGGTACTCGATGTCGTAGTTCCCACAGCCATCGACTGCGGTCTGCAGCTGCTGCGCGACCCGCGGCTGGTCCTCCGGAAGAACCGCGTGCAGGTAAGTCGTCATCGGCAATCCTTCCGCGGCGGAAATGGGATCCAGGGAAAAAACGTTCGCGGTAAATTCGTCCGCCGAGAGGAGATCCTCCGCAATGTCCCACGTCCAGGTCCCCACTGCGCCAGCCGAAAGTGTGGAATTCAACCGCAGCTGCGTCTTCCGGAGAGAAACCTCCATCCGCTTCAATTCATCCACATCCGTGTTCGTGCCAAACCATTGCACGATCTTTCCTTCCGCATCGCACAACGGCTGCACCCGCGTCAGAAACATCCGGAACTTTCCATCGACCCCGCGCAGCGGAAACTCCATCTCAAACGCCTCCCCGTCTGCGATCGCAGTCTGCCACGCCGCCAGCACTTTCGGCAGCCAGCCAGGATCATGCACGCTCTGCCAGTTCCAGCCTTCCATCTGCTCCGGTGTCGTGCCGGTGTAGTCGTGCCAGCGCTGATTGTACCAGAAGATGAAGCCGTCCGCGTGTGCCATCCACGCAAGTTGCGGCATGGAATTCGCCAGCGTCCGGAACTGATCCTCGCTGGCGAGAACCGCCTGCTCGCTGAGCTTCCGCTCGTGGATATCCAGCAAAAATGCCGCCAGACCGTCGGCTGTCGGGAAGAGCCGGACATCCAGCCAACGCTCGGCGATTGGGGAGAAAGCCTCGAACGCCACCGGCACTCGCTCCCGCATCACCCGGCGATAATGCACTTCCATCGGCGTCCCGACGAGTTGCCGGAACACCTCCCAAATTGATCTCCCCAACATGGCTTCCCGAGACTGGCGCAGCAGCATCTCGCCACGGCCGTTGACGAAGGTGAAACGCCACTCCGTGTCCACCGCGAAACACGCTTCCTTCATGCCGTGCACGATCTCCGCCAGCTGTCGATCCGCGGCATGAAGCGCGGCTTCTTTCTCCCGCAGCGTTTGCTCCACGCGGCGCCGCTCGGTGATATCGCTCCCGTAAACCCGCAGACGACCGAGTTCCCGATCAAACGTGATCGTCTGCGCCACCGCACATTTTCCCACCGTGAGTTCGCGGCGCAGCACTTCGCGTCTTCCGGAAATCAGCTCGTCGGCGACTTGCTGGACTCGCACCAGGAAGGGATGCTGAAGCCCTCGTTCCCGGAGATCCGGAAACATCCGGATGGTCGCCAGATTCGCGTAGTGAATCACGCCGTTCGCGGGATCCAGCTCCACCACGGGATTGGGATTGCGCTCGGGAAAAGTTGCCAGCCATTCCGCGCGTTCCTCCGCTTGCTTCCGCTGCGTGATGTCCGCGCTGATCGCCATGGATTGAAACGGCCGGTCGTCTTCGTCCCGGAAGGGAACAATCGTCGTCTCGACCCAGTAAAAGGAGCCATCCTTTGCCCGGTTCTTGATTTCTCCACTCCACACGGAGCCGCGCCCGATCGTCTCCCACAGCTTGCGGAAAAACGGTTTCGAATGATGGCCGGAGTTGATGATCCGGTGATCCTGGCCGAGCAACTCGCGGCGTGAGTACTGCGAAATGGCGCAGAACTTTTCGTTCACAAACGTGATCTGTCCGCGGGCGTCGGTCATCGCGACGATCGCGTGTTCATCCAGCGCGGTTTTGAAATCGCCCGCCTCTCGCAGCGACGCGCGGAGCTGGCGTTCCGTGTCTTCCCGGATCGCGATCTGGCGCTGCAGTTCTTCATTGGCCCGGTGCAGTTCGGCAGTCCGATCCGCGACCCGTTGCTCCAGCTCCTCCTTCAGTCGGCGCACCTCTTCCTCAGTGACGAGCGCATGCGATCGCTCCGATCCGTCGGCAGCCGGTGTTTCCCGGGAAGATGAGATCGGCTTGTCCATCGACGGTCCGTCGCCGGGATGAGGCGAAGTTCTCATCTTCCTCCGAGTTGGTCCGCGACCGGCGCCAACGTCGCGCCGTCCGGGTTTTCCCCCGCTCCGAGCCGGCTCAGCGCATCGAATAAGGAGTCGAGATCCGCCGACTTGTCGAACACCTGATTTGCCCCGAGTGCTCGGCAGGACTGGACCATCTCGGGCGAACTTTGCCCGGTAAAAATCAGGACGACCGCGGCGGAAGTTTGTCGGCGGATGTGCCGCAGCACCGCGAGCCCGTCCACCTCCGGAAGCCCGATGTCGAGAACCACGGCGCCGGGTTTCTCCCGATCAAAAACCAAGATCGCCTCCGCCGCGGTCGCCGCCGCCCCGACCAAAGTCAAACCAGGAATCTCCGCTGCCAGCGCGACCAGCCGCTCTCGCACCATGCGCGAGTCGTCCACAATGAGCAGCTTGGCCGGGGGGAAATCCACTTCTCCGACCTTCCTGCAAGAAGACGAATCGCCAAGTCAGTCCAATGCTTCGGTTTTTGTCAGGCATTACCCCGACAAAAAAATAGCGCGCCGTTATTCCACCAGCCGATGCTGCAAGGCATACCGCGCCAGCTCCACGCCCGTCGAAAGGCCGGTCTTCTCCGCAATCCGCGAGCGATACGTGCCGATCGTCTTTTCACTGAGCGTCAACTCCGCGGCGACTTCCTTCATACTCCGGCCCACGGCGATCAGCCGCAGCACTTGCAGCTCGCGGTTGGAGAGACTCTCATGCGGAGCAGCTCGCAAGTCGCTCCCGAGCGCATCGGCGAGCTTTTCCGCCAGCGAAACGGTCACGTATCGGCCACCGGCCAGAGCCTTCCTCATCGCCAGCAGGAGTTCATCCGCGACACAGTTTTTGGTGAGATACGCAGCCGCCCGGAGCTTCAAGGCGCGGACCGCGAAGTCTTCTTCCGGATAAGCGCTGATCACGATGACCGCGGTTTCCGGAGCGATCGCTTTGATTTCCGCCAGCACATCGAGTCCACTCCGGCCGGGGATGTTGATATCCAGCAAAACGAGGTCCCAGGAGCTCGCATAGATCATCTCGGAAGCTGCTTGCGAGCTGGCGGCTTCAGCGAAAATCGCGTCCGGATATTCCTCAGCGATGATGCTCATCAAACCCCGGCGGACTACTTTGTGATCGTCAATAATCAGCAGTCGCATGGGGGAAACGCGCTCAGGTGGGGGGATCCGACTCCGGCAGCCGGACGGCGACGATGGTGCCACCCGATTTCCCGGGGTGAAAGGACAATTCACCGCCCATCTTCGCGGCTCGTTCCTTCATCCCCAACACTCCGAGCGAAGCGCGACCCTCCGCCGCGTCTTCCTTCATCCCGCAGCCATTATCCTCCACGGAAAGAGTGAGCATGCCGCCGCGAAGATCCAGCGAAACGCGGACTTCCGTGGCTCCGGAATGCCGCGCCACATTGGTGAGACATTCCTGGAAGATCCGGAAGAGCGCCGTGGTCCTGTCCGCTCCGATCGCCGGCAGTTCGCTGGAATGCTGCACGGCGCAGGCAATCCCGGTGCGTTCCTGGAAACGCCTGGCCTCGTAGCGCAAGGCGGTCGCCAGCCCCAGCTTGTCGAGCACTCCCGGCCGGAGATCCGCGGCGATCCGCTGCACCGCGCGCAAAGTGGCATCGGCCATTTCGGTCGCGCCGACGATGCGCTCCAGGAAAGGGTGTGGCGTCTCCGCACTCTCGGCTTCCACCCGCCGCTCCAGCCACCGCAGATCCATCTTCAACGCAGTGAGCAGCTGCCCGAGTTCATCGTGAATCTCGCGGGAGATCCGCGTGCGTTCTTCCTCGCGGAGCGACTCCATTCGGGCGGTCAGCGCACGGAGTTCCTCGTTCATCCGCTGCCGCTCCTCCTCGGCGTGCTTGTCCGCCGTGATGTCGCGGACGATGGCGATCAACGCCGGAGAACGATTCTCCGTCCCCGGCATCAAGGTCACGGTGGAGTCCGCCCAAATGACGGAGTTGCTCTTTTGCACGTAGCGTTTTTCCAGGCTGACGACCTTCCGGCGTCCGGTGAGAACCTCCTCGGTGAGTTCCCGGCTCATTGCCACGTCTTCCGGGTAAGTCACGTCCACAAAGCCAAGTGCCAGCAGTTCCTCTTCGGCATAGCCGAGCATCTCGCACAGCCGCGGATTCACGCGCTCAAATTTTCCCTCCACGGAAATCTGGCAGATGCCGACCGGCGCCTGCTCGAAGACCGCGCGGAACCGCTCCTCGCTTTCGCGCAAGGCCTCCTCAGCCTGACGCCGCTGAGTCACATCCCGGAAGTAAATGGCGAGCCCTTGCTCCGAAGGATACGCATTCACCTCCACCCAAACATCCAGGGGCACATAGATTGCCTCAAATCGAACCGGATTGCCGGTCTCGACGGCGCGTTGATATTGGCGGTCGAAGACGCTGTCCAGGGGCCCGGGAAACTCCTCCCAAAGAGTTTTCCCCAGCAATGACTCGCGGGTGCGCTGGAGCAATTTCTCCGCTGCTTGATTGAAGTAGGTCACCCGCCAGCCGCGATCGACCGTGAAGAAAGCCTCCGTAATGCTCTCGAGCGTGGTGCTCAGCCGCGTCGCCAGTTCTTCCACCGCAGCTTTGGCTTCCTGACGCGCGGTGAGGTCGAGCGAGCTGGAAAAGATCAACTGTCGTCCGTCGTGCGACTGGAAGGAACGGCTCGCCATTTGCACCTCGAAAGTCGTCCCATCTTTTCGTCTTCCGGTGAACTCCTGCCGGCACTCGCCCTTCTCGCGCAAGGCATTTAACACCGCTGCCGGCAGCTCCGGATCAATGCAAAACTCGGACACCGAGCGCCCGAGAACCTCCTCCGCACGCTCGTAACCCCACATCAGGAGAAAGGCGTGGTTCACATAGATGATGCGGCCGCTCGCATCCACGATGTGGAAGGCATTCAGCGAATGCTCGAGCGCCTCGTGATGCAGCCGCAGGTCTTCCTCCGCGGCCGCGCGTTCGGTGAGATCACCCACCATTCCGAGCAAACGAGTCTCGCGGCCCGGAATGTTCTCCAGTCTTCCGCCACGCACCCAGATCCGCCGCATCGCCCCATCTTTCCGGATGATCCGGAACTCCGCGTAAGCGAGCTCGCCAGTTTCGCCGGCGATGCGGAAAAGCTCGTCTGCACGCTCTCGTTCATCCGGATGCACGTGCTCCCGGAACGTCGCGTAAGTCCAGGAAGGCGCAGGCTCTTCGTAACCGAAAATACGATCGTGAATCCGCGAGTGCTGTGCCTCCCCAGTGGCAAGATCCAGCTCCCAGCTGCCGATGCATGCAGCCTCCAGAGCCAGACGAAGCCGCGCTTCACTCAACTCCGTGGCACGATGCGCCGCGATCGTCGAACTCAGGACACGATGCAGCAGGAAAAACAACGCGAGGGCCGTCACCAGGACAAACGCGATTCCCTTGAAAGTGCTCCAGCGCACCAGCAGCTCGGGATCGTTCGTCCCCAGCATCAATCCCGAATCCGATGCCAGAATCCAAAGCACCGCCAGGGCCGCATACGGAACAACCACCCGCAGCGTCAGCCCGAGCGCCGATCTGGCAGCTTCAGCTTTCATCCATTACCCATACCA
>DASVRR010000203.1:0-1639 GCA_036388515.1 Chthoniobacteraceae bacterium | reverse complement strand
AGCCGCTGGTGGCGGATCTCAGCGTCGGCGCGTCGGTGAACTACCAGAACACCAAGTTCACCTACGCGGTGATCTATCGAACGAGAGAGTTTGAGTCTCAGGAAGAGGCACAGCTTTTCGGTTCCGTCTCGGTGAACTTCGCATTTTAAGGCGATTGCCCGGCTGGTCTCTGACGTCGGAAGAACCGCGCGTCGGTTGCGGTCTCAGGTCGGGTATCTCGCTCGCCTTGAGGGAGCATGTTCGCCTAGCTTGCGGCTCTCTTTCATCCTGATGATTTCCTCCTTCCGCCTTGGTTTCTGCTCGGCTCTTCCGCGTCTGATTTGCTCCGCGAAACTCGCGCTCGGAGCAATCGTGCTGCTCGTCTTTTCGCTGCGAGTTTCTTCCGCAGCGAGCGAGTTGTTTCCCTTTGTCCTGCCGTGGGATGATGCGACTCCGAGCGCGGTGAACGTGAGTTCATGGCTGGATGCTCCGGCGGGGAAAAATGGTTTCGTGACGGTCAAAGACGGGCATCTTTTCGCGGGGAGGAAACGACTGCGGATCTTCGGCGTGAACATGGCTTTCGGCGCGAACTTCCCCAGCCATGCGGATGCGGAAAAGATCGCCGGCCGGATGGCGAAGTTCGGGATTAATTGCGTGCGCTTCCATCACATGGACATGCAGGCGGCGCCGAGCGGCATCTGGGCAAAGGACATGGTGACGTTTGATCCGGAGCGGCTGGATCGGCTGGATTACTTTGTCGCGGAGCTGAGGAAGCGCGGCATTTACACCAACCTAAACCTGCACGTTTCCCGGAAATATCCGGACCGCCCAGCAGCGGAGAAAATCGGGAATCCAGATCACGACGCCGGTGTGGATAATTTCGCGCGCCGGATGATCGAGCTGCAAAAGGAGTATGCGCGGATGCTCCTGAGCCACGTGAATCCTTACACCGGGAATGCCTATACCAATGAGCCGGCGGTGGCGCTGATCGAGATCAACAATGAGAACGCGCTGCTCGTTCAGTGGCACTGGGGCGGGCTGGATTCGATTGCTGCGCCTTACCAGCAAGAGCTCGGCGAGCTGTGGACCGCGTGGCTCCGGACGAAGTATCCCTCCGCGGGTGCGCTCACGCAGGCTTGGGCCGCCGGAGCAAAACCCCCGGGCGGCGAAATGCTGCGCGATGTGGCTTTCGAAAATGGCTCCAGGGAATGGAAGCTGGAGTTGCATCAAGGTGCGGAAGCGAGCTTCACGGGGAAGCAAGGCGTGGCCCGGCTGGACGTGATCAAAGCTGGCCCGCAAGGCTGGAACGTGCAGTGGATTCAGGCGGGCTTCCCGGTGAAGGCCGGTGAACCGATGCGGCTGACTTTCCGCGCGCGAGCCAGCGCGCCGGGCAAAGCTCAAGTTTCGCTCGGGCAAGCTGTGGCTCCGTGGAAAGCGCTGGCGAGAGAAGACCTGGAGCTCACGACCGAGTGGAAAGAGTTCCCGCTGATTTTGAAGCCGGACGCGGATGATGCTGGCGCGCGGCTGAGTTTCTCCGGCTTTGGAGCGCGGACTGGCTGGATTGAGTTTGCCGGCTTGTCGCTGAAAACGAACGGACTCGACGGCTCGGTTCCAGGTGAGCTGAAGGGCGGCGTCGCTCCGCTAAAGCACCGCGACATCG
>DASVRR010000202.1:0-13974 GCA_036388515.1 Chthoniobacteraceae bacterium | reverse complement strand
CGCGCTTTCGCTTTCCTCGGCCGGAAGAACCAGTCGGGCGTGCCGGCGCGCGCGCTTTGGCTGCAACTCGGGATCGTCGTTTTGCTCCTCAGTCTCGGCAGCTTCGCGACGGTCCTCACCTACATTCAGTTTGCGCTCACGGTTTGCTCCTTCTTCACCGTGCTCGGCGTGATCGTCCTGCGCTTCACCCAACCGGCTTTGCCCCGCCCGTACCGGACGTGGGGTTATCCGGTGACGCCGCTGATCTTCCTCGCGATCAGCCTCTGGATGATGATCCACATCTTCCGCTCGAATCCGCGCGAATCGCTCGCCGGACTTGGGACGCTCGCGCTCGGATTGATCGTCTATTTCGCCTCGCCGAAACGCGCCGACCTTCCGCTCACTTCTTCCGCAACTCCATGAAACCGTCCCTGTTCCTCGCGCTCTTCCTCTCCGCTCTTCCCGCATTTTCGCAGCAGCCGGTTACCGTGGATGAAACGGCGCGCTTTCTGGCCGGCTTGCCCGTCACCGGCGGACTTGCACCGCTGACGCAAGAAGCTGCCTGGAAGAGCCACGCGGCGGCGATCGACAAGGCGTGGGCAAAGAAGGAAGCGGCCCAGCTCGGTCCGATCCGCGGCTGGATGGGCGCGCACGCACCGCAACATCAGCGCAGCTCCGCACCGATGTTCTACATGTTCAGCGGCCCGGATTTCCTCTACGCGAACACCTTCTTCCCCAATGCCCGCACCTACGTCCTGTGCGGCCTGGAACCAGTCGGGCAGGTGCCGAATCTCGCCGCGCTGCCGCCCGCCTCGCTCTACGGCGAACTCGGTGCGCTCCGGCAGTCGATGAGCACGATCATCAGCTTCCATTACTTCATTACCAAAGACATGCGCGCCGAGCTCACGCGCGGGCAGCTGGGAGGAACCTTGCCCATTCTATACGTCTTCCTCGCGCGTCTGGGAGCCACGGTGATCGACACGAATTACGTCACGAGCCCCGCGCCCGGAGTGAAGATCACTTTCAACCGCGGACACGGAACGCAGACGCTCTACTACTTCAAAACCGATCTCTCCAACGGCGGCGGCAGCGGCAAGTTCCTGAACTGGTGCGCCGCTCAAGGCTCCGGCTCAAGTTTGCTCAAAGCCGCGTCTTACCTCATGCACGGCGACGGCTTCTCGAATGTGCGCCGTTTCCTCCTGGAGAACAGCCGCGTGCTGGTGCAGGACGACTCCGGCATCCCCCTCCGCGCCTTCCCCAAAGGCTGGAACGTGCGGATGTATGGCCGCTACGTGCAGCACTCCGAGATGTTCGGGAAGTATCATCAAAAGGATCTCCAGGCGATCTTCGAAAACAACCCGCCGCCTCCGCTGGGTTTTGCCTTCGGCTACCATTGGCAAAAGGATCGCGGGATCCTGATGCTCGGCACGCGCCAATAGTCTGGGAGCGTCTTTTCTTCCCCAGCGCGGGAGGCTTCCGGAAGCTTCCGGGCGGGCCGCCGATTGGCTAAAGCGGATCGTTGTCCCGAACCACGGTCACGTCGGGCGTGTTCCGATAAGGCCGGGTGCGACTCGCTCCGAGGATAATCCCGAGGCCCAACAGGATCACCGAGCCGATTTGCACATAGAGCGTCGGCGCACCCGCTTCGATCGCGCCCCAAGCGAGACCAGCAATCAGGATCAAAAAGCCGAGGATGTAAGCGAAGAATCTCATAGGGAAAAAGGTGTACGGACAATCGCGTCCGAAGGGAAGTCCGGGCGCGTCGGTCGCCGGAGTTTCCCGATCATCGCGAGTAACCGCCGGGAAAAGCTGCACACCGGCGGTTCCGAAGGCATTACAGCGATTTGCTCGTTTTGTTGCGAAGCTTCTTCCCGATGCGTGTATGAGGAGGCATGTCCGATCCAAGAAACGCCGCTCACGATAAGAAAGTTCAGCAGGAAAAGAAACACGAGGCGAGCCCGGCTCCGGATCAAGCGGACGCAGCGCCGGAAGCAGTCGCTGCTCCTTCCGAGACCGGCGCCGACGGCTCCGGAAATCTGGAAGCCTCGACGGCCGTGCTCTCGAAACTGAAGGACCTGGCGTTTCACTCCCGCGCCAATCTGGAGACGCTCGCCGGGCTCAGCACGACCATCGACGATGAGCTGAAGCAGCAGCAATTCTCCGCGTCGATTGGTGCGCTGTATTCCGCACAAGACGCCTTCCAGACCCAGGTCGCTACCTTGGTCGAAAGCTACGGCGAGATGTGTCAGAAGCTGCAGCCGTCGGAGTAGGCGGGGGAAAAGCAGCTTTCCTCCAGCGCGGCTACCTCGCGGCCTTGCGATACACTTCCAGCTGGCAGTCAAAGCCGCCGAGATCAATCAGGCGACGCGACTCCAGCGAGAGTTCGCGGTGCCGGTTATGAACCGAGAGCGGGTTGGGGAAGATCAGCCGGCCTCCTGGACGCAGCACTTTGGTCGCGATCGCGAGTAGATCTTCGATCAATGCGCGGAGGTTCGGCACGGGAACCCGCTTCCCCATTGGAGGATTGGTGACGATCAGCGACACGGTGCCCGCGCTCAAGCCAGCGATCCGCGCGTGGTCGCGGAGATCTGCTGTCGTGAAGCTCGCCTGCACGTCCGGAATCTTTGCTGCGGAGAAATTCGCGCGCGCGACTTCCACCGCATCAGCGCTGCGATCCGAAGCGAAAACTGTCCGGATTCCTCCCAGGAGCGCGACCTCGATCAGCTCCAGACCGGAGCCGCAAAACGGATCCCAGACGATGCCTTCTCGCATCGGCTCTGCCAGCCGCGCAAGGCAAGCCGCGAGCGGCGGATGCGAAGCTGCGGGAACATCCGCGCGACGGTAGGTAAACCGCGGATCGGGCCGAAGCCGAGGCATCAGCTCCACCAGCGAACCGTCCGCGGTCGGGTGAATGGCCACCGTCCAGAGCGACTCGCGCGCATCGTTGAGGATCTGCGGACATCTTGCATACGCCTTATTCGCCAGGAGCCGGACTGCACCTCGCCGGTGACCTTCTTCCACAAACTCCAGCCGGTAGCGGATGGCGCCGTCAGTCAAAGTCGTCAGGATCGCGCGGGCCTGCGCGGAAGTCATCACGTCAGCAATTTCGTCCAAGCCATTGGATGCGGAAACTTCTCCCAGCGGAAAACCGAGAGTCGAAAAGCAGCGGAGCCGGAAAACTTCCGCGAGCGTAAAGGGCCGGCTGGAACCAATCGTGACCAGCCCGCTGCCGACTTCCAGGACACGGAACTTCCCGTCCGCCTGCAGTTCTTCCCGGACGATTTCTTCCAGACCTCGGCGACAACGCAGATTCATCCGCACGCCAGAAAGAGAAAGCGGCGCATCCAGCCTCAAGCCGCCCGGTTCTTCCCGGCGGGCAACAGTCGCGCGCACTTTCCGTTTGGTCTGCTGGAGTCCTCCGCTTTGTTTCTCCTCCAGCGCAGCCAGCGTCGCCGCACCTCCGATTTTATCCAGCGTTCGCCCGAGAAATTTCAGCTCCCGTTCCGCGGAAGTCGCGTTGAGCAGCGTGAGCAATTCCGCTTCATTCCTCGGATCCGCGCCGAGCTTCGGCAGCGCCGTCATCGCGTAGCGCCGGATCTTTTCTTCCGGATCTTGCAACAGCCCGCGCAACCACTTCCGCACTTCCTCCTTCTGCCGCGCCGTTCCGGATTCGGAAAAAACCACGCCGACCGCGCGGATCAAACCGACTGACTGGACTCGCTCGGCCGTCGTTGCCCGATCGAACCGCGGCACTTCTTTCTCCCAAAGCCGCGCGCACGAGCAGGTCCGCAGCTTCCGATAAAGCTCCTTGCCCGCGTTCGTTTTTGCCTCGCTCATTTCGTGAGTCCAGGCGTTCGTGCGGGGAAGAATGGGGAAGGTTTTCGCATCGCGGCGCAGCATAGCCGGAGCTGGAGCCGACGCTCAACCGGTTTGCTGCGGAGATGCGGCGCGCTTCTGCTGGAGCTGACCGCACAGATCGAGCGCGTTTCGCGTGGCGGCACCCAGCGTGGTGTTGTCGAAGATGCACCACGCGGGCGGCGCATTCTTTTGCTCCAGCTCGAGCGCCAAGTTCGCGATGAACTCGGCGGAATAAGCGGAGTAGTAAATCTTCGGGGAACCGTGGAGGCGGAAATAGCGAAATTCCTTCCAGCCGCCCGGCTCGGCCGCAGCAGGAACGCGCGCCGGATCCGCCGCGACTCGCGCCACGCGGAACCTCGCGAGGAGCGCGTCCGCTTCCGGAGCAAACCAGCTCTCGTGACGCGGCTCGCAGGCGATGTCGATCGCACTCAAACCGCGCAGCTCATCGAAGAAAGCTCCGGAAACTTCCGGATCAAACGCGAGGCTCGGCGGGAGCTGGACGAGAGGACAGCCGAGTTTCTTCCCAAGCGCTCCGGCTTCCCGAAGGAATGTTGCGAGCAAGTTCCCGGTTCCTTCCAGCCGGGCAAGATGCGTGATCGTTTTCGGCAGCTTCACCGAGAATCGAAATTCCTCCGGAACAGAATCTCTCCATTTCTCCCACGTCGTCGTGCGGTGCGAGCGGTGGAATGAGGAGTTGATCTCCACTGCGGAGAAGCGCGCGGCGTAGCGTTCCAGATGACTTCCTTCCGGAGGAAAATGCGGCTGTTCCGCGCGCGGAATGCTCCAGCCGGCACAGCCGATCCGGACGAACGGAACATCGGGCGCTGGAGGAAAGCTGCTCACACGCCATGAATCGGGCGCTGACGGAGAAAAGACTCCCAGCGAATCCAACGCGCACAAACGTCGCCTTGAACCTCGGGAGAAGACCGCCCGCGAGCGGCTGATTTCCCTTCCCCCGCGAACGCCTTTTCCTCTCTACTCCTCCGCCCATGAGTGCCGCTTTCGATGTCCGCTACACTGCGCAGCTCGCGCGCCTGCACCTGAGCGAAGAGGAAGTCGCCAAGTTTCAAATCCAGCTCAGCCAGGTGCTGGAGTTTGTGGAAAAGCTCGAGCAAGTCGATGTGTCCAGCGTCGAGCCGATGGCGCACGCGAACGAAGTTTTCAACGTGCTCCGGGCGGATGAATCGCGGACTTGGTTTACTCCGGAGGAAGCGCTCGCCAATGCGCCGCGGCAGGCGAATCAGCTCTTCGTCGTGCCGAAAGTGATCGAATAAGCCATGGAGATCACCGGGCTTTCCGTCACCGATTTGCAGGCGCAATTGCGCGCCGGAAACATTTCCAGCAGCGAAGTTTTCGATGCGCTGGAGGCGAGAATCTCCAGCGTCGATCCGCAGCTCCACGGATACCTTTCGCGCGATCTTTCCTCCGCTCGTCGTGCGGCGGAAACCGTCGATCTCACCTTGCCGCTGGGCGGTGTTCCCATCGCGATCAAAGACGTGATCAACGTGCAGGGAGAACCTTGCACTTGTGGCTCGAAGATCCTGGAAAACTATCGCGCTCCGTACGATGCGACGGTCATCCGGAAGCTGCGGGCGGCTGGAGCGATCCCGTTTGGGCGCTGCAATATGGACGAGTTTGCGATGGGCAGTTCCACCGAAAACTCGGCGTTCGGCGCGACGCGGAATCCGTGGGATTCTTCCCGGGTTCCGGGCGGATCCAGCGGCGGCTCGGCGGCCGTCGTGGCTGCGGATGAAGCGTTCGCCGCGCTCGGTTCGGACACCGGCGGATCCATTCGCCAGCCGGCGTCGTTTTGCGGAATCGTCGGCCTGAAACCGACTTACGGTCGCGTCTCGCGCTTCGGTCTGGTGGCCTTTGCTTCCTCGCTGGACCAAATCGGTCCCTTCACCAAGACCGTCCGCGATGCCGGCCTCCTGCTGAACGCGATCTCCGGAAAAGATCCGCAGGATTCCACCAGCCTGGATGAACCGGTTCCGGATTACACCGCGCTGCTTGGCCGCGATCTGCGCGGGATGAAACTCGGGATGCCGCGCGAGTATTTCATCGAAGGCATCGATCCTCAAGTGGACGCCGCGATTCGCGCGGCGGTGCGGCAGTACGAATCGCTCGGCGCGGAAATCGTGGAAGTTTCTCTCCCGAATACGGAGCACGCCGTCGGGGTTTATTACATCGTCGCGACTGCGGAATGTTCCGCGAATCTGGCGCGTTTCGACGGCGTGCGATACGGACATCGCGCCGCCGGCGCCGCCAATCTTCTGGATCAATATGGCCGGACGCGGGAGGAAGGTTTTGGTCCGGAAGTAAAGCGCCGGATCATCCTCGGGACTTACGTTTTAAGCTCCGGATATTACGACGCGTTTTATCTCCGCGCGCAAAAAGTTCGCACGCTGATCCGGCGCGATTTCACGCAGGCTTTTGAAAAGGTGGACGCGATCATTTGCCCGACTTCTCCGGAAGTCGCCTTCAAGGCCGGCGACCGCAGCGACGATCCGCTGAAGATGTATCTCGCCGACATTTTCACGATCGCAGCGAATCTCGCGGGCATTTGCGGAGTCAGCATTCCGTGCGGGTTTGCGGAGCTCGAAGGACGCAAACTTCCCATCGGCTTGCAGCTCCTCGCGAAACCTTTTGAGGAAGCAAAGTTGCTGCAGATCGCCCACGCTTACGAACAGTCCACGGACTGGCACAAGGCGCGGCCGCCGCTTTAAGCGCGGCTTCCCGAAGCAGTGTGGGCGCGTCGCGGTGGAGGGCATCGCGCCGTCGATGCCGCGGCGGAAATCGATCCGCGGAACCGACGGCGCGGTTCCCTCCAGCGTGGAGCCGAGTCGCTCTTGAAGTCGCCGCTCCGTCTGCTTCGGTTCAGGAAGAAAACTGCGGGTGCGCGAGGATGAGTCGCTCAAACGCTGCTCGTTCTTCCTCTGGAAGATCCGCGGGATGGCGAGCCCCGGAGCGTTGCCACTTTTCCAGCCAATCGCGCCCGAGGAGTTTGCGCGGATGGCTTGCTCCGGAAGCAATGCTCGCCGGCGTCAGCGCAATCGTGGTTTCCGCTTTCTCTCCCGTCCTGCGACCTTGCGCCACCTGAAAACCAACCGCCAGCAGCGTTGCGCGGATGGCGGTGGAGCAAGTGTAGGTGAAGAGTTCCGCGGCACCACCATCGCAGGCAGCAAACACGCGACGGAAAGCATCCAGCGTCCAATGTTCCAGATTGGTCTTGCAGGAAAACGGATCGTAAAAAATCAGATCGGGAGGTGAAGGCGCGGAGGAAATCATCTCCAGAAAATCACCGGAGATGAGCCGCCAGCTGAGTCCGGCGTGGTGCGTGGATTGCCAGAAACCTTCCTGCAAAATGCTCGGCGGGCCCGCGTGGCGGAGGTAGGTGAACTTGTCGATGTGGAGGTGCGCGAGCCGGAGCGAATCGAGATCGTTTTCAAAACTGACGATTTCCAGCGGACGCACCGTTCCGGAGTTGGCCTCCGCTTCGTAGCACTGGATTGCGGCCATCGCATTCGCGGCGGCACCGAGGCCGATGTCCCAGATGATCAGCGGCTCGCCGGCTGCGCCTTCCGGAAGACGCACGCGCTCGGCGAGGCCGGATTGCTCCACATAAAGCCGGCGCGCTTCCTCCAGCGGCGGCGTGCGCGAGTGCATGATCTCGCCGGAAGCGGTGTGCCGGATGCTGGCGAAACCTTCCGGCGCGGCCTCGGAGGCCGGCTGCAGATAGACTTCGTATGCTCCCCAAACGGTCTTCCGCTTCTTCTTCGGTTTCTGCTCGAAGATCGGATTATCCAGATCCGACGCATGGAGAAATTCGCGCTTCTCCCGATAGAGTTCCAGGAAGCGATCTTCCAGAATACTCTGCCGGATCTCGCGCATGAGCTGGTGATAAAAGTGGAGGTTGTGCTTGCCGAGAAGCTGCCAGCCGAGGTTTTCGCCGGTCTTCGCCAGATGATGCAAATAGGCGCGGGAATAACGCGCGCAAACCGGACAGGAACAGGCGGGATCGAGCGTCTCCTGCGCAAATTTGTAAACGCCGCGCTTCATCTGGAGATAACCGCGGGAAGTAAAAGCGGCGCCGCGCTGGGCGACTTGCGTCGGGATGATGCAATCAAACATGTCCACGCCGCGATGGACCGCTTCCAGGATATCGAGCGGCGTGCCGACGCCCATGAGGTAACGCGGCCGATCTTCCGGAAGAAGCTGCGCGGTGAACTCGCACATCTCCTCGCGCTCGGTTTTGCTTTCGCCGACGGCGAGGCCGCCGATGGCAAATCCATCAAACGGCATCTCGCACAAACCGGCGGCGCTTTCCCTCCGGAGCTCCGGAAACAACGCGCCCTGAACGATCGCGAACATCGATTGCGGAGAATCTGCGCGCGCCGCCAGACTCCGCGCCGCCCAACGCTGCGTGACTCCGAGCGCCGCGCGCGCCGCGGCTTCATCCGCCGTGGAAGGAATGCATTGGTCGAGCGCCATCATGATGTCGCTGCCGATCGCTTTTTGGGTTTCGATACTGACCTCCGGGCTGAGGAGGATTTGTTTCCCGTCGATGTAGCTCTGGAAAGCCGCGCCTTCTTCGCTCATCGAGCGGGCATGAGGCAGGGAGAAGATCTGGAATCCTCCGGAGTCGGTGAGCACGGAGCGTTTCCAGCTCATAAAACCGTGAATGCCGCCGCTCCTCCGGAAGACCTCCGGCCCTGGCCGCAACAGGAGGTGGTAGGTATTTGCCAGCAGGATTTGAGACCCGGATTCTTCCAGAGTGCGCGTGAGCTGACCTTTCACCGTCGCCTGCGTGCCGACGGGCATGAAGAGCGGCGTGAGCACGTCGTCGTGAAGCGTGCGGAAGGTCGCGGCCCGCGCGCGCGAGCCGCTGGCTTTGGCTTGGAGGCGGAAGTGGAGTCGGGATGAAATCAAGCCGCCACTATCTGAAGGCAAGGCAATGCAAGACCAGTCTGTTCCGTCGCCGGAGCGAGTTGCCGCCGGTCGCATCCACGGACGCACAGGGGTTGCGTTGCAGGTCAGCGAAGTACAGTTTGCGGGCGGTCATGCGACGCTCCACTGCTGAAACTGCCGTCCCGCTGAGCCCATCAGAAGGTCGAAAGTATGTCGCTGATCTCGTAGCGAAAGGCGAGTTGTCGCCGGGGCGGGCGAAATCGATTGGTTTTCGCGAACCGCCATTCTCGGTAAAGGCACGAGCGGAAAAGCTCGTCCCGGTGGCCCGCGAAGTCCTCCGGCGGGTGCGAGCCTAGGACGACCGATCCATTTTCCCGGAAAAGATCGCGAGGTTTGGTCTGCCGCCCACGATTCCGTACGAGCCGCGACGCGATGTCTTCTGGAACGGAGAATTCGAGGCGCAGCTCGCTGGATTGATCCCGGATGAGGAGGAAGCCGGTGAATTCGTCGCGGGAGCGGAAGATTTACGGTCGCGCAAGCCGGAACTCGGCTCCCGGGCTTCTGACGATGGAACCGTTTGGTCAATCCCATGCTCGCTGTCGTTCTCGCGTAGCCAATCACTGGGGCCAACCTCGCGCGCGGGACGCTCCTGAGGCTTGACTCTGCTTCGTGCCAACCGCCAGATACGCCCTCGCTTTTCGCGAATCTTCCGCAGTTCAAATCAACTCCCAAACCCGCCCTGACTCCCATGCGCTTCGGCCTCAACACCTTCCTCTACGCCAGCCCGTTCACTACCGACAGCGTGAAGCTTTTCCCGAAGCTGAAAGGCTGGGGGTTCGACACCGTCGAGATCCCGATCGAGGCGAACGAACATCTGGACGATGTGAAGGTGAAGGCCGCCGCCGACAAGGCAGGTCTCGCGATCGGCAGCGTCTGCGCCGCGATGGGACCGGGCCGGGATTTCCGCGGAAGCACTGCCGATCAGAAGACGGCGACGGATTATGTGAAAGGACTGATCGACCACGCGGTCGGGCTTGATTGCAAGACCGTCGCGGGGCCGATGTATTCGGTGGTTGGGTTGATCGGGCCGCACGACGATGCGGAGAAAAAGCAGCAGTTCGATCTGGTGGTGAAGAACCTGAAACCGCTGGCGAAGTATGCGGAGAGCAAAGGGATCACGCTTTGCATCGAGCCGCTGAACCGGTTTGAAACGGACTTCCTGAATACCGTCGAGCAAGGATTGAAGCTGGTGAAAGCCATCGGGAGCAAATCCGTGAAGCTCCACCTCGACACCTTCCACATGAACATCGAGGAGAAGGATCAGGCGGCGGCGATTCGTCGCGCGGGTCCGTTGCTCGGCCATCTGCACGCTTGCGGCTGCGATCGCGGCACTCCGGGCGGCGATCACATTTTGTGGAAGGAAATCGTCAAAGCGCTGAAGGAGATCGGCTACGACGGCGACGTCGTCATCGAGTCGTTTACGACCGACGTGAAGGTGATCGCGCGGGCGGCGGCGATCTGGCGCAAGATGGAACCAAAACGCGATGACATCGCGGTGAAGGGGCTGGCGAACCTGAAGCAGCTTTTCAAGCGGAAGTAGGCCGCCGCTTTTCGCTCCAAAGATGAAAGCACTCGCGCTGGCCGTCGTCCTCCTGACCTGCTTCGCGCAGGCGGAGGAAAAACAACTTTTCAACGGCAAAGATCTCACTGGCTGGGACGGCAATCCGGAACTCTGGAGCGTCAAAGATGGCGCGCTCACCGGCACGACCACGGCCGACAAACCGCTCCAGCACAACACCTTCCTCGTCTGGAAAGGCGGCGCCGTGAGCGACTTCGAGCTTACCTTCAAATACCGCATCGAAAAGGGAAACAGCGGCATTCAATACCGCTCCAAGGCACTCGCTCCGGGTGCGTTCGGGCCGATCATCGCGGGCTACCAGGCAGACTTCGAAGCCGGCAAAACTTACAGCGGGATTCTGTATGAAGAGCGGGGTCGCGGCATCCTCGCGAAACGCGGCGAAAAGACGGTGATCAAAGCTGTGGAGAAGAATCCGGCGGATCCCAAATCCGCGGACTTCAAGGTCGAAGTCGTTGGCGAGCTTGGAAAGTCCGACGCGATCCAGGCGCTGATCAAAAACGAGGATTGGAATGAGTATCGGATCGTTGCGAAGGGCAATCATCTGCAGCACTTCATCAACGGGCAGCAGACCGTGGACGTGCTCGACGAAGATGCACCGCATGCACCCAAGGAAGGCCTCCTCGCGCTGCAAATCCACACCGGTCCGCCGATGGTCGTGCAGTTCAAAGATCTGGTCCTGAAGACCGACAAGTAGCGGGAATCCACGGCGAGAAACGGAGCGCCGCCGGATCGATGCAGCCATTCCCCTTCTCCGCGTGGCAGTGGCTCGGCGATCGCTTTGAGCCGTGCGCTGCGCTGCCGCTGAGCGACCGTGGTTTTCGTTACGGGATGTCGGTGTTCGAAAGCTTCCCCGTGATCGCTGGCGACGCGGAGTTCCTGGAACAACATCTTCACCGGCTCCTCCAAGCGTGCGCCGAGCGCGAGTTTCCGATCGATGACGCAGCGTGTTCCGCGGCCGAAACTCTGCTGCAGGAACAAAAGCTCAGCGGGTTCGTTCGGCTCTACGTCACGGCGGGCGATGGCGCGCCGAGCGCTCCAGCAACGGCGCCGCGAATCTTTCTGTTTCACGAAGAGCGCGCATTCCCTCCGGCGGACAACGTCTGCGAGATCACTTTCCACGATGAAGCGTATCGGCCAGTTTTCGGCGGGCTGAAGACGGGAAACTATTGGTTTCACTGCGACGCTCTCGCGCAAGCGCGTGCACGCGGCTTCGATGAGGCGCTGCTCTTTAACGAACGCGCCGAGCTTGTCTCCGCCGCGATGGCCAACGTCTTTTTGCTCCGCGAGGATCGTCTCTTCACGCCTCCTCGTTCCAGCGGCGCACGCTCGGGAGTCATCCGGGAATGGGTGATGGCCCGGCGCAAGGTGGCAGAGCGTCGGCTCCGCCGGGAAGACGTAGTGAATGCGGATGAAATCTTCCTGACGAACAGCTGGGTCGGCGTGCTGCCGGTGGCGACCGTCGAGGGTCGTCCGCTCGGGCGGCGTTGGGAAGGACCCAAGCTCGCGGCGGAACTCGCTTCACGTCGTCCTTGATCTGAAACAGTGGCACCGAGAGGACGCGAAACCACCAAAGAGGCGAAAGAGACGAAAAGCCGGTTCTATTTTCGTCTATTTCGCCTCTTTCGTGGTCGTCTTCCCCGCCTGCGGATTCCTTCTTCGTCAGGTTCAGCCGCAGGTTGCGCGTAGCTGCAGAATGCGCGAAAGAAACCGCCCGCTGAATGAAGTCGCCCGTTGATCTGCTCGACCAAATCGCTGCTGCGGCTCCCATCGCTCCCAAGCTGGCGCAAGTCCGCGCCGGGGAAGCGGTTTCCTTCGAGCACGTGCTTGCGGCGGCGCAGCCTTTCCTCACCGCGGTCCTCGCGCGCCAGGTCAAGCAACGCGTCTGGATTGTCTGCGCCAACACCCGCGCGCAGGAGACATTTCACAACGAATTGCTCCAGTGGTTTCCGGATGCGCTCTTCTTTCCCGAAGCGGAAGTGTCGCTTGTGGAAGGTGCGCTGCCCGATCCAGAATCCACGGCGGAGCGTCTCGGGATCATCCAGAAACTCACCACCGGAAAAGGCCGCCAAGTCATCGTGATGACGCGGGGAACTCTGGAGGATTTGGTCCCCTCGCCGGCTGCATTGCGCCAGCTCGAGATCCGGTTGAAGCGGGCCGCCGAGCTGGATCGCGAGGCGCTCGTGAAACAGCTCGCTGGAGCGGGATACGAGCACGTCGCGCAAGTTGCCGCACGCGGGCAGTTCGCGGTGCGCGGCGGCATCCTCGACGTGTTTTCGTTCCATCACTCGCTGCCGATCCGCATCGAACTTTTTGAGGATGAGATCGAGTCGATTCGCGAGTTTGATCTGGATACGCAGACCAGCGTGCAGACGCTCGACACTTGCACCTTGCTCCTCGGGGAAGCCGCGGGCGAACGCGGCACCTGCCGGGTTCACGAGCTGATGAAAGAGGCGGATCTGACCATCGACGCTGATGCGGGTTGGTTTGCAGCGCAGGTTCAAATCTCGGAGTCGGCGCTGGGCGGGGCGGAGGAAATGCACCGCGACGACTCGACGGACGCGACGGCAGAAGCGATTGAAGGAACCGCTCCTGCTCCGGTCTTGTCTTCTTCCTCCGTCGCGTCCGTCGCGTCGTCGCGGTTCACCACTCCTGGTTCCGAAGACTACAGCACCGCCTTTTTCGACCACGGACTTGGGGAGTTTGAAGCCGGTGATTTCGTGATCGACGAGCTCAAGCGCGAGCGATTCTTCAGCCAGCTCCGTGAATGGCGCACCGCCGGCTGGCGCGTGCACATCTTCTGCAACAACGAAGGCGAGATCGAACGTCTCCACGATCTCCTGCCGCCAGTCGAAGCCGATCCGCTGACGTTTACGGTCGGAACATTGTCGCGCGGGTTCACTTTTCCTGCAGCAAAAGTCGCGGTCCTCAGTGATGCGGAACTCTTCGGGCGCTATCGCAACACGCGCGCTCGCCGGCTGGCTTTGCGCAGGGCGCGGGAACAATCGAGCCGCACGCAAATCGACTTCAGTGAGCTGAACGAAGACGATTACGTCGTCCACCTGGAACACGGAATCGGGCGTTACGAAGGGATGAAGTCGATCCCCGGCGCGGAGGGGAAAACGGAAGAAGTGCTCGTCGTGGCCTTTGCGGAAGAGGCGAAACTTTACGTCCCGCTGGAGCAATCCTTCCTCGTCTCCCGTTACGTCGGCGTGGGGAAAAGAAATCCGCCGCTGTCGGTGCTCGGCGACGGCAAATGGAGCAAAGCCAAGAAGAACGCGGAGAAAGCCGTCTTCGATTACGCCGGAAAACTTCTTCAGCTCCACGCGGAGCGCGAGACCGCCGTCGGGCACGCTTTTCCTCCGGATAACAAGTGGCAGCGCGAATTCGAGGCGTCGTTTTTGTTTAAGGAAACGCCCGATCAACTGACCGCGATTGCGGCGGCAAAAGCGGACATGGAATCCGAGCGGCCGATGGATCGCCTGATCTGCGGAGACGTCGGCTTCGGCAAAACGGAGGTCGCGATCCGGACGGCTTTCAAGTCGGTGATGGGCGGGAAACAAGTGGCGATCCTGGTTCCCACGACGGTGCTT
>DASVRR010000201.1:0-8206 GCA_036388515.1 Chthoniobacteraceae bacterium | reverse complement strand
CGGGAGGAGAAAAGGCGCGGTGAAGACGAATCCAAGATGCCGGTCACGGAATTGCGCGCGGCTGTCTTCCGGAAGTTCGCTGGCCGGCGTGTCTGCGACGAAGACTTTTCCCGCGTCAGGTGTGTCCAGGAGGCCGAGCAGGCGGAGGGCGAGTTCATGTCCGGCGTCACTTTCCCCAGCGAGAAGGTGAAAGCCTCCCTGACCGATGGACACGGTGAGCTCACGCACGGACGCTGGAGCGCGATCACAGGAGACCGCGCGCAGTTGGAGCAGGGCGTCCGCGCTCACGTGAGGATTTGGTCGAGCTCGTGTGTCCCGCGGTCGTGATCGCGGCTCTTGTAGAGGCAAACCCAGCTCGCAAGCAGCCAGGCGCCGATTGCTCCGCCGAGCCACGGCGCGCAGAGACTCCAGATGATGCCAGGCGCGGTGCCTTCGCCAAGCGCCCGCGTGCAGAGCAGCTTTAGCACGTGGAAGCCATACCAATGAAGCGCCGCGACGATGACGAACCAGGCGAAGGCCCAGCAATTCCTCCGGAGAAACCGCGCGTGATCGCCGGCCGCGCGCCGGAGCGACTCGCTGTGGAAAGTCAGCGTGATCTGCATCGTCGCGAACGCCAGGAGGAATCCGGTGAGAATGGAACGCGCGAGACGCAGCCGCTTTTCCAGCGTCTCTGGCTCGACGGAAAACCAGGCCTGGAACGCGGGGAAGTTTTTCAAGATCAACGGGAGATCGATGAAGAGGCTGCTCACGACCAGGACGAGCAGCGCCCATTTCACGACAAAAGCGAAACGGCGGATCGCGAAATCCAGCAAAGCTCCGTGCTGGAAGGTCAGTCCGCGGACCCAGCAGTAGGCGAGCAGGATCAGGTAAATCTGGATGCAAACTCCGAAGAGGTATTCGAAGAAAAAGGCGATCCAGATCACCACAGGCGACCATTGGAAATAGGCGAGCGCCGAGTCGCCATCGAGCGGATGCACGAGCGGGAGGAGATAAAGCAGCAGCTTGCCGATGACGGCAAAGGCGCTGAGGAGAATGCCGGCATAGGCAAGCCAACCCCAGCCGCGAAAACGCTTCCGGAGTGCGCGCAGCAGGACCATCTGATGACCGTCCCAATTCACCAGCAGCAACACCGCCGCGACGGCTGCGAGCGGAAAGGTGGAGACGAGATTATTGAAGATGCCGGCGACACTTTCGCACGCCGGAAGCAGCGCCTCCGCGGCGGCTTCGTGCAGCCCATGCGGAGGCACATACCAGAAGGATTCGGGCGAACCGGTGAACCAAAGCTGCGGATCCCGCCACGCCGCGCGCAGCCACATGAAAATCGGGCGTTCTTCCGGAGGCAACACCGACGCGCTGTAAAGACGCTTCAGCAATTCGAACAAAGTGTAGGCGAACCCGAACGCGCCAAACGTGAACCACAAAGTCGGGTAGCGCCGGATTGCGGAAAGCCCGTCACGGAAACAGCCGCGCACCGGGTTGGTGAAAATCACGATCAAATACCCCGCCAGCGCACCGGCAATCAGCCACGGCAGGTGCGCGCGGGTGAGGACAAATTGGGCGACCGCCGGAAACATGGAGGAGTGATAGGGGCGCAACGGTGATTAGTGAATGGCGAATTCATCCGGAGGAGCAACCTGCTGCTACAGCACTGGGTGGCATGGCTTGGACACAGGAAGTCCAGGCTGCTTCGGCCCGGATCCAGATCCGGTTTTTTCCCGAGCGCTGTAGCGAATCCGCTTGGAATTCCGCCCGGGCGAGTGTCAGGTGCGTGCCCTATGGGACACAACAAAGGCAAAGACAACGTGAAGACTCGCGCCAAGCGCCGGAAGAAAACCGAACGCCTGGCCGAAGCGAGCGCGAGCAAGGCAAAGCCTGCCGTAGCAGCGAAGTAGTCCCGCCGTCGCCGCCACCGGTCGTCGCGAACCGTCGCGCTTGCTCGGGTCAGCGAGCCGATTTTTGCTGCTGCGCGGTTTGCCTGGGCGAACTCGTCCGGCCGGCGGAACTCGTCGTCGAGCCGCCGAATCGCTGGAGGCAAAGCTTACTCCCAGCGGGAGCTTTTGCAGCCGGTGTAGGCGAGGAGCAGACCAAGGACGACGTGGCACATCAGCACCCAGACGCAAAGCGGCTCGGCGGACAACGGAGTTTGCGTGACCTTTAGCACCGCCTCGTAAAAGCGGGTGTCCCGCAGCGTCTGCACAAAACCTGACCAGCCCCAGTACGACGCGATGAACGGGCGCGTGATCCAGCTTAGCGCGGAAGGCAACGCGAGCACCGCGCCCGAGAGCGGGAGCTGAAAGCCGACGAGATAAACCGAAACGAGCGAGGCTTGCTCGGCGGTTTTCATGAAGCTGGAAATGCCGAGGCAAACCGCGGTCAGGCTGGCATTCACCAAAGTGAGGAGGATGATTTGCGAGCCGAGATTTCCGGGAAAACGGACGATCAAATTGACGAACACGGCCATCCAGACGGATTGCGCGAGCACGAGCAAACCGAGGAACGCCGCCTTTGACGCGACGTAGGCAGACGGCCGAAGTCCGGCGAACTTTTCCTTTTCGAAGATCAACCGTTCGCCGGCAATTTCGCGTGCGCCATTGTTCGATCCCATCAGCGCGAGCAGGACCACCTGGAACATGATCAAGCCGGAAACCAAGCTGCCGGCGCGCATCAGTTCGGCTTCCTGAGAAAACTGATTCTGCATCTGCTGGAGGAAGTTTCCGGTGACGACCCCGTTGAGGTTTTTGATCTGCGGCAAACCATCCAGGGCAAAAATCACGACGAGGATCGGGAACCCCACGAGCAACGCAAACTGTAGCGCAAGCTGGCCGCGATCGCGCAGGAAGAGTTTCCAGCGGCGCCCGAGCAAAACCAGAAACTGAGTCACGGGCGAGGGGATCGGAGTTGCTTCCGGACGAGCCTCAGCGGGCGTATCGGTCCAGGCATTTGCTTCCGCTTGCGGAGCTGCGGAGCCTTCCCGCTCCTGACGTTCCGCTTTGAACTTCTGCAGCAGCGACTTCATCCGGCTCTCGGGATCTTCCGGAGCGTCTGCGGCCGAGGCTCCTGCTGGATTTTCTTCCGGAGCCACGACATCGGAATCGGCCGCGGCGTTGATCTGGCCGAGATAAGCCGCGCGGTGTTTCCGCCAGGAGCGGTGCCAATCTTCCGCTTTACGCAACGCCAGCCGGGGAAAGAGTTCCTCCGGCTTCTCCACATTGAAGTAGTGGAACAAAAAATCCGGCGGCCCGTGATAGGCGAGATTTCCTTCATAAAGCACGGCGACGCTGTCGTAGAGCGCGAGGTGCCGGAGGCTGTGCGTGACGGAAAGAACGATGCGGTTTTCGCGCCGGGAAAGCTGATGCATCAGCCGCGCGATTTCGTCTTCGGCTTTCGGGTCGAGGCCGCTGGTGACTTCATCGCAGAGGAGAAGATGCGGATCACTGACCATTTCCAGTGCGAGAGCAAGACGCCGTTTTTGTCCTCCGGAAAGCACCTGCACGCGACGCTCCGCAATCTCTTCCAGGCCGACTTCTTTGAGCACTCGCTCGATCCGCTCCTCACGTTCTTCCCCACTAAATCCCGCGATGCGCAGCCGCAGCGCACTCTCGATGCTCTCGTGCACCGTGAGCAACTCGTAGGCGATGCTAAACTGCGGCACGTAGCCGATCTCGTGCGGATCCATGTCTTCCTCCGCCAGGTCGCGCTCCTCCCAGAGCACGTGGCCCGCGGTCGGCTCGCGCAAGCCGGCAATCATTTTCAGCAGCGTGCTTTTCCCGCAACCGGAAGGTCCCAGGATCGCCGCGAAATGCTGGCGGGGAAAACGCGTATCGACTTCGTGCAGGAGAAAAGGCGCGTCGGGCGAAGCGCCGAGTTGGAGACTGACATCCTTGAGGTCGAGCATGGGGGTGTGGAGCGCAACGTTGTGCATTGACGTGCCTTTGTCAGTGGTAAAAGTGCGGCATGTCCCGCCGTTCTCCTCGTGTCGCCATGCCTCCGTGGAAGCGGGCACTGCTCTGGGTGGTGCCGGTCTTTGCCGTGCTGGCGGTGGCTGGATTCTTTGTCGCGAAAGCGGCGATCGATCGCTATCTGCGCAGCGAAAACTTCCGCGCCTTTCTTGCCCAAAAAGCTGGAGACACGCTGCAGGGAGAAGCGCAGGTTTCGCCGCTGCATTTCGACACGGCAAGCCTCTACACGGATCGTTTCAGCGCACAGGGAAATCCGGGCGCCGCGTTCTCCGGGCTCGAGCTGCACGGGTTGCGCGCCGAACTAAGCTGGCGGCGATTCTTCGAGCAGGTGTGGCAGGTGGATCGCGTCGAAATCCAGCGCGTGCAGGTGCAACTCGACGGTCCGCGGGTGGAGGCTCCGCCGGCAACCGTACCCGTCGCTCCCAGCGCTGGCGCCGAATCGCGGAGCCGCTGGATTCCGGATCGGGTGGAGATTGCCGCGGCGACCATTCATGAGGCGGAACTCAGCTGGAAGGAAGGTGGCTTGCGCGGCACCGCGCTGCAGTTTCAACCGGGTGACGGCGGCTGGAAGGTCGAAGGTTCGGGCGGAAAAATCACCCACGCAGGATTGCCGCCACTCGAGGTGGAGCGTCTTTCTCTGCGGTATCGCGAACCGTCCATTTTCATCAACCACGCGGAGTTTCGCCAGGGCGCCAACGGCTCCGTCAGCGCCACCGGAGAGATCAAGACGAACGAACGGCTGGATCTTCATGCCTCGATCAAAAACATTGAGCTGACGCCGTATCTTTCCGGAGATTGGCGGGCGCGGTTGAAAGGCAATGCCTCCGGCGAGATCGACATCCGCAGTCCACTGCCTTTGCGCGGTTCGCCCACGATCAGCGGCACGATGTCCCTCGCTGGCGGTCAGCTGGAAGCATTGCCGGTGCTTGATCAGATCGCGCTCTTCACTCGCACGCAGCAATTTCGCCGGCTGGCGCTGAGTCGCGCGACAGGTGAATTCATTCAATCCGGAACACGGCTCACGGTTTCGGATCTCATCCTGGAATCCGAAGGTCTGATTCGGGTGGAAGGCGGCTTTACGATTGAGGGCGAGACCATCGATGGAAGCTTCCAGGTCGGAGTGGTGCCCGCGAGTTTGCAGTGGCTTCCCGGTTCTCAAGCGCGCGTTTTTACCACGGCTCGTGGCGCTTACGTCTGGGCTCCGATGCGTCTGACTGGGCCGCTCGGCTCGCCCAAGGAAGATCTCACCGCCCGACTCACCGAAGCTGCGGCAGGCGCGGTGCTGGAGCAGGTGGGATCCACGGTGAAGGACGTCACCAAAGGCGTGCAGGAAGCGGCGCGTGGTGCGCTGGATCTGCTGCTTTCGCCGCCGAAATAGGATCAGCGGCGCACAGGCAGAAGTGTTCACTTGAACACGAACTCCGGCGGTCTTAAGCTGCCGGCGTGTCCGCCAGTGCCAAGATCATTCAGCTCCAGGAACTCCTCGCCGCGCGCGGACTCACCACCGTGGAGCGGCCCCGGGAACGGTTTCTGGCCGGTTGGGCGGGCTTGGATGCGGCGGCGGGTGGAGGCTTGCCCAAGGGTGATCTCGCGGAACTAAATTGCCGGCACGGAGGCGCGGCGCTCGCGGTGGCCGAGCTTCTGCAAGCCGCCGAACGCCAGCGCCATTTTGTGGCCTTACTCGATGGCAGCGACAGCTTCGATCTGGAGAGCGTTTCTCCAGCGGCGCTGGCGCGATTGCTTTGGGTGCGCTGCCGCAATGCCACGGAAGCAGTAAAAGCGGCGGATCTGGTTTTGCGCGACGGCAATTTGCCGTTGGTCGTGTTGAATCTCCGGAGTTGCACAGATGTGGGGCGAATCCCGAGTCAGGCTTGGTATCGGCTACAGCGGATCGTGGAGCAAAGCGGCTGCACGCTGGTGGTGCTGACGCCACGTCCGAGTGTGACGAGTGCCCGCGTGCGTCTCACCTTGCATCGGCGTTTTTCCATGGATGATCTGGATCGCGAGCTGACCGAACTCGTGGAAGGCGTGACTTTTGAAGCGACGCGAGTGCAAGGGGCGCGCGTGCTTCCGGAAGAAACTCTCATGGCGGAGGTGGGCTAACGACAGAAGCGCCAGGCACGACGGATGAAACGTCGAACGAACAAGCCGAACGCGAAAGTGCGGAAGAAAGCGGGTTCGGCTTTCGAATTCGGTCCGATCCCGTGGCGCCACTTTGATCTCCCAGCATGTTTGCCGCGATCTACGTTCCCGATTTTGCTCTCCAGTGCGTGCTCCGCCGCGAACCGGAGCTGCGGAGCTGTGCCTTGGCGATTGTCGATGGTGGTTTGCCGGCGCGCGTGCGGCAGGCGACCCCGGCGGCACTCGCTCGCGGGGTCGCGTCGGGGATGACGACTACGCAGGCGCTCGGACGCTGCACGAGTCTGCTTTTTCGCACTCCAGCGGAGAGCCTCGTCGCGGCCGCGAGCGTCTGTCTGCTGCAATGCGCGGAGAGCTTTTCTCCCTGGCTCGAAGCGACTCAGGAAGGAGTGGTGACGTTGGAGTGGCGCGGCGAAACCGATTGGGAGCGACGTGCGCAGGAGATCGTGGTGCAGCTGGAAAATTGTGATTTCAGCGCGCGAGTGGGAGTGGCAGAAAATCCTGATCTGGCGCGACTTGCAGCGCATTCCGCGGCTCCGGTGCGCGTGGTGAAAGAGGCCGCGGAATTTCTTCCGGAGCTGTTCATCGAAGCGCTCGCGGAAGAAACCGGAACGATCGCCGATCCTGCCGCAGCCGAGCGGCAGAATGAGTTGGCGCGGATCTTCCGCCTGCTGCATCGCTGGGGCATTCACACGCTCGGCGAATTTTCCTCATTGCCGCGGGAGCAAGTGGTGAGGCGGCTCGGCGCGCGAGCCGGGGAACTTTGGGATCAAGCTGGCGGTCGTGCGCACCGCCTCCTGAGGCTGGTGCGAGTGCCGGAGATTTATGCCGAAGCGATGGAACTCGAGCACGAGCTCGAGACGCTGGAACCGCTGCTCTTCATCCTGCGCCGGTTCCTGGAGCAGCTCACCGCACGTCTGGCTACGTCGTACCGCGCCGCCGCCACGATGGAACTGAAGCTACGTCTTGCAGAAGGTCGAGAGTCGAAGTTCGACCCTGGAGCGCTGGAAAATGCTGCGTGCGCGTCAGGACCAGCGCCCGAGTCGTTCCCGACGCTCGGTTTCTTTCTACGCATTCCCGCGCCGACTGCGGATGTGGACGTGCTCTTTCGAATCCTCGAAACATACCTGGAAAACCTCACCGCCGAAGCGCCGATCATCGGGATTGAACTCACCCTGCGCGCTACGCTGGCTGAGCAAAAGCAGTTCAGCCTTTTGGAAGGTGGCCTGCGCGACTCCAACTCATTCTATGAAACTCTAGCGCGGCTGCAGGCACTGCTCGGGCCCGATCGCGTCGGGACGCCGGTCGCTGCGGACACGCATCGGCCGGATGCCTTCCACATTGTGACGCCTCGTTTCGAAGAGGCGCCGCCACTTTCCCCAAATGCTGGGCAACGCGCCATGCCCTTGCAGCGCTTCCGCCCGTCTCTTCCTGCCGATGTCCAGGAGTCGCAAGGCCGCCCGGTCCGGGTCTTTTCCGAGAAAGCATTTGGTGAGGTGACCGCCTGCCGCGGCCCCTGGCGTGGTTCGGGCGATTGGTGGAACCCGCGCGCCTGGGAGCGCATTGAGTGGGATGTGCAGGTCGGCGCCGAATGCTACCGACTCGCGCATCAAGGCGGCGCCTGGTTTCTGGACGGCAGCTACGACTAAGCGCCAATCGCGCTCTACCGAACATGTCCTATGTCGAACTCCACGCCCGAAGTGCCTTCAGTTTTTTGCGGAGCGCGGCGATGCCAGGACAGCTCGTGGAGGCCGCAGCAGCGGCGGAAATGCCGGCGATGGCGCTGTGCGATCGGGATGGCGTGTACGGCGCGCCGCGTTTTTTTTCTGCGGCACGTGAGGCCGGGATTCGGCCCATCGTTGGCTGCGAGTTGACGCTGGAAGATGGTGCGATCCTGCCGGTGCTGGTGGAATCGCGGCGCGGCTACCAGAATCTCTGTCGCTTGCTCACGCAGGCAAAATTGCGCGGCACGAAAGAGGAGAGCCCGGTGTTTTGGAGCGATCTGCCGGAGTTTTCCGAAGGGCTCGTGGCGCTCTGGAACACAGGCTTCCAGCCTGCTGAATCGGCGGTCGGCGGGCGGGATGCCCGCCCGCCGCACAGGCTGGAAG
>DASVRR010000200.1:0-4102 GCA_036388515.1 Chthoniobacteraceae bacterium | reverse complement strand
CCACGATCAGGAGCACGTACGCGAGGAGCCCGAGCACGCCGAGCTCCTGGAAAAAGGTCTGCCATTGGAGGAGATACTGGCTGAAGGCAGACATCATGGGCGGGGAAACGGGGCAGAGCTATCGGATAGAACAGGACGCTTGGCAATTCGCCGCTGCGGAAATCCCGCGCGGGAACCTCCCTGCGGCGTTGATTTCGGAAGGCGACCCACTAACGTCACGCCCAGATGTCCTGCGCCAAGATTGATCCCGCCCTTCACCAAGCTCGCAAGCCGGACTGGATCAAAGTGCGGCTCCCTTCGAATCCCGTCTTCTTTTCCACCAAAGCGCTGATCTCAGATCTGCGCCTGCACACGGTCTGTGAAGAAGCCCAGTGTCCGAACCGCTGGGAATGCTGGAGCGCAGGAACCGCGACATTCATGATCGCGGGCGAGCGTTGCACCCGTGCCTGCGGCTTTTGCGCGGTGACGACGGCGAAGCCTTTTGCGCTGGAAGAAGATGAGCCGGCGAGAGTCGCGGAGGCGGTGAAGCGGATGAAGCTCAAGCATGTGGTGGTGACCGCCGTCGCGCGGGACGATTTGAAGGATGGCGGCGCGCAGCACTTTGCGCGGACGATCGAAGCCATCCGTGCTGCCGATCCGGCGATCGTCATCGAAGTGCTGGCGCCGGACTTCCACGGGAAAGAGGAATGCCTGCAAACGATGGCTGCCGCGCGTCCGCACATCTTCAATCACAATGTGGAAACGGTCGAGCGACTCACTCCGCTGGTCCGCTCACGGGCGAAGTATCGGCTGTCTCTGCAGGTCTTGCGCCGGATGAAGGAGATCGCGCCCGAAGGAGTCACCAAGAGCGGGATGATGCTTGGGTTGGGCGAACAGGAGTCGGAGATCTTCCAGGCGATGGATGATCTGCGCGAGGCCGGCGTGCAGGTTTTGACCATGGGGCAATACTTGCGTCCTTCCCCGCAACACCTTCCGGTGCTGGAGTATGTCCATCCGGATACTTTCCAGCTTTACCGGGAAATCGCGGAACGAAAGGGCTTCGAGCATGTCGCCTCGGGTCCGCTGGTGAGGAGTTCTTATCACGCGGCCGATTTCAACCCGGTCAAACGCTAGCAGGCACGGAGCTAGCTATGAAGCGAGGCGTGATTGACCGAACGAACGTCGCCGCGCTGATCCCATGTTATCGGGAAGAAGCGCACATCCGCGACGTGGCAGAACGTGCGGCCACGCATCTCGCCACCGTGCTGGTGATTGATGATGGGTCTCCGGATCGCACGGAAGAAGAGGCGCGAGCGGCTGGAGTGGAAGTCATTCGCCACGAAGTCAACCAAGGCAAAGGCGCCGCCATCAAGACCGGTTTAAGGGAGTTAAGCGCGCGCCGGGGAATCGAATACGTCCTGATTCTTGACGGCGACGGGCAGCATTTGCCGGAAGAAATCCCGCGGTTCCTCAAGGCGGCGAACGATTCTCGCGCCGGGATGCTGGTGGGCACGCGGATGAGCGATTTGAAAACGATGCCGTGGCTCCGGCGCCTGACGAACCTGTTCATGTCCGCGCAGATCAGCGGGATCTGTTCGCAAAATATTCCGGATTCCCAGTGCGGTTTCCGGATGGTTCACCGGGATCTCGCGGCGACGCTCTGCGCAGCGACGACGAGCAAATACGATTACGAAACCGAGATGCTGGTGCTTGCCTCGCGCACCGGATGCCGCATCGAAGCGGTGCCAGTCAGCACGATCTATGGAGATGAGGAGAGCAAGATTCACCCGCTGCGTGACACCCTGCGTTTCTTCCGCTTGATGTCGCGTCTCCGGCGTGACTCTAGGGCGCCGTTGCCGGCGTAGCCGCGGCGGGAGGAACCGCAGGAACAGGAGCGGGAGCAGCCGGCGTGGCGAACTCATTCTTCAGCCGGGAGATCAGCTCGCGCAGCATCGGCTTGCGCTTTTCGATCAGCTCTTTCCGGAGCGTTTCTTCGATTTTGCGCCGCTCTTCAGCGTAGCGCTGCATGAACTGTTCGCGGCGTTCGCCTTCCAGCGGAAGACCGAGTTCCTGCATGGCCGCTTCGAGTTCGTCGCGGATTACTTTTCGCCGCAGTTCATCGCGTCCACGGAGCGTCTTTTTCTCCTCAGTGGAGAGGTTTGCCCAACGTGCGAAGTTCTCCTCGAAACGCTTCCGCTGCTCCGGCGTGAGTGCCTCGATGGCGCGTCGCGCATTCTGGAACTCAGGTCCGGGTTGATCTCCGGATCCCTGGCCGCTCTTGGGGACGATCCGGCGCCGAGTTCCGTCAGGCCGGGGATCTTTGTCCGTTTGCTGCGCGGTGGCAGGCAGCGCCACGACCACCGCCAGGAGGATTAGTAAGAAGCAGTTTCCAGCCATACCGAACTCTGCTCAGAATCGAGAAGTTCATCCAGGTGAGTGATCACGTGATAGTCCGGGCTGCTGGAAACTTCCTGGGCAAGCACCGCCAGATGATCCGGCTGATCCGCCGTGCGCCAGGCAAAACCGGCGGCAAGAGCAACCGCACTCAAACCAATCGCCGCCACTCGCCAGCGCCGGCGCAGCCAGTCCAGAACGCTGACGCGAACAGGTGCTTCCTCTCGAATTGCCCGAAGCACATCACGGGAAAAGAAGGGCGACACCTGCGGCTCGCGAACCTTCCCCAGCAGACGCCAGAGATCATCCTTTTCATCTTCGATTTTCATGCGCTGGGCGGTAAACGCCTTTCGATCCGGAAAGTTGCGCGCGATGAGCTGGGTATCCCCAAACAGTCGATTGAGCGTGGGCGAACCCTACGCTTCGTGCGCCTCGAGGAAGCCCTCGAGCTGCCGGATGCGCGTGGGATGCCGCATCTTCCGCAGCGCCTTCGCTTCGATTTGCCGGATACGTTCCCGAGTGACTTTGAACTGGCGGCCGACTTCTTCCAGCGTGCGGCTGTAGCCATCCACCAAGCCGAAGCGTTGCTCCAGAACTTGGCGTTCGCGCTCGGTCAGCGTCTCGAGCACGTCCTTAATCTTTTCCTTGAGGAGCACGATCGCCGTCATGTCCGACGGGTTTTCCGCACCTTTGTCTTCGATGAAATCGCCGAAGCTGGTGTCGTCGCTTTCACCCACCGGCGATTGCAGCGAAATCGGCTGCTGCGCCATCTTGAGCACCGCGCGGACGCGCTCCACGGGAAGCTGAATTTCGTCGGCGACTTCCTCCGGTGTCGGCTCGCGGCCGTAATCCTGGACCAACTGCTTCTGCACCCGCATCAGCTTGTTGATCGTCTCGATCATGTGCACCGGAATCCGAATGGTCCGCGCCTGGTCGGCGATCGAACGCGTGATCGCCTGGCGAATCCACCAGGTCGCGTAGGTGGAGAACTTGTAACCGCGGCGATACTCAAACTTCTCCACGGCTTTCATCAAACCCATGTTGCCTTCCTGAATCAGGTCCAGGAACGAAAGGCCGCGGTTCGTGTATTTCTTGGCGATGGAAATCACCAGCCGCAGGTTCGCCTCCACCATCTCGGTTTTGGCTTTCAGCGCTTTCTTCAGCCACGCCTTCAGTTCGGCATACTCCGCGAGGAACTCTTCGGGACTAAGCCAGGTCCGCATCTGCTGTTCCTTGAGCTTGGCTGCGTAGTCGATTGGAGCAGGGGAATGCTGACCCGCGTGGCTTTTCGCGGCCTTTTTCGGCCGGTGCAATTCCTCCTGCCATTGGTGAATCAAGCGGTTCGTCTCATCGGCGAGATGCACAAACTCCTCGGTGACCTTCTGCTTGAAGAAGAACTTCGGATACATCCGCTGAATCGCGTCGTGAGCCTTCTTGAAATCGTGGAAGGATTTCGTGTCGTGATTCTTCCCGCCGTGCGCGAGGTAGTTTTTGTAAGTCGTCGCGCAATGGGTTCCGGCGTGATCGAGCTGGGCGCATAGCTTGGGCAGCGCTTTCATGTAGCGCTCGCGGCTCTCGATCTTTTTATCCAGGATCACGCGGTCAAAACGCTCGCGACCTTCCAGAAGCTTCTGCGCGAGATCGAGGTAAGCGCGGGCGATAAAACCAAAGCGGTTGATGTGCTTCTGCACGTTGAGTTCGGCCTCCTCGATCCGCTTGGAAATCTCGA
>DASVRR010000199.1:0-14566 GCA_036388515.1 Chthoniobacteraceae bacterium | reverse complement strand
ATGCCTGGCGAGCTTCCGCTGGAGCCGGTCGTGCAGAGCCGGCAGCCGAATGCGTTGACCGCACTCGCGGCAAGTCCTTGGGCGCCGGTGGTCGCAGTCGGCGGACAGAAACAGATTCTGCTGTATCACTCCGAGACGCTGGAGCCGCTCGGTGTGCTGCCGTTTCCGGAAGGCTTTCCGGCAATCCTCCGCTTCAGCCGGAACGGGGAATTGCTCCTGACGGGAGGCGGGCTCGGCGGCAAATCCGGCAAGGTGGCGCTGTGGAAGATTGCGACCGGCGAGCGCGTGGCGACGCTGGGCGATGAGTTCGATCAAGTGCTCGCCGCGGATGTCAGCGCAGACCAGCAATTCGTCGCGCTCGGCGGGCCGAACAAGATCGTGAAGCTTTACTCCACAGCGGACGGACGGCTGATCACTTCGATCAAGAAGCACACGGATTGGGTGACTGCGCTCGCCTTTTCTCCGGATGGAAAGTTTCTCGCGAGCGCCGATCGCGCGGGAGGAATTCACGTGTGGGAAGGCGCGACCGGACGCGAGTTCACGTCGCTGCCCGGACACAAGGCGATGGTCACCGCGGTTGCCTTCATGCCCGGAGTGCTGGCGTCGGCGAGCGAAGACGGACGCGTGGTGCTGTGGGATGTGAAGGAAGGAAAAGAGAGCCGCGCGTGGAATGCGCACGCCGGCGGCGCGACTTGGGTGGACTTCGCCGCCGACGGGCGGCTGGTGTCCTGCGGGCGGGATAAAGTCGCCAAAGTTTGGGATGCAACGGGGAAGCAACTCGGCGCCACCAAACCGTTTTCGGATATCGCTTTGCGCGCGGCGCTGAGCAGCGACCGGGTGATCGCGGGCGACTGGACGGGGAAGATCCGCGTCTCGGCGCTGGATGGAAAGCCGCTCGGTGAGCTGAGCTCGAATCCGCCGGCTTTGGCGGACCGAATCGCGGAGAGCCGGCGACGTTTGGCGGAGATGAACACAGCCGTGGCGCGCGCCCAAGCTGCCGTGGCGGTTGCGGAAGAAAAGCGGGCGCGCGACTCGGCTGCTGAGGCGCGAGCGGCTGAAGAATTCATCGGTCCTGTCTGGAAGAACGCCGGTGATTCGCCGTCGGTCGTCGAGGCGGTGAAGGCAAAGGAAGGCTTTCACCGCGCCGCGGCAGAGTTGGCCACGACGCGAGCGGAGCTTCAGCGATGGGAGCTGGCGCAGCGGTTCCAAACCGTGCATGAGGCGCGCCAGACCTTGCAGCAAAAGCGCGCGGAGCACGAGGGCCTCGCCGCGGTGGTGAAGAGTGCGACGGAGGCTGCGGTGAAAGCGCGAACGGAGGTCGCGGATGCGGAGAAATCAGCCGCGGATCTGCGGGCGTTGGTGAGTTCGAAGGAACGCACCCAGCTGGATTCGACCGCCGCGATTGCTCCAGCAAAACGCGCGGTGGTGGCAATGGAACTGGCGCTGGCGGAACTCGGAGCTTCGGCTCGAACGGGCGGCGAAGAGAGCGCACCGGAGTTGCTCGGGAAGACCTCTGCCGCCGAGCCGGACACGATGCAACTGGCGCTCAACAGCATCACGGATGCGCTCGAAAAGGCACGGGCTGCCTTCCGGGCAACCGAGGACAAAGCCGCCCGAGCCGCGCGCGAAGAGGCGGACGCGAAAGCGGCGGCGGAACAAGCTCATCGCGAGCTCGGCGAACTGGGCCTCAAAGCCGGCAAGCTGGAGGAAGCTGCGGCTGCCGAGAGAGCTGCGGCAAACAAAGCGCTGGCGACCGCAGCTCGAGATCTGGCGGAACACGAGCAGCAAACCAAGCGGCTGGAAGCTGAATACACGGAGGCAAAAGCGGCGCGCGCGGCCGCGCCGGCGCAGCTGAATTAGGTCCGCACGTTTCGCGGATTGACGCAGGTTTTTCGGGGATTTGATCTGCGCAATCTGCGGGAAATTTCCGGAAGGTTTTCGGTTTTATCCGTTGGAGGGAAGCGCGCCGTCGTTTCCGGGGCGGGCCTCCGGCTGCGGCATCGACGGCGCGATGCCCTCCCAGGAAATTAACGGCATCATGCCGCGGTGTCGTTCCGGAAGATCAGCGGCCTGCTAAGCCGCGTCTCGCGTGCGGATCTGTTTGAGTTCCGCGAGGAAACGGCGGTTTTGGTCCATCGTCCCGATGCTGACGCGGATCCACTTGGGCAAGCCGTAGGAATTCATGTCGCGGACGATGATTCCGCGTTGCATGAGCGCCTGGAAAACCGCTTTCCCGTCCCCGACATTCACCAGCACGAAATTGGCGAAGCTCGGCACAAACTCGAGCCCGAGCGCGGCGAACTCTCGCTGGAGGAATTCGCGTCCTTCGATCGTGATGTCGCGGGTTTTGCGCTGGTGTTCCTCGTCCAGCAGTCCGGCGAGGGCTCCGGCTTGCGCGATCCCGTTAGCATTGAAGGGCTGCCGAGTTTTCTGGAGGATATCGATCAGTTCGGGACGAGCGATCCCGTAGCCGATGCGCAGATTTGCCAGCCCTTGGATCTTGGAAAAAGTCCGCAGCACCACGACATTGCGGCCCTCACGGACGAACTTCAGCGTATCCGGCGGATCGACCAAAAACTCATGGTACGCCTCGTCGAACACGACCACTACGTCATCCGGAACGCGGGTCATGAACCGGTCAATTTCTTCCTGAGTGAGCAGCGTGCCGGTCGGATTGTTCGGATTGGCGATGAAGACTTCGCGCGTCTTCGGCGTGATCGTAGCCGCCATCGCTTCGAGATCGTGGGCGAAATCGGGATCGGGAACTTCGATCGTGGTCGCGCCGAAGAGCGTGGCCATCAGCTTGTAAACGACGAAGGCGTGGCGCGCCGTGACGATCTCATCGCCTGGGCTGAGGAAAGCTTTCCCGATGAACTCGATGACCTCGTTTGATCCGCATCCGAGGATCACGTTCTCGCGCTTCAGCCCGAACTTTCCGGCGATCGCCTCGCGGAGATAGTAGCCGCCGCCATCCGGATAAAAGTGCGCGCGCTCCAGCACCTCGTGCATCGCTGCGAGTGCTTTTGGGGAAGGCCCTAGCGGGTTTTCGTTGGAGGCGAGCTTGATGATTTCGGATGGCTGCAAACCGAGTTCCCGAGCGACGTCCTCGATCGGTTTGCCGGGTTCGTAGGAAACCAACTCGCGAAGCCAGGGATGAGCGGTGGACCAGAGTGACATGGGGCGCGCACCTTACCGGCGCGGAGTGAAAAGGCCAGTCTCGCGCGATGTTGGGGAAGATTCCCGAAGTTCATTCTTGGGGAGCGCAGGCCGGCGGGCTGTTGCGTCCGGCGGCCCGCCGGATGCGGGGAACGAGTTGGCGCGTGTTTACTGATCGCGTGCGGAGTTTCGTCCGGAACGGGCGAAGGGTTTCCGGATGCTCGGAGTTGTTCGCGGGAATGGCGCGAGCATCTGTGCGGTGTGGCGGCGAGCCGCCGGCCACGACAGGCCGGCGGCCTGTGCTCCCCAATCGCGTTTCCGCGCGCTTACAAATTGCTGGTGAACTCGTAGGTGCCGCCGCTGACTTCGTACACGGCGGCGCCATTTTCCATCTTGAGGAAGACGACGCCGGTTTGGTTTCCGATCGGCTTGCCGGATTCAGTGACGGAGTTCGCGTCGCTTGTGGGGAGGAAAATCCGGGCGCTGGTGTTGGGCGGAATCGTGGTGCGCAGCTTGAAGCGAGCGCCGTCGCGCTCCCACTCGCTGCTGATCTTGCCCCGCACGGATTGGTAGCTGGCTTTGACGAACTTCAGATCCCCGACTGGCGCCGGCTTGATCACGATCTTCCGGAATCCTGGAGCTGCCGGATCGCTTTGGATTCCGGCGAGATCGTGGAAGAACCACTCGTTAATCTGCCCGAGCATAAAGTGATTTTGCGATGAGCCCGCATGCGCGTCCCATGCTTCCGCAAGGCTGGTCGCGCCTTGCTTTAGCTGGAATCCGTAGCCGGGCTTTTCCGATTGATGGTTCATCGCGAAGATCACGTCCGAGCGCCCGCTTTCAGCCAGCGCGCGGAGCAAATAGCGATAGCCGACATCGCCGGCGGTGAGGCCTTTTGAGTCGAGATTTTGCAGGATGTTCCCCAGCACCGCCGGACGATGCTCGGGAGCAACGAGATCCATGACGAGCGGGATGGAATTCGCGCATTGGGAGCCGCTGGAATATTGCGCGGTTGCGACGTTGAAGAACTTCGAGTTGAAGGCGGCGCGAATGCGGGCGGCTTTCTCCTCATATCGAGTCGCGTCTTCGGTTCGGCCCAGCATCCGCGCGGCTTCGGCGAGCACCCGGTGATCTTCGAAGTAAAACGCGGTTCCGGTCACTCCGAGCGGCGTGAGCTTGGACATTCCCGGAGCGCCGGGTCCGATGTCATACCAATCGCTGAGACCGTGACTGACGATGTCATCCTTCGCTTTCTTCCCCAGATAATCGACGTAGCGCACCATCGGTTCGTAATAACGGCGGAGCAGACTGGCATCGCCGGTAAACTGATGTTGCTGCCAGGCGACAAGGAGCAGCGCACTTCCCCATTCGGGCGAATCGCGGAAGCCGTCTTTGAACACGGGAAACTCCGGCGCGATGCTCGGGATCAGACCTTCCGGAGTCTGTGAGTCGGCCATGTCGTTCATGGTCTTGGTGAAGAACGCGTCGAGATCGAAGTTGTAGCGCAGCGCCGGACCGTTGAGATGGATTTGCTCCAGCCAGCCGAGCTTTTCCCGGTGCGGACAATCGGTGAGCGAGCTCACCATATTGCTCCGCTGCGCCCAGCGGATGAGAGCGTGGATGCGGTTGAACAGATCGCTCGAGGTGGTGAATTCGCCAGCGGTCCGCGAGGATGTATGCACGACCGTGCTTTCCAGATTTTCGATCACGGGCAACGCTCCGCCGCCAGTCGGCGCGAGGCATTCGACCTGGAGATACCGATAGCCGCAGTAGAAGAACCGCGGCGACCACGTCTGGGAACCAGTCCCGCTCAAGGTGTAAACGCAATACGTGGGTTGCCCGATGCTCTTCTGATCGACCGAACCATCCGGCTTCAAGAGTTCCGCAGGCGAGAGTTTGATCGATGCTCCGGCGGGTCCGCGGACGGTGATCTTCGGCATCTGGGACGCGTTTTGGCCGAGATCGAAAAGGGTCACGCCCGGTTTCAGCACCGTGGTTTTGGCAGGCTTGAGCAGATCGAACTTCCGGATCGGAGGCGCGGCGCAGGAGAGCCCTTTCAGTGCGCCGCCGGGGCCGGTGAGGATCCTTGCAGCGGTCCACTTTGAAGCGTCAAACCCCGGCTGATCCCAGCCGCGTTGCTCCAGACGGGCGTCGTAGTCTTCCCCGCCATAGACGGAGGTGAAGGTGATCGGTCCGGCGCCGACGCGCCATTGCTCGTCCGTGACGATCCACTCGCGGGTGCCGTCCTGATATTCGCAGAGGATTTGGGCGATGGCTTTTTGCGGCCCGAAGCTGCCTTGGAATTTGGCGTAACGTCCGCCCGCCTTGACGTGGTACATGCCGTTGCCGAGGAACAATCCGACGGCGTTTCTCCCCGCGCGGAGAGTCCGGGTGACGTCATGCGTGTCGTAGAGACAGGTCTTGTTGTATTTCGTCCAGCCCGGCGTGAGCACGTCGTCCGTCACCTTGCCGCCGTTCAGCGTCATCTCGTAATAGCCAAGACCGCAAACGAAGGCGGTCGCGCGGAGGAGGCCCGGCTTGACCTCGAATTCCTTCCGGAGCAAGAGAGTTGCCGCCGCGCTCGGTGCTGTCGGATCGATCAAGCCAAGTCCGTCAGTGAGACTGGCGCTGCCCCAGCCGAAGGCCTCCACGCTGTCTTTCGCCGTGACCAGTTTCCCCACCGCGGCGTTCTTTCCTCCGGAGACGACTTCGAGCTGGCTGAGGGCAAAAGGGAACGCGGTCGGGTTGCGCTGCCAGAGCTTGCTCGCGGTGATTCGCACGAAGCGCCGGGGCTTGCCGGCGGCTGCTTTCGTGGCGTCAAAGGTCACCGGTTTCCGGCCCGGATTGGGATAATCAGCAGACGTGTGATCGGCGATCGTCTCCGCGCTGGCAAAGCCGGTGTCATCCGAAACTTCGACTTTGAAGCGGAGAGGAAATCCGAAGCCGTCCTTGTCGTCATGCTGCATCGGATGCAGGCGGATCGTGGAGATGGGGAAGCTCTGACCGAGATCGACTTGCACCCATTTCAGCTCGTCCTGTCGGGCCGTTTCGCCGGCATGATAACCGCGCTGCTTGCGCTCCGCACTCTCCGCCGCGGCGAGCCCGATCCAGCGCGCCTTCCAGTCCGCGGCATCCAGCAAACCCATGGTCCAGGTCGCGGGTGAACTCCACGGCGATGGCTGCCCCAGTTTATCCCAGACGCGGACCTTCCAGAAAATCTGCTGCGCGGATCGCAGCGGCTGGCCCGCATAACTAATGTGCGTGGTCTCGGATGATTTCACGGCGCCGCTTTCCCAAAGGTCACCGCGATCCTGCGCTAAAAGCGCGGCGGAGGAGGCGACGATCACCTGATAACTGGATTGCAGATCGCCCCGCGTTGCGGATTGCGGGAGCCAGCTCAGGCGAGGCTGCGGAACGTCGATGCCGAGAGGATTATCCCGCGCTTCCACGCGCAGTGTATCGACCGTGAGGCTGAGCGCGGTGGAAGCGCAGAAGAGCGAAAGGAGAAGGAGGCGGATCATGGGGAAGAAATGCGTAGGCAGCAAAAAGTCATGCCCGGGGGCAGCCTAGAAGCCGCTCGCGGATGATCCAAGAAAGTTCCCGCGCGCGACGACGGCAAAACGGCGGCCGGCGCGAGTGGATTGCTCCGAACGCAACGATTTTGTCCGGAGGGATTCTCCGCTGGGGAACAACGAGAAAGGTCACCAAGGTTTTCCAGCGATCTCGGGGAAGAAAATGCGGGACGGAAAGCGAGATGCGGGAACGATCCGCCCGCGTCCCCGGACAAGATTCAACTTGGCATTGGCACTGATCGGGTTACGCTCCGCGCCGGTGTTGAAAGTCCCCTCCCTTTCTCCGTTTGGTCCCGCGAGCGCCGCCGATCCGGTGAGTCGCGCTTCGTCCTGAGGACGGCTCCGCACTTGGACGCGTCATTTCCCCCGCGCACGCTCTCGTCTTTTCCTTCCCCGTCTGTTTACCCCTCCGAATTCTCCCAATCTTATGATCACTCAAACGTCCTCTTCCGGAGAACACCTGCTCCCGAATCCTCTGGCCGCCGCCGCGCTCCGTGGGCGGTGCTACGCGAAGACGCTGCAAGCGCTGCTGCGGTCGCAACGGGTGCTGGTCTTGGCGGCCGCCGCCGCGAGCTGCGGAACGTCGCCAACGGCGCAGGCCTTTACCGGTTCGTCGGGAGCGGCGGCCCCGACCACGAATGTCTTGATCGAGCAACTGACCGCAGGAGGGACGACCAACAACTCGCGCGATTTCTCGGACAATGGAGGGCCTCCCGGACAAACCTTCACGCTGGCTCCGGGCAGCTACGAGATGAACGCTTTTACCTTCAAAGGCGTGGGACAAACGGGCGCCGCGGCGTTTTCCTCCGTGTGGAGCCTGCAGATCGGCTCGGTGGATCCGGTGACCAAAGCCATTACGCCACTGAGCACGGAGAGCGGGACTTTCAGCACCACCACCGCCAGCACGGACTACCTGACCTTTGCCCTGGAGACTCCGGTGGCTTTAAGCGGGAACATCCAGTACGCCGTCTCAGTTTACAGTGGGGCCGGTTGGTACGGCCTGGCGCACAGCCCGGGCGACGTTTATGCCGGAGGCGGCGCGTTCAACCGCGGTCCCTCGGCGGCCACCCCCGGCGGAAACCGGACCTTTACGAACAACGCCTTTGTGAACGCCAACCCGGGGAACTACGACTACGTTTTCTCCCTGCAGGGAACAACCCTGGCGACGATCGTGCTTCGGACGTGGAGCGGGACGGTCAACGGGCTTTGGGATACGAGCACCGCGAATTTCAGCGGGAGCACCTTTGCCAACGGGAATGAGGTGCAGTTTAAGGATCTCGATGCCAACGGCGCGGAGCCAGCAACACGAACGGTGACCATCCAGCCGGCCGGCGTGTCGGTGAACGCGATGACCGTGGATAATTCCACGGGGGATTACACTTTCGACGGTTCGATCAATGCGTCGAACGCGACTTCCACTTTGACGAAGAAGGGAACCAGCATGGCCACCTTCAGCGGCACGGGGAATAATGCCGGAATGAACGCCACGGTGCTCGGCGGCACCGTGGTCCTGGCAAAGACTTCGTCCGCGACGGTGCATGCCGTGGCCGGTCTCACGCTGGCTCCGGAGACCACGGCGGTTCTCGCCGGAACCGGCGGAGATCAGATCGAGGACATCGGAGCGATCGGGGTCAATGGAACCTTGGATCTGAACGGCCGGACGGAAGCAGTCGGCGCTTTCTCCGGAGCGGGAACAGTGACGAACAACGCCGCGGGCGCGAGCACCTTGACGGCGGGCATGGGCGATGCGGACGGGGATTACTCCGGCGCGATCAATAACGGAACGGGATCGGTCTCGTTGGTCAAAGCGGGAGCCGGCCGGTTGACGCTGCGGGGAACCAGCAACTACACCGGCGGGACAACCATCAACGGCGGGACGCTGGCGCTCGGGACGGACAGCGGCGGAAACCAAAACGCGGGGTCGGTTGGGACCGGGGCCATTTCGGTGAATGGCGGAGGGTCTCTGCGCCTCGGTGGAACGGGTGGAGCCAACGTGGTGGCTTATACCTTGGCGAATGGCATTACTTTGAACGACGGCACCATCTACGCCGCGGACGGCTTGCAGCAATTAACGGGCGGACTTGCAGTCGGCGCGCTGGGCGGTTCGTTGGGGGCACAGTTTGCCGGGAAGAACCTGGCAGTGAACGCTCCAATCACGGGAGCGGGTGCCCTGCGGGTGCAGGGGGCCGGTGGGACGGTGGTTTTCAACACGAGCAATCCGGGCTTCAGCGGCCCGCTGACCGTGGACGTCGCCGGAATCCTCCAGAGTTCCGTCGCGGGCGCTTTGGGAAGCGGGGCGGTCACGGTGGATGGCACGTTGAACCTGAATAATGTCAGCCAGACGATCGGCAACCTTGCCGGCGGGATCGGCGCCATCAATGCGGGGAGTTCCAATCTGACGGTGAACGGCGGGACCTTTTCGGGCGCCTTCAATGGAGCCACCGGATCCGTCACGGTCGGCGGCAACCTCGCGCTCAGTGGAGCCTCCACCTTGAATACCCAGACGGTCCGGCTCGCAGCAGGATCCATCCTGAATGTGTCCGGCGTCACTCCGGTAGATCCTGCGACGGTTCCCACGCCGCTGGGCGCAGCGACCAACCTCAACGGCATCGGCACCGTCAACGGGCCGATGGCGACGATCGCGGGCAATTCCATCTCGCCTGGACTCAATGCCAACGGCATCGGCGGGAGCATCGGCACCTTGACGACCGGGGACCTGACGCTCGCCACGGGCACCACGTTGAACTTTGTGCTCGGCACCCCTGGCACCACGAACCCAGGGACAGGCAGCTTCATCAATGTGATGGGCAATCTCACGCTCAATAACGGGATCAATCTACAGTTTGCGGATAACGCGAACCAAGGCGGCCAAGGCTCGTTCGGCAATGGCTTGTATAAGCTCCTGGCTTACTCCGGAACACTGTCCGGTTTTGATGCTGGCACGACTTTCGCCGGACCGCTCGGACACGCTTACACCTTCAGCAGCACAGCGCCGACTGCTGGCGAAATCCGGGTGCTGGTTTCGACTGCCGGGCTAAGTTGGACGGGCCGGGATGGCGGCAATGGGACCGCGAATTCTGCCTGGAACACGACGGCGCCAAACTGGGCGAATGGCGCCACCGCGGCGACCTACGCGGATCCGGCGATCGTCACCTTCCAGGATACGAACACGGTCACCAACACGCCGATCAACAATGGCAACGTGCAGGTGCAAGCTGGTGGAGTGACTCCTACCAACGTCTTCTTCACCAATCACAGCGTCACCTATACCCTGACCAGCAGCGACGCGATCGGCATCGCAGGCTCGGGAAGTCTGGTCAAACGCGGCACCGGGATGACGATCCTGGCCGGTGCAAATACCTACACCGGTTCGACTCAGGTGAGGACCGGCACGCTACGCCTCGGGCACGCCGACGCCGTCCAGAATAGCACCGTCGTCCAGGACAGCGTCCTGCAGTTTGCTCCCGGAGTTTCGACCTTCACGGTGGGTGGGCTGGATGGAACCGCCGGCCTTGCCCTCAATGACACGGCCAATGCGCCGATCACGCTGCGGGTGGGCAACAACGGAGCGTCCACCGCTTACACGGGCGTGCTGAGTGGGACCGGCGGGTTGACGAAGATTGGGGCTGGCACTCTCTCCTTGAGCGGCGACAGCAACTTTACGGGCAACCTCGCGATCGATGGCGGGACCTTGGTCGCAAACTTGGGGAAGAACGCGGTGAATTCAACGAGCGGCGCTTTAGGGAACGCGAACGCAGCGGGCCGCACCATCGCCGTGAATGCCGGCGGCACACTGAACTTCGGTGCAGGTGATGTCTTCGGTACCGTCGCGAGCGGGCCGATGGCCGCCACGCTGATCGTCAATCAGGGCGGCACGGTGACCAACTCCAACAACGCGTATAACACCCTCGGCGCAGTCCAGCTGAACGGCGGGACGATCGCGGCAACCGGCGGGACTTCCGCCAGTTACCCGGCATTCCAGCTCCGTGGCAACGTGACCACTGCCGGGACGGTCACTTCGGCGATTTCCGCCACGGGGGGAAACTCCGCCTTCCAACTCCAGGGCGGGACGGGGAATGCCATCACCTTCAACGTCGGGGAGACCGGGCAGGACGTGGATCTGCTGGTGTCCGCGCCGCTGCAGGATGGCTATGCGCCCGGCGCTTTGCTGACCAAGTCCGCGAGCGGATTGATCAAAAGCGGAGCGGGGAACATGCGCTTGACGGCTGCCGCGACCTACACCGGCGGGACGATCATCAATGCCGGAACGCTCACCGCGACGCAGTCCATGCCCGGATTGCCGGCTGCTCCGGCGAACATGCAGATCGCCGCTGGAGCCACCATGGAGTTTGCCGCTGCAGCAGATATCTTCCAGGGCCGCACCGCTTACACGGGCTCCGGAACACTCCTGAAAACCGGAATTGGAAGTCTCGTGTTCAGCGAAGGGCTCACCTCCGTTTCGATGAGCGCCGGTTCCTTGATCGACGTCCAGGGCGGTACGATTCGCGCAGGGAACTTCAACTCGCAGGACAACTCGTTCGTCGGGAACCTCTCTTCCCTGAACATTGCCGCTGGAGCGACCTTCGATGCCTACGCCACCAATGTGGTTTTTGACCAACTGACCGGCAGCGGCACGCTGCGCGGCGGTTGGTTCAATGGGAGCCGCACCATCACGGTCGGCGCGAATAATGGCTCCAGCACTTTCAGTGGCGCCATCGAGGGCAATCCGGCGACGGACGCGTTTTCCTTTGCTCCGCTGGTGAAGACCGGCACCGGCACGCTCACTCTCACCGGGGCGTTGAACTTCTCGGGTTCTTACAACTCGAATACCCTCACGGTCACCGGCGGGACGACCGGGACCCCGAGCACGCTCAACCTTAATCCAACCGCGGGCTCACTGGTCGGTTACATCAGAACGACGAGCGGGGGCCAAGGTGGCGGCCAGGTACGCTTCGGCCCGACGGCGGGCGATGAGGTGGTGGTGAATCAAACGGCCGGTTCGATGTTCGGCACGACGCTCTCCATCGGCGAAGCTGGCGCGGCCGCGTTCAACGTCTCTGGCGGGACGGTTTATGCGAATGCCGTGCAATTGGGCCTGAATGCGGGAAGCCTCGGCACCGAAGCCGCGGCGCTGAACGTGAGCGGAACGGGCGTGGTGAACGTCCTGGCCAACGGCAGCATCGTGATGGGTCGAAACTCCACCCGCCCGGTGACCATCACCCAGACGGGCGGCACGCTGGCTCTCTACAGCGACACGGGAGTCCCCACCGCTCCCGCGACGAGTCCCGTTGCTCCTGTGACCAAAGGCGGCACGGGTGCGCTTTCCTTTGAGAGCGCCAGCACCGCAGCGACTTACAACCTCAATGGCGGGATGCTTTCCATCCCGCGGATTACCAACACCGGGGGCGGAAACGGAATTCTCAATTTGAACGGCGGAAAACTGGAGATCACCAGTGCTGCTTTCACCGTGCCGACCGGCGTCGCGACCAATGTGCTGGAGGGCGGAGCGGTCATCGATACCTTCGGGCTGGCCGTGTCCTTGAACGGCGCGCTCACCCACGGCGGAATCAACCCCGTCGATGGGGGTTTGACCCTGGACAATGTGAGCAGTGCCGGATCGCTCACTCTCACGGAACTGAACACCTACACCGGTCCGACCATTGTGGACGATGGCACCTTGGTAATCGCTGGGAGCCTGAACGGAACGGCACGCGTGGACGTGCTCGCCGGCGGAACTCTGGCAGGCGGCGGCAGCATTGTGCTTGCGCCAGGAGTCGCGGGCGATCTCAACCTGCTCGCAGATGGCAAGCTGTCGCCGGGTTCCGGAGTGGGCACGCTTTCCACGACCTTCGCTGGCGGCGGCGAACTCAACCTCGTCCCGGCGGTCAGCCAGTCCAGTGTTGGTGCGCTGCTCTTTGAACTCGCCGACGTCGCAGCCAGCGACCGTGTCGCGCTGAATGGCGGCGCCCTAAACATCGGGACCGGCGTGCTGGCCTTTGACGACTTTGTGTTCAGCACACTCGCGGGCTTCAACGCGGGGACTTACACGCTGTTTGATGCGAGCACTCCGATCATCGGCACGCTGGATCCAAACACGGCGAACCTCAGTGGGACCGTGGGCGGGCTGATGGCCTCACTGGCCATGGCCGATGGCGGCAACGACCTGATCCTCACCGTGGTTCCTGAACCCGGCGCGATCGGCCTCCTCCTGGTCGGCGTTGTCGGACTCGCGACTCGCCGCGCTCGTAAGTCGAGTCGCGCATAGGGAACTCCGAGGAGATCCTCCGCTTCATCCCGGCTGGGGAAGACCGACGCCTGTCTGTCCGACCGGTTTCTCCGCAGCTGCGCGAGGGATTTGCCTCCGGGCAAATACCTCACTGCTTCCGGATGCGTGCCGCTCCTGGCGGCCCAGCGCCTCCAAAGCATCCCCACGCCAAGGATGAATTCTCCTCCCCCGCTCTTGGGAAAAAAACTCAGACCCTCAAGTCCGGAACATCCAGCCAGGCGCGTTTCTCCCAGCTCTGCAGGCCGATTTCCGCGAGCTGCACGCCCTTGGCTCCTTCGAGCAAGCCCCACGCGAACGGTTCGTCCAGCACAACGTGGCGCAGGAAAAGTTCCCATTGGACCTTGAAAGCGTTTTCGCACACCTGCCAATCCGGCACCCGATTCCAGCCTTCCATATACTTGATCGGAGAATCGATATCCGGGTTCCAGGTGCAACGCGGAGTGGCGCTGCCGTGCTGCACCACGCAGTCCCGCAGACCGGCGACCGCGCTGCCGTGCGTGCCGTCCACTTGCAAGGTGAGGAGATCGTCCCGGCGCACCCGCACCGTCCAGCTGGAGTTGAACTGCGCGATCACGCCGCCTTCCAGCTCGAAGGTCGCATACGCCGAGTCATCCGCGCTGCAACGATAAGGTTTCCCCGCTTCATCCCGCCGCTCCGGGAGGTGCGTGGCGCCGAGGCAGCTCACCGATCTCACCTTCCCGAAAAGATTGTCGAGCACGTAGCGCCAGTGGCAGAGCATGTCCACGATGATCCCGCCGTCGTCTTCCTTGCGGTAGTTCCACGACGGGCGCTGCGGCTTGATCGTGTCGCCTTCGAAAACCCAATAGCCGAACTCGCCGCGCACGCTCAGGATCTTCCCGAAGAAGCCCTGATCGATCAGCGTCTTGAGCTTCACCAGGCCGGGGAGCCACAGCTTGTCCTGCACCACGCCGTGTTTCACGCCGGCATCGCGAGCGAGTGTATAGAGCTCGTAGGCTTGCTCGGTGGAAACCGCGGTGGGCTTCTCGCAATAGACGTGCTTGCCGGCGGCGATCGCCTCCCGCACGCCGTCGTAACGCCGGCCCGTCGTCTGCGCGTCGAAGTAGATGACGTTCTGCGGATCCGCCAGGGCCGAGCCGAGATCGGTGGTGTAGCGGACCTCGAGTTCCGGCGGAGCGAGCGCCGCCAGAGCCGCGAGCTTGCCTTCATTCCTGCCGACCAAAACCGGCACCGGCATGATCGCGTCCTGATCGCTAATCCGCAGGCCGCCTTCCTTCATGATGGCGAGGATCGAGCGAAGGTAATGCTGGTTGGTGCCCATGCGTCCGGTGACGCCGTTGAGGATGATGCCGAGATTCATGTGGGAGGTTTGTGGGTTTTGCTGAGCGAGGCGCCGAGCCGGGGGAGAGCTGGGGAAGGACGCGGTTTAGGGGAAGAACACCGCGGCGCGAAAGACAAATCCGCCGGAAGTCACGTCAGCGCCCTTCTTCCGGAAAAAGTCGCGCACCGGCCGAAGTTCGCCCAAGGCTAAAGCTCCTCGTCGTCAGAACCCCAGAGATGTTCCCGAGTCCAG
>DASVRR010000198.1:0-11033 GCA_036388515.1 Chthoniobacteraceae bacterium | reverse complement strand
TTCGAACCTGCTCGATAATTCCATCCGCCGCATGCCATGCTTCCACCGCGAGTTCGGTCGCGAGTCGATCCAGCGCCTGGTGATGGGAGCTGTTGACGCGCGGAAACTGAATCGCGGCAGCCGAGTCATAGCGCAGCGGCTGCACATTGCGGAGCTTCATCTCCGGAAGATCATGGCCCCGGATGTCCAGATGCAGCGTCCCACCGAGAGCGACGTTGAGAACCTGAACGCCTTTGCAGATACAGAGCATCGGCAATCCGCGTCCATAGGCAGAACGGATTGCCGCAAACTCCCACGCATCGCGTTCCGGCTCAGGATTCTGGATCAACGAAGGATCGCTCACCGGTCCGCGATGGAACTCAGCGGAGATATCCGGCCCGCCGGTAATCAGCAGCCCATCGATCGTCCCCAGATCCACTGCGGCGACTCGCGCGTTGCTCACTCGCAGATCCGGATTTGAGGCAAAGAAGCGCCCGAAATTTTCGGTGTCGCTTTCTCGAACCCACGAAACCAAATGCGGCATTACTCGTCATCAATGGCTGTATTCGGAGACTCGACAAGCGCAATGTGGAAGAAAACGCGCGGCGAGTTTGCAGCGGTTTTAGCGGCTGAAATTCGGCTCCCAGAGTGGGCTTGCCATTTAACATTCCGGCGATAGCAATGGCGCCGCACATCTATGAAAAAAATCGAGGCCATCATCAAACCGTTCAAAATGGAGGACGTCAAAGAAGCACTATCTGAGATCGGCGTCGAAGGAATGACGGTCAGCGAGGTGAAGGGCTTCGGACGGCAAAAGGGTCACACGGAAATCTATCGTGGCAGCGAGTACACCGTGGATTTTCTCCCCAAGGTGAAGTTTGAAATCGTGATCAGCGACGATCGCGTCCAGAAAGCGGTTGCAGCAATCGTGCAGTCCGCGAAGACCGGCAAAATCGGCGACGGCAAAGTCTTCGTGACGCCGATCGAAGATGCGATCCGGATCCGCACGGAAGAACGCGGCGAATCCGCGATATAAGCGCTGGGGAAGAAATCCGAAAACCAGCTTGCACGAGTCGCCGACTGGCGCCGCTCGCTTTTGCTTTCGGCTCTGTCTTCTGCTTCTGACTTCCGTCTTTTCTCCTCGTTCCTGAAGTGCCTGACTGGCTCATCGCGATCATCCTCGGTTTCGTCGAGGGCCTGACCGAATTCATCCCCGTCTCATCGACCGGTCATCTGCTCATCGTCGAGCATTGGCTCGGCTTGAAAGCAGACAGTTTCTTCACCAGCGATCTCTTCAATGTCGGCGTGCAATGTGGCGCCGTCGTCGCGGTGTTGCCGCTTTTCAAAGACCGCCTGCTTATGCTCACCCGCTGGCGGGAAGCGGAGAGTCGGCTCTTCCTCGCGAAAATCGCAGCGGCCTTTCTGATCACCGCCGTCTTTGGCCTGATCATGGACAAAGCCGGATACGAACTGACCAAGAACGTCGCCAATGTCGCCTGGGCGCTGATCATCGGCGGCATCCTTTTTATCCTCGCGGAGAAATGGCTCGCTGCGCGCCAGCAGCGCTCCGCGGTCACTTGGCCGTCCACTTTTGCCACCGGATTCGGACAAGTTGCGGCCGTAGTTTTTCCGGGATTGTCGCGCTCCGGCTCGACCATCATCTTCGCGCTGCTTTGCGGAACAAACCGCGTCGCCGCCACCGAGTTTTCGTTTCTGGTGGGAATCCCCAGCTTGCTCGCAGCGGGAGCGCTCAAGGCCTTCAAAGCGCTGCGGCATCCGGAAGAAAACGCCGTTGCTCCCGACTGGGCGATGCTCGCGCTCGCCTCTTTGGTCGCGGCGATTGTCTCCTTTATCGCAGTGAAATGGCTCCTCCGTTTTGTGCAAAGTCACACCTTCATCGGCTTCGGCGTTTACCGGATCATCCTCGGGATTCTGCTGCTGTTGCTCCTGCGGAATTAGGGTGTCCTGCAGGCGAAGCGAGGGTTGCCAGAGGCCCGGCCCGCTCCTAAGTTCCGCCTCCTTCATGCGTCGGATTTCACTCTGCATCATCGCTTTTGCCGCTTTCCTCCGCGGCGGCCTCGCCAGCGATACGGCTCGCGTTCCACTCGCGGACGGATTCGAGATTCCCGTCGGGCAAAATGGCAAGAGTTACTACAAGGCGCGCGGCGTCCGGCAGAATGGGCACCTTGGGGAAGATTGGAATGGAACGCTCGGCGGAGACACCGACAAAGGCGATCCGATCTACGCCGCCGCAACCGGAATTGTGGTTTACGCCGAGGATTTCCGGATGGGCTGGGGAAATGTCGTGATCGTCCGCAGCGCTTATCTCTCGGGAAGTGAAACGAAATACGTGGATTCGCTCTACGGGCATTTGCTGGATTTCACGGTGAAGATGGGTCAGATCGTGAAGCGCGGCCAGCTGATCGGCCGGATGGGGAACAATCGCGGCATGTATGACGCGCACCTTCACTTTGAGATGCGGAAGAACATTCAGGTCGGCATGTTCCGAAACAGCTTCCCGCGCGACTACTCGGTTTACTGGGATCCGACGCAATTCATCGCCGCGCATCGTTCGCTCCCAGGCGGCGGCCGGACCGTCTCGGTTCCGGTCAATACCTTCCCGAATTCACCGCCGCCGTTGCTCGCCGGGAAGCGGGTTTACACCCCAGCGGTGCCGGTCTCGAGCGCGGGAGTCGCCGTCGCCGCAAACAGCTTCATCGCGCGCGCGCGCAGTCACGCCGGTCTTCCCAGCGGCACGACTTCCGGAACAAATTCATCCGCGACCCCGCCGCCGGTGCGCACGCGTCGGCCGGAGTTTAGGGTCAAGCGTTTCGAAGACATGCGGATCCTCGGTTACGATTGAGAACCGCCGAGCCGGCGGCAAAAAGAAGAGCTCAGATCTTTGCCGAGTTTCTTCCCAGACGGAACTCAAAGCTGTCCACCAAAGCCAGCCAGCTCGCTTCGATGATGCTGTCCGAAACTCCGACTGTGCCCCAACTCTCGTGGCCGTCATTCGAGTCGATCAAGACCCGCGTTTTTGCCGCGGTGCCGTGCTGTCCGTTGATGATCCGCACCTTATAGTCATCCAGCTCGATCGCGTCGATCTCCGGATAAAACGGTCGCAGCGCTTTGCGTAATGCGGCGTCCAGCGCATTTACCGGACCGTCGCCTTCCGCCACGGTATATTCCGCCGTGCCGTTCACGCTGATCTTGACCGTGGCTTCGCATTTGTTCCAGTTGCCTTCACCGGAGCGGCGGTAGGAGCAGTGATATTCCTGCAAGGTGAAGAGCGGCTGCTGCAAGCCAAGATGCCGGCGCAGAAGCAGTTCGAACGAACCTTCCGCAGCTTCAAACTCGTAGCCTTCGCTCTCGAGCCGCTTTACCTCGGTCAGGATCTTCGCCACTTCCAACGCTCCTTTGCTCAGCTTAAAGCCCAGCTTCTCGGCCTTCACGATGACATTCGACTGACCGGACATGTCCGAGATGGTGATGTTCCGTTCGTTCCCCACCAGCATCGGATCGACGTGCTCGTAGCTGCTCGCCAACTTCTGGACTGCGTGGACGTGCTGCCCGCCCTTGTGGGTGAAAGCAGCGGTCCCGACGTACGGCGCGCGGATGTTATGCGGAACATTCGCGAGTTCATCCACAAAGAGCGACAGCTCGCGAAGGCGCGTAAGGTCGCGCGCCACGTTCATCCCCATCTTCAGCTGAAGATTGGCCATCACCGAAATCAGGTCGCAGTTCCCGACGCGTTCACCGTAACCGTTGATGGTTCCCTGCACCTGCACGGCGCCTTCACGCACCGCGATCAGCGCATTGGCCACTCCGAGCCCGCAGTCGTTATGCGTATGAATGCCCACTGCCGGACCCACCGCCGCGATCACGTCGCGCGTCGCTTGCGCCACAAAATCCGGAAGCGAACCGCCATTCGTATCGCATAACACCACGAGACTCGCTCCGGCCTGATGTGCGGCCTTCAGCGTCGCGAGCGAGTACTCCGGATCGTCCCGGTAGCTGTCAAAAAAATGCTCCGCATCGTAAAGCACCTCGCGCCCGTGTTGCTGCAGATACGCGACGGTCTCGGCGATCATCGCGAGATTTTCCTCCACTGAGACGCCCAAAACTTCCACGACCTGTAGCGGCCAGGTCTTCCCCACGATGGTGACGGCCGGAGTCTCGGCCTCCAGCAAAATGCGCACTTGCGGATCATCCTCGACCTTCATCTTGCCGCGCCGCGTGGCGCCGAATGCGGAAACCTTCGCATGCTTCCAGACACGCTTCTTCACTTCCTTGAAGAACTCCGCGTCCTTCGGATTGGAGCCTGGAAACCCGCCTTCGATGTAATGCACGCCGAAGTCGTCCAGCTTCTCCGCGACCCGAATCTTATCCAGCACCGAAAACGAAATCCCCGTCCCTTGCGTTCCGTCGCGCAGGGTCGTGTCGTAGATGGTGACTGGTGGCGTCTTCATAGAAAAGGGGCTGGATAGCTAGCGCCTTTCTTCCGCACAGGCAAGGTAATGGGAGATCGCAACGTGGGGAGCAAAGGATGCTGGCCGGTCGCATTCGGCGGCCGCCGAAAGCACCGCACAGAACTCGCGCTACTTCCGTAAATCAGCTCCGTTCAACGCGCGCAGCCCGGAGGCGACGTCTCCACTCGAGACTCAACTTCAGCTTTCCAGACCCAAACTCAACGTCCCAGCCGCGCGGATGCCTACGCCTTTGCTTCCTCCTGCTTCTTTCCCCGCTTCCACTCTCTCAGCTGCGTTTTCGCCTGCTCCACCTTGTCGGGCGCTTGATTGCAAAGCACCACGCTCATCAGCTGCGTGAATTGATACTGACGCACGATGAACTTCTTTTTCGCCCGATCTCCTTCAATTTCGATCCGCGTCGGCGGCCGGGAGAAATCTCCCACGAAGTCAAAATGCAGGTCGAACACCGAGACGCCGTGATGCGGAATCCAGTCCCATTTGATCCGCTTCTTGCCGGTCATATTGGCTCCCGCGACGCGGCCTTGCTCGATCGCGCAGGCCCAATGCTCCAGCCGGCGGCTTCCGCCGAAGATTCGGTCCGGATAAGCCGCGATATCTCCCGCGGCGAAGATCCCCTTCTCGTCCGTCTCCAGATATTCGTTCACCGGAGTGCCGTGCGGATACGCCAGCGGCGTATTTGCCATCAGCCCGAGATTTGGCTCGAGACCCAGCGCTAGAATCGCCAGCCCAGCCGGGAACCGCTGCCCGCTTTTCGTCTGCACGTTCCGCAAGACCGTGCGGCCCTCGAACCCGTTGATCGCTTCATTCATCAACACTTTCACGCCCTTGCCGGCGAAGTAGCTGGTCAGCCACGCGCCGCTCTCCGGATCAAGAAAACGGTTCCAGAGATTCGGTCCACGATGCATCAGCGTCACGTGGGCCTTGGGGAACTGCGACAGCCAGGCTGCGGCTTCGGCGGCGACGATCCCGCCTCCGACGACGACAATCTGATGCTCCAGTTCCGCCATCTCCCGCAGCGCCTGCACATCCCGGAGCGTGCGTAAATACAGCACGTTGCCGAGAGTCGCACCTGCGATCTGGGGCCGCCGCGCGCGACTTCCGGTGGCGATGCACGCCTTGCGAAACTCAACCGCCTGGCCATTCGCCAGCACGGCAACCCGCCGCTCTATGTTCAGCTGCGTGACGATGGTATCGAGGCGCAGATCGATCTGCTGCTTGGCATACCAACTGGCCTCATGCACCTGGAATTTCTCCGGCGCAGGGAGGTTTTTCACCCCCAGATAGCCTTTGAGGAGCATCGGCCGGTGATACGGCAACGCGCTCTCGTTTCCCACCAGCATGAGCGTCCCCTTTTGATCATGCTCGCGCACTCCCTCGCAGGCACTCACTCCGCTGACGCCGGCGCCCACGATGAGGTAATCTCGACGTATCATCTTTCCGTTGGAAATAACGTGGTTCCTCCGCGGACCGCGAGAAAATTCCTTCGTCCGCGTGAAGCTCGCTGGTATTGCTCCGCCGCCTGCGACGCCCTCTGCGCATGATTTCGCTGACCATCGAAAACCTCACGAAGCGCTTCGGCGCCACGGTCGCTTTGGATCGGGTGAGCTTGAGGATCCACGAGGGCGAGCTTTTCTTCCTCCTCGGCGCGAGCGGATGCGGAAAAACCACGCTGCTCCGCTCGATCGCCGGGTTTCTTATTCCGGAAGAAGGCCGAATCCTGTTCGCGGGGGACGACGTGACTCGATTGCCGCCGCATCTGCGGAATACCGGGATGATGTTCCAGAGCTATGCACTTTGGCCGCACCTCACCGTGGCGAAAAACGTCGCGTTCGGGCTGGAGGAACGGAGGGTCGCTGGATCAGAGATCGGGAGGCGGGTGCAGGAGGCGCTCGAGTCGGTGCGCATGGGCAGCTACGGCGAACGGAAGATTCATCAGCTCTCCGGCGGTCAGCAGCAACGCGTTGCCCTGGCGCGGGCATTGGTCATCCGCCCGCGTTGTCTCCTGCTGGACGAACCGCTCTCGAATCTCGATGCCAGGCTGCGCCTCGAGATGCGGACCGAGATCCGACGGATCTGCAAAGAATCCGGGCTCACTGCCCTCTACGTGACTCACGATCAGAAAGAGGCACTTTCCGTGGCTGACCGAATGGCCATTCTCGACTCCGGGCGCATCTGCCAGGTCGGAAATCCTGCCGAGGTTTACCGTCAGCCGGAGTCCCGCTTGGTGGCGGATTTCATGGGAGAAACGAACTTCCTCGACGGCCGGATTGTGGACCTCAGCGCCGACCAGTGGTCCGTGGAGACTTCGCTCGGGAGCTTCCACGCCAGCCGCGCTGCCTCGGCCTGGCAGCCACAAATCGGCGACGCCTGCACTCTCTCCATTCGACCTGAAAGCTGGAAACTCGGAACAAACGCTGAATCTCAAAACTCCTTCCCTGGGCGAATCCTGAGCCGAGTTTTCCTCGGAGAGATCGCGCAATATCAGTTCGCCGCAGGCGCGCAGATCCTCAAGATTTACGAGTTGAACCCGCGTGCCGCGGATCTCCGTGGCGACCGGGAACTCTTTGCGACCGTCCCTCCGGAAGACGTCGTTGCGTTGCCGGCGTGAGCTTCACGCGGCATTTGGGCTTCACCCGCGACGCCTTTTCCCTCGCCTCCTCAAGGCGCCTGCGGACCCCGCTCCCGCAACGCCTGTTTCAACGACGGCTCATGCCGAATCGTCTCGCCCTTATAGAGATAGAAAACTTCTTCCGCAATGTTGGTGGCGTGATCCGCCACCCGTTCGATCGCCTTTGCCACGGTCATCAGATTCAACGCGCGCGTGATCGTCTTGGGATTCTCGATCATGAAGCTGGTGAGTTCTCGGGCGAGTTGCTTGTTGATGCTGTCGACCGAAAAGTCGCGAGCGATGATGTCGATCGCGAGTTCATGATTGCCGTCGATGAACGCGGTAATGCTGTCGCGCAACATCTCGTGAGCGAGCTCCGCCATGAGCGGAATATCGATCAGCGGCTTGAGCAACGGTTCGGTGTTTAGCTCGCGAGAGCGACGGGCAATCTTCGTCGCCTGATCCGCGATGCGCTCGAGGTTGTTCGAGATTTTCGAAGCGGTGAGCATCAGCCGGCAATCTCGCGCGATCGGTCCGTGCGTCGCCATGTAGGTCACGACCATTTCGTCGATCTGAATCTCCAACTGGTCGATCTGCTGATCTTCCGCCTCAACGATGTCCGCCAGCTTGTCGTCCCGCTCCACGAGTGCACGGATCGCCAAGGTGAGATTTCGCTCCGTCAGTCCGCTCATCATCAGAAGCTGTTCGCGGATGTCGGTCAGTTGTTTTTCCCAGAATTGGCTCATGATGAAGGTGAAGATCCCGGCTGAAACGGCAATCAGCCAAATCGGCCGGTGATGTAATCCTCGGTTTGCTTTTGCGCTGGGTTGGTGAAAATTTTCTCCGTTCGGGAGAACTCGATCAGTTTCCCCAGATAGAAAAACGCCGTTTGATCCGAGCAGCGGCCGGCCTGCTGCATGTTGTGAGTCACGATGATGATCGTGAACTGTCGCTTCAATTCGTGGATCAATTCCTCGACCTTCGCCGTGGCGATCGGATCGAGCGCTGAGCAAGGCTCGTCCATGAGGATGATTTCCGGCTGATTTGCAATGGCCCGCGCAATGCAAAGCCGCTGCTGTTGTCCTCCGGAAAGTCCCAGCGCACTTTCATGCAGGCGATCCTTCACTTCATCCCAAAGAGCGGCGCCGCGCAGGCTGCGTTCGGCCGTTTCTTCCAGCGCCTTCCGATCCGCCTGACCGGCCATGCGAAGCGCGTAAACCACGTTTTCGTAGATCGATTTCGGGAACGGATTCGACTTCTGGAAGACCATGCCGATGCGTTTGCGCAGAGCGATTACTTCCAGATCCGGATCGTAAAGGCTGCGTCCGCGGAGCACGATGTCGCCCGTGTGATGCGTCCCGTCCACGAGGTCGTTCATCCGGTTGAAATTGCGGAGCAAAGTGGATTTGCCACAACCAGACGGGCCAATCAGCGCCGTGACCTGCCGCTCGGGAATATCCAGATTCACCCCGTGCAACGCCTGGCTTTTGCCGTAGAAAAAGCTGTAGTCCTTCACCTGGATCAGCTTGGCGTCGGCTTCGGGAACGAGCGTGGATGGCTGCATCTGTGCGGCGGATGAGGTGACGCGGGTTGGTTGGCCAGCCGGGTCGATCATGGATTTCATGGAATTTGACCTGAGAAGTTAAAACGCGCCAGTGGCGTATTTTCGGCGCAAGCGCTCGCGGATCAGAATGGCCGAGAGATTCAGCACGACGACCAGCAGGATCAGGAAAAGAGTCGTGGCGAAAACCATTGGCTTCGCTGCCTCGGAATCCGGTGACTGAAACCCAAGATCGTAGATGTGGAAACCGAGATGCATGAACTTCCGGTCGAGATGCAGGAAGGGAAAGTTGAGATCCAGCGGCAGACTGGGTGCGAGCTTGACCACGCCGACGAGCATCAGGGGCGCGACTTCCCCTGCTCCGCGCGCCATGGCCAGGATCAGTCCGGTTAGAATTCCCGATGAAGATGCCGGCAGGACAATGTTTTGGATCGTCTGCCACTTTGAAGCTCCGCACGCCAGCGACGCCTCCCGAGCGCCGCGCGAAACCGAGGCGAGCGCTTCCTCCGTGGAGACAATGATCACGGGCACCGTCATCAGCGCGAGAGTCAACGAGGCCCAGAGAATGCCGCCAGTGCCAAAAGTCGGCGTCGGCAGATAGTCGCTGAAGAACAGACTGTCGATCGTCCCGCCCACAAAATAGACGAAGAAACCCAGGCCGAAGACGCCGAAGACAATCGACGGGACGCCGGCCAGATTATTGACCGCGATCCGGACCGCGCGGACAAAGAATCCCTGCTTCGCATATTCCCGAAGATAAATCGCCGCGACGATGCCGAATGGCATCACGGCGGCGCTCATCAAGAGCGTCATCACGAAGGTCCCGAAGATCGCCGGGAAGATGCCGCCTTCGGTGTTGGCTTCGCGCGGATCGGCGCTCAGAAACGTCCAGAAGTTGTGGAGGAAAAGGCCCAGCTTTCCGGACCAGCCGAGCGCATTCGGCGCATAGGAATGCACCACCTGGCCGACCGGCATCGTCCGTTCTTCTCCCGTCGGAAGCCGATAACCAAAAACTGCCTTTTGTTGTTCCGCTCGCAGGTCCGCGGCCTTGGCGGCAAGCGCTTCGTATCCACTTTGCAGCTCTGCCATTCGTCCCTCGATCCCACCGCCGCTTCCGGTTTGCCCCTTTCTCTCCGCCGCAGCTTGCCGGACTTTCAGAGCCTGCATTTCCGCGCTGATCTTCCCGATCTCTCGCTTTTCGATTTGCTCGATCGTCCGCCGCCGGCGATTTGCTTCCTCAACGAGAGCTTCGAATCTCCTCCCGAATGCCGGATCAGTGGGGAGGATTTTTTCTCCGCCAGTGATCTCGAGAAAAGACGGATAACCAATTGCATCCCCATATTCGATCCGCTCGACCACGAGCAGATCGCGGGGGAAATCGACTTTCCCCACGTCGGCGGCGTTCACGTATTTGAAGCTGAACCCGTAAGCGTCGCGATTGCCGAGGAAAAGCTGCCACTCCAAATCCTTCTCCGAGCCGCCGGGCCGCACCTGCTCCTTGACGATTTCTCCGGCAAGGATCGAGTTCTCGCTGATCCCATTGGCCAAGCCGGGCGCAAAGGTGATTTGCGGCACATTTGCCGGCCAGAAGACCGCGATGCCTTGAGACAAGATCAGCCAGAAGAGACAGAGGACCATCGTCAGTCCGATCGCCAATCCCATCGACGTGACCCAGACGTATTGCTCGCCTTTGGTCCGACCCGCCGTCGTCTTTGCTGGAGCGTGCATGAGCTAAACCGTCTTGTATTTCTCCCGCAGCCGCTGCCGCATGATTTCAGCGAGAGTATTCACCACGAAGGTCATCATAAAGAGCACCATCGCGCCGAGAAACAGCGTCCGGTAAAGCGTTCCGTGATGCGGTGCCTCCGGGAGTTCCACTGCAATGTTTGCCGAAAGCGTCCGCATTCCGGAGAAGATATTTAGATTCATGATCGGCGTATTTCCTGTAGCCATCACGACGATCATTGTTTCTCCGATGGCCCGGCCGAGCCCGATCATGATCGCGGAGAAAATCCCCGCGGAGGCAGTCGGCAGCACCACGTTCATGGCGGTCTGCCAGCGGCTGGCGCCCAGCGCGAGCGAACCAGTCGTGAGCGAAGATGGCACGTTGGAAAGCGCATCTTCGGTGATCGTAAAGATGATCGGGATCACCGCAAACCCCATGATGAAGCCAACGACCAGGGAGTTCCGCTGCTGGTAGTCTGCGCCGGTAACGTGCGGCCACCATTGCCTGAAGTCCGCGATCTTTGCTCCAGTCACTGGATCGGTCACGGTGAAGAAAATGCTTTCTATAAACGGACCCAAATTCCAGCCGGTCCAGCCTGCGAAAAGCAGAATGGGGACAAAGACGAAGAACTCGTGCCCCGGACGGATGCGTCGGCGGACTTCGTAACGC
>DASVRR010000197.1:0-34781 GCA_036388515.1 Chthoniobacteraceae bacterium | reverse complement strand
CTCGCACTGTTCCGTCGCATACTCGATCCCGTAATCCGTCACCGCCGCATCGTCGTCGCCGAGTTCTTCCAGCCGGCGCAGAAACTTGTCTGGCAAAGCCGCGCCGCAGAGCGCGACAAAGCGCTTCGTCTGCCCGCTCGAGAGCACCGGCAAAAGCCCCGGAATGATCGGCACTTTCACCCCGAGTTGTTTCGTCACGTGATCGTGGAACTCGTAGAAATCCTCGTTGTCGAAAAAAAGCTGCGTGATCACGAAATCCGCGCCCGCGTCCACTTTCTCCCGGAGATAACCCCAGTCCGCCAGCTTCCCCGCCTTGCACGCGATATGCCCCTCCGGGAACCCCGCCGTCCCGATGCTCAGGTCGCCCGCTTCCCGCAAAAACGCCACCAGCTCGCGCGAGTATTCGAAGCCGCCCGCCGTCGCCGTGAAGTCCGCGCCATCCGGCGGATCGCCGCGCAACGCGAGCACATTGCGGATCCCCCGCGCCTTCGCCTCCGCGACCACCGCCGCGAGCTGTTCGCGGGTCGAATTCACACACGTCAGATGCATCATCGCGGTCAGCCCATAATCCCGCTGCAGCCGATCCACGATCCCGACGGTTTTCTCCCGAGTGCTCCCTCCTGCGCCGTAGGTCACCGAGCAGTAATCCGGCTGGATCACCTGCAAACCCGGCACCGTTTTCTCGAAGAGATTGCGCTCCCCTTCGTCCGTTTTCGGCGGGAAAAACTCGAAAGAAATCGCCGGTCGCCCCTCCGCCCGGCAGGCCTCGTGAATATCGCGGATCAGCTTCATGTGCGCCCGCAATGTGCCCACCGCTCCCGGCTGCCGGCAAGCCCTGAGCTGGAGCGCATTCCTGGTCGGCCCGCCGTGGCGCGTTCGGTTTGTTCCGGAGACTCACGACGTCTCTCGGATGGATGCCTTCAGCGCGGCTCGGGCGCGGCCAGGAGGAAGCGGGTGACTTCTTCCCACCAGGAACTGCTCATGGAAAAATCGAGGCTGTTATGGCTGGCGCCTTCGCCGATCCAGAGCTGCTTGCGACCCGCGTAGGCTTCGTAAAGCCGGCGGCCGTGCGTGACCGGGATGACTTCATCCTGACCCGCGAGACGAACGGCGAGCGGCCCGGCATAACTCCGCAGCGCGGCGGCGTTGTCCCAGTGATCCCGCAGGATCAGCCGCACCGGGAGAAAAGGATAATGGTGAGCGGCCACTTCCGTGAGGCTGGCGAAAGGAGTGATCAGCATCACGCCGGCGACACTCTGCGGTTCGCGGCCGGCGAGCGCGCTGGCCAGGCCGCTGCCGAGCGATTCTCCGAGGAGGTAAATGGGGCGAGCGTCTGCTTCGCGCAAGGTCCGGAGAGCGGCCAGACCAGCAGCGATGAACGACGCTTCCCCGAGCTTTCCCTCCCGCGCGCCGTAGCCCGGATATTCGAAGAGATACACTTCCCAGGTGCGCCCGCCGGCGATCTGCCCGAACCCTTCCACATAGCCGAGCCGATGCTGCGCGTAGCCGAGGTTTCCGTGGAAGACGACGAGGCGATTCGCGGCGGGCGGCGTGGAGCCGAGGCGGGGAGCTTTCCAGCCGACGATCGCGCCGCTGCCGTCCCGCCACGGTTCGAGTCCTTCGGTCCGGCCGCGCTCGATCAAGGCGGCTTCATCCGCACGATGGGGAAAGTAAATCAGCTTATCCTGGAGCATGGCGACGACCAGCGAGAGTCCGGCGTAAAGAAGCGCCAGGAGACCGAGCAGGCGCAGGAATTTTGACCTCAGCATGGAATCGCCCAGCAGACGCGCTCTGCTCCCGACGGCAACTGAAATCTGCCACGCGGCGGTTTTTCCTTGGAGTTGCTTGGGGCCGCCATTCATCTCCGGCGATGAGCGAACATTACGTCTGGCGCAAGCTGAGCGCGGCCAAGTGGGAGGACGTCTGGTGGGATCGCTTGAGTGAAGTCGGCGATCGGCTGGCGATCACGGCGTTGGCTGGAGCGAAGACGATCCGGCTGGAGGCGTTTCAACTCACGAAGGCTCAGGCGGACAAGCTCCACCGGACTTTCGGCGGGCAAATTGCGGAGCAAAAGAAGCTCAAAGTTCTTCCCGCGCCGGCGCCGCGCGCGCCGATCCGCGTGCGGGGAAAGCTGATCGTTGTCGCCACGGAAGAAGAGCGCGCGCTGGCGGCTGCGACTGCCGGTTCAGCCCAGTTGCTGCACATTCCCGCCGGGATGGCTTTTGGCACCGGCGATCACGCGACGACTTCCACCTGCCTGCGTTTCCTCGCGGATGTTGCCGCTGAACTGGAGGGCCAATCCTGGGAACTGCTGGATCTCGGGACCGGCAGCGGCATCCTCGCGCTCGCCGGCCGGCTGCTCGGCGCGCGTCGGGTGGAAGCGGGGGACTTCGATCCCGACTCGGTGCGAACGACCAAGGAAAACGCGCGGCAGAACCGGATCAGCGGCGTGACCGTGAGGAAGCTGGACGTCCTGCAATGGCAACCTCCCCGCACCTGGCCAGTGGTCGCGGCGAATCTCTTCAGCGGCCTGCTCATCGAAGCCGCCCCGCGCATCGCTGCGGCGACCGCACCTTCCGGCCGGCTGATCTTCTCCGGAATTCTCCGCGCGCAGGAAACCGAGGTCGTCACCGCTTTCAAGAAGCAAAGCTTCTGCATCGACCGCATGGTCCGCAAAGGCAAATGGGTCAGCGGACTGGCGACCCGCACTTCCTGACGTCTCCGGAGCAAGGGCACGGAAGGTTGGGCGGAGGCGTCTGATATGGTTCGTGTTGCAGATTCCAGGTCGCCGGACAGAATCTGCCGCATGAAAAGTCCTGACTTGAGCTTGGTCGCGGTCTTCCTCCTCCTCGGGCTGCTCGGATCGAGCGTAGCGCAAACACCAGCGCTGGGTCTTGCAAGCAATCCGTCCGGCGACAAATCGGCAGACGAGGCGAAGCTGGCGGCTTCTCGGGAGGAAGCCAGACTTCAGAAACGAAGGGAAGCGAAGTGGACGGTGACCGTGGATGTGCAGATGGTCGATGTGCCTCAGAAGCAAGCCTTGCAGCTGCTTCCCGCGCTCCGTTCCGGAGACGCTACCAAGGTGGAGGGCGCTCTTGCCCAAATTCAGCAGCTGATCAGCACAGGCGCGGCAACGCTGGTCGGGTGGCCCATGGTGACGATGTTGGACGGTGAGCGCGGCGTCATTGAGACGATCGTCGAGGAGCGTTATCCCACAGAATTCGGACCTCCTCAGAGCCCGGAGAAACGCTTCCAGAAGGACGAAAAACCTGTCGAGTTTGATCTGGCGCCAACGGCTTTTGAAACGCGCAACACCGGCACGACGCTGGAAGTTGAGTCGATGGTCTTGGGAGGCGGGAAGAACATCTTGATCAACGTTGTGCCTCAAAGAGTTCTACTTGCGAACATGAAGAACTTTCACACCGGCAAAGCCAAAGACGGCGGGGTGGTGAACATTGACCAACCCATCTTCCACACGGTCAAGCTGACCAGCGAACAGATCGTGCAAAACGGGCGGCCAGCGCTCATCGCAGTGCATGTGCTCCCCACACCCGAGCACCCTGTGGAGTTCTTCATCGCTCGCGCGGTGGCGACGAAGATCGACTGAACGAAATCTGCCCGCGCGAGCAGCTCTGAGCTAAATCCAAAGCTTCCTCCAACCGCGTGAGGGAAAAGAGGAGACACCGAATGTGCGGAGGAACGCCACGCACGCACGGCGGAAATCTGAGGATTACCCGCAAATTTCGCGAACCTCCGCGGTTTTCTTCCGCGACCTAACCCGGCGGAAGCCGCCTACGACTTCGGCAGTTCGTCGAACGCCTTCAGCACGTCTTTCGAGTGCGTGTCGGTCGAGGCTTTGGGCATGTTCCAGACGACCTTGCCGTCCTTGATCAGGAAGGATTGGCGCTTGGCCATTCCGCCCGTGGTCGCGACGCCGAAGGCTGCGGCGACTTTGCCTTCGCTATCGGAGAGGATCGTGAACGGCAGTTTGTATTTCTCCTCGAACTTCTTCTGCGCTTCCACTTTATCCCCGCTCACGCCGATGACCTGGATGCCTTTCGCCTTCAACTCGGACCAGTCGTCGCGGAGGGAACACGCTTGCTTGGTGCAGCCCGGCGTGTCGGATTTCGGGTAGAAATAAACGAGCGTCGGGCCTTTGGCGTAGACGGTCTGGAGATCGACGGTTTTGCCGTCCTGATCAGGAGCGGAAGCCGCGGGAGCGGCGGCGCCGACGGCAAGAGGTTCGGCGGAGGCGGAGAAGCCCAGGAGCGAAGAGAGGGTCATGGCGGCGAGGAGATGGCGGAGTTTCATGGTGTGGAGTGAACCCGGTGGAGACGGGTTCGTTGGGTGTGACGATACGCTGCGGAACAAGGCTCGGTCGAGGGCGCTGTCGGGAACACCTCAGTCTTCCCGGTTTTTGTCGTAGCCGAAGAAGCCGCGCTTCTTGATCAACTGCGCAACCGCTGGAGGCACCATCGTCTCCCAGCTTTCATCCCCAGCGGCGATGCGCTTGAGCACGTCTCGGGAGAAGATGGACAGGTATTCGGGTTTGAAGTTGTCCAGTTGCACGAAGCTGCCCCGCCCGGCGAGATAGCCATAGAGCGGCTTCAGCTCCGGAGCGACTTCCAGCGTGCCGACGGTCTGCAGCTCGGCCTGCTCATGCTTGCGCAGCGGATAAACGTAGAGTTTCAGCTCGTTTTTAAAGAGGCGGCCGAAGCTTTCCAGAATGCCTCCCGGGAGCTGCGTGTAGTACTTCTCGTCGAAGAGTTCCACCAGACTCGGCACGCCCATGACGATCCCGATTCGCTCCTTCGTCCGCCAGGCGAGATAGGCTGCCAGCCGGTAGTATTCGAAGTAATCCGAGATCAGGACGGTCATGCCGCACGCCGCGAGCAGATCGGCGCGGGCCAGGAAATCGCGGCGATCCACCTCGGTGCCGCCGGCGAGCAGATTGCGCATCGTGATTTCCATGAGCGGAAGAACCGTCCGGCCGGCGACTGCCGGGTCGGCTTTAAACTTCTCCAGCGCGCATTCCAGCATGTCGAGATTGACGACCGTGGTCGGGCGAAAACTGCCGCGCTCGACGAGGACGGCTTTTTTGTAAAGCACCTCGGAAGGCTGGAGCACTTCGCGGTTCGGCCCGAACATCGCCGCGCCACTGAGGCCGAGCTGCACCAGCTTCAGCGCCATGAGGCGATTGTCCACGTAGCGAAACTCGATGCCGCTGAACTCGATCAAATCCACTTCGATGCGGCCGACGGTGAGTTTATCCAGCAGGCTCTCGACGAGCTGATCCGGTTCGTGGTGGAGGAAGAATGCGCCGTAGCAAAGATTGACGCCAAAGATCCCGAGCGCTTCTTGCTGCAGCGACGCTTCCGCGTCGAGCATCCGGATGTGCAGGACGATCTGGCTCGGCTCGTCGCGCGGATGACTTTGGAATTTTATCCCCATCCAGCCATGGCATTCGTTCCCGCCTTTGAAGCTCCGGGCGACAACCGTATCGGCGAAGGCAAAGAACGCCGTGCTGTCGCCGCGGGGATCACCGAGGCGTTCCACATTGAGCCCATACTCCAGCTCGATCATCGCCTGCAGCCGGCCGCGCGAAACATACCGCTCCGCCTGGCCGTAAATGGCATCGCTGACCTTCATGTCATACGCCGAGATGCTCTTCGCGATCGTCCCCGCAGCGCCGCCGACCCGGAAGAACCAGCGGACGACTTCCTGTCCCGCGCCGATCTCCGCAAAGGTCCCATACCAGCGCGGGTCCAGGTTGACCTTCAGCGCTTTGTTGTGCGTATCGATCGTCGGATGGTCGGCGATGGGCATGGCGCAGAACCTAGTTCGGAAGCGCTTCGCCTGACGAGCGTGGATGTTTTCTCCAGCGGCTAGGCAAACGGCACCTCGTGATATTCGAGCGCCCACTCGCGCATGAAGCGCACGCGCTCCGGGCGGATGCAGTAAATGATCAGTTCCGGGTTTTCGAGCGAACCGAGGTAGCGGCGGAGCAACGGATTGCGCTCCCAGATTTCCTGACGTTTGACGTCATCGACGAGGATCTCTGCGACGCCCGTGATCCGCACCTGATCGTGGTTTTCGTCGAGGTAGCAAAGCTCGACGCGCGGATTCGCTTCAAGTTCGCGCGTCTTCCCGTAACTGCGGAGGTTTGCCACGTAGATCGTGAAGCCTTCCACCAGCACTGGAGAAACCGGGCGGACGCGTGGCTGATCGCCGTCCATCGTCGCAAGCTGGGGAAACTTTGCGCGCGCAATCACCGCCTGAGTCAGCGCGGGGAGTTCTTCCGGAGTGAAGGATTTCGGGTTCGGCGGCATGGGGAACAAATTACCTGGACCGGATCCAAATGACGCGAATCCGCTCCGGCGGCAAGCGAGTTTGGCTCGCTGGATCAACGGCTTGGAAACGGATGGGGAGCACAGGCCGCCGGCCTGTTGTTTCCGGCGGCCCGCCGGAAACTTCGCAGAAGATGTGCGGGCGCCATCAATCGCGAGCTGGAAGCAGCAGAAGAGATCACGATGGCGTTCGAGCCGCGATGTTCCCGCGCCCCCGGAGAGGCGCGTGATCACGTTCGAGCGCCCCGGCGGGCCGCCAGGCGCAACAGGCCGGCGGCCTGTGCTCCCCAATCGTCTCCGGCGGCTGAGAATCCTTCCGGAAGCGAACTTAGTAGGCCGCCTGCGCGCCTTTCAGGTTCTTCTTCTTGATCCAAGGCATCAGCGAGCGCAGCCGCTCGCCGGTCTTCTCGATCGGGTGCTGCTCGCCTGCTTTCAGCAGCGAATTGTAGGTCTTGTAACCGCCTTCGTATTCCTTGACCCACTCCTTCGCGAACTTGCCGCTCTGGATGTCCTTGAGCGCCGCTTTCATCCGCTTCTTGACCCCTGCGTCGATGATCTTCGGACCGACGCTCACGTCGCCCCACTTCGCCGTCTCGGAAATCGAGAAGCGCATCCCCGCGATGCCCGCTTCATTCATCAGATCGACGATCAGCTTCAGCTCATGCAGACATTCGAAATACGCCATCTCCGGCGAATAACCGGCTTCGGTGAGCACTTCGAATCCCGCCTGCACTAACGCGCTCGCGCCGCCGCAGAGCACCGTCTGCTCGCCGAAAAGATCCGTCTCGGTTTCTTCCTTAAACGTCGTCTCGAGCACGCCGCCGCGCGTTCCGCCGATGCCTTTGGCCCAAGCGAGCGCGACCTTCTTGGCTTTCTTCGAGGGGTTTTGATAGATCGCGATCAAGGCCGGGACGCCTTTGCCTTCGGTGTATTGCCGCCGCACGATGTGACCAGGACCTTTCGGCGCGACCATGATCACGTCCACGTCCGCGGGCGGAACAATCGTCTTGAAATGGATGGAAAACCCGTGGCTGAAGACCAGCGTCTTCCCCTTCGTGAGGTTCGGCCGGATGTCTTTTTCAAATGCAGCCGGCTGCTTCGTATCGGGAAGAGCGACGAGGATGACATCCGCGCGCTTGACCGCTTCACCCGTATCGAAAACCTCAAACCCTTTTTCCGCCGCAACCGCGCGTGACTTCGAGCCGGGATAAAGGCCGATGATCACTTTGACGCCTGACTCCTTGAGGTTCAGCGCGTGCGCGTGGCCTTGGGAACCAAAGCCGAGCACGGCGCAGGTTTTGCCTTGGAGGACGGAGAGATCGGCGTCTTTGTCGGAGTAAATTTTGACAGGCATAAGAAGGGGTGCGGAGACTAGCGCCCTCCTCCCCGCTGTCAACGCCCGAGCCGCGACAGGCTAGTTTGCCACGCTGGATTCTGGTGACGCCCACTCGATGGAAGTCACCAGCATGAGATTGATGCTGACAATGCGATCGGTCGCAGGGACGAAAAAGTGCAGTCCACCGCGACCTTCCGCAGGCATCCAGACGATATCCGGCGAACTCACGTCGAAGCTTTGTCCATCTGCCAGCCGAACGACGAAAGCGCGAAAAGGCTGAGCGGAGAGAAGTTCGCGGAGCTTCTGGATCATGCCCCGATCCTACTCCGATGATTTCCTGCGAGAAAGTGCTGAGTGCGGCCTGACCGCAAGCGCTAGCCGGGGTTAGCCCATTGATTCCAAACTTTCCCCGTCGCAGGACGAACGGATCGACATTCTCCCGATCCCCGCATTCCGGCCTTGCCACGCCTTTGCCGGCTGCCATTCCTGCTCCGTGCCTACGGCCGAACTGCGCTCGTCCCTGACCGATTTCGCCGCCTTCGCCCGCTCGCTTAAGGGCGACGAAAAAGGCGAGGCCCAGCTTTTCCTGGATCATTTCTTCCGCGCGCTCGGGCACCGCGGCGTGAATGAAGCGGGCGCGACGCTCGAGTTCCGCATCGCGAAGAAACCCGGCTCCGCGCAACTCGAACTCATCCAAGGCGAAGGCGCGGCGAAAGCGAAAGGCGGCAAGAAATTCGCCGATCTCCTCTGGCCAGAGCGCGTCCTCATCGAGATGAAATCACGCGGCCAGCATCTGGAGAAACACTACGACCAGACCTTCGACTACTGGACGCACATCGTCCCGCACCGCCCGCCCTACGTCATCCTCTGCAACTTCGACGAGTTCTGGATCTACGATTTCAACACCCAGCTCTTCGATCCCGTCGAACGCCTCACGCTGCGCGACCTTCCGGAGAATCCCAACGCCCTCGCCTTCCTCTTTCCCCATCCGGCGCGGCCGATCTTCGGGAATAACCGCGTCGCCGTCACCCGCAAGGCTGCGGACATCCTCGCCGGCGTCTTCCGCGATCTCGTCTTCCGCGGCGTCGCACGCGAGCGCGCCCAACGCTTCATCCTCCAGCTCCTCGTCGCGCTCGTCTCCGAAGACATCGGCTTGCTGCCCGAGAGCATCGTCACCCGTACGCTTCAGGATTGCCTGGAAGGCCAAAGTTCCTTCGATCTGCTCGGCGGCCTCTTTCGCCAGATGAACTCGGAGCGTCGCGCCGAGGGCGGACGCTTTCAGCACGTCGATTACTTCAATGGCGGCCTCTTTGCCGTCATCGATCCCATCGAGCTAAAGCACGCCGAACTCTACGCGCTGCACGACGCCGCCCAGCAGCACGATTGGTCGCAGGTCAAGCCGGAAATCTTCGGCACCATTTTCCAGACGAGCATGGACAAAGCCGAGCGTCACGCGTTCGGCGCGCACTTCACCAGCGAGTTCGATATCCAGAAAGTCGTCGGCCCCACCATCGTCCGCCCGTGGCGCGAGCGCATCGCTGCGGCGAAGACGCTCGGCGAACTCCGCGCCTTGCTCGGCGAGCTGCGGCGTTTCGGCGTGCTCGATCCCGCGTGCGGCTCCGGCAATTTCCTCTACGTCGCCTACCGCGAGATGAAGCGGCTCGAACGCGAACTCCTCGTCCGCCTGCGCGACGCCGGCGAAAAGCCCGACCGCCTCGTCTCGGCCATCGCCCTCACCCAGTTCTTCGGCCTCGATCTTGTGCCCTTTGCCGTCGAGCTGGCCCGCGTCACCCTCATGCTGGCAAAGGAACTCGAACTCGCCGAAGCCCGCAAAACCGAAGACGCCGACGGCCTGCTCGTCTTTGAGAAGCCGCTTCCGCTCGCCAATCTCGACGCGCAGATCCTCTGCGCCGACGCCCTTTTCACCGAGTGGCCGCAGGCCGACGCAATCATCGGCAACCCACCGTATCTCGGCTCCCGCTACGTCGCAAAAGAGCACGGCCACGACTACGCGCAACGGCTCTACACTCGTTTCCCCGGCGTGCCGAAAATGGCCGATTTTTGCACCCATTGGTTTCGCCTCGCGCACGATGCGTTGCCGCCGGGTGGTCGCGCGGGCCTCGTCGGCACGAATACGATCCGGCAAAACGAGAGCCGCGTGGCGAGCCTTGGCTATCTCGTGGAAAACAGCGGCGTCATTACCGAAGCGGTCTCCACACAGGTCTGGAGCGGTGACGCCGCAGTGCATGTGAGCATCGTGAACTGGGCGAAAAGCATGGACGCGAAGCTCCCGGGGGAGCACACGCGTCCCGCGTGTTGGCGAAGGCGTCCCGCCTTCGCGAACTTCCGCAGACGTCCCAGCCGGAGAGGAGGCGCCCTCGACTCCAGACACCGCCGGAAGTTCGTTTCGGCGAGACGCCGAAACCAACACGCGGGACGCGTGTGCTCCCCGGAGCCAGACCCACCGCCTCACCTTCCAGCGCGGCGACTCCGTGGACAGCCCATGGGAAACCTTCGAGCTGCCCGTCATCAACTCCTCGCTCTCCGCCGGCACCGATGTCACCGGCGCGCAGGTGCTCGCGGCCAATGAGCGAGCGGACAAGTGCTACCAGGGCCAGAACCCCGTAAACGCGGGTTTCTTTCTCACGCCCAACGAAGCTGCGGAAATGATCCGCGCCGACCAGCGCAACCGCGACGTTTTATTCCCTTACATGATCGGGCGCGACCTCCTGGAAGACTATGGCCCCTCGCGCTGGATCATTGATTTCGCAAAGCGCGATACGTTTGCAGCGCGGGCCTATCCGATTCCGTTCGAGCATGTGAAGGAGCGCGTAATGCCCCTTGTCATTGCCAAAGCCGAAGCCGAGAAAGTATTGACAGGGAAAGAGAACACCCGCTGGACCAGAATGGCCGCGCGTTGGTGGCAGTTCCGCGATTGGATGCCGGGAACAATGGCCGCGATCAATAGCGTCCCGCGCTACATCGCAATTTCCCGCGTAACGAAGCGTCCGATCTTCGAGTTTATCAGCCGCAAGATTCATCCCGATGGCTCGCTCGTAATTATCGCCCTGCCTGACGACTACTCCTTCGGCATCCTGCAAAGCGGCCTGCATTTCGCGTGGTTCAGAGCGCTCTGCTCCTCGCTCAAAGCCGACTTCCGCTACACCTCCGACACCGTCTTCGACACCTTCCCTTGGCCGCAATCTCCCACGCACGCCCAGATCGCCGAAGTAGCCGCCGCCGCCGTCGCCCTCCGCAGCTTGCGCCGCGAGGTCATGGGGCGCCTGCAGTATTCCCTGCGAGATCTCTACCGCACCCTCGACGATCCCGGCGCCAACTCACTCCGCGACGCCCACACCCGCCTCGACACCGCCGTCCGCGCCGCCTACGCCATGCCGCCGAGTGCCGACCCACTCACCTTCCTCCTCACCCTCAATCTCCAACTCGCCGCAAAGGAAAAAGCTGGCGAACCCATCACCCCGCCCGGCCTCCCGCTGCCCGATTCGGCCCCCGGTGAATTCGTCACGGACGACTGCATCCGCGCTCCGGAATAAATCTGGAAGACTAACCCGACGATATCTTGGCCATGGAAAATGACACCCGTCGGTACATCCGCTTGAGGAAGATCCCGCAACCACTGGCCGCTTTCGCCGGGCTGTATCGTCAAGGGGATGGGCTGCGAATCTTTGCCGACCATTACTCCCTGATTGTCCGCTATAAGGCACAACTCCCGAGGATCAATCATGTCTGGCCCACGGAGGTGATCCTTCAATTCATCGACTTCCAAAGATACGAACACTCCAACCTTGGCCGGGAGAATCTTCCCAACCCAACTCACCAACCGGGCTTAGAAATGACGAAGCGGGATCGGCAGCTGATCTTTGTTGCGGATTATCAAGGCTCGCGCCTCCGCGTTGAAGCGACCGACTACCGCGTCTATGCGATTCACGAGAGCGAATTTGACATCGACGAGCGGGAATTAATCTCGCCCGCGTCTCTCCTGGCAAAGCGCGCCTACTGGGAGAAGCAATTGTGGGACATACACTTCCCGGTATTCGACAACGTTACAGCCGGGAACAAGGAGCGGGTCTGGCAACGAATCCAGGAACGCTACCTGTTTCGCTATTCTCGTTTCCTGCGGGTTGAAGCCGACTGGGGTGGTTCGGGAGTTTGGGGCATCTCCTTTCCCGGATCGTATGGCACCAATCCCAACTACGACTACGGTTCCCTTAAGCTGTCCCGCTCGGTGGTCCGACGGTTCGAGAAATGGACGGCACTGTATTCTTGCCGTGACCCGGAAGATCCTGCGCCGCTTGATCGGGCAGCATATGACCGCGAAGGAGAATGGCTTGCTCGTGAACTCAAGAAGGCCGTCGATGCTGAAACATACGTGGAATACTATCCCGGCCGCGAGATCCGGTGAGCCTCGCAGCCGACTGGCTGAAGATCGAAGCGCAGATTTCCTCCGCGATTTCAAGGCTCGTTTCTCCGCGTTAGCGGAACTGCTCAGTGCGGTTTGCGGGCCAGCGCCAAGCGGCCGGTGCGGGTCAGTTCGATGATCCCGAACTTCCCCATGAGCATCACGAACTTATCGATCTTCGATTCGTTCCCGGTGATCTCGATGGCCAGGTTGTTGATCTGCACGTCGATGATTTTCGCCCGGAAGATGTCGCCGATCTGCATGACCTCGGCGCGCGTGTTGGCATCCACCCGCACGCGCATCAGCACCAGCTCGCGCTCCACGACTTCATCGTCGCGGTAATCTTCGATCTCGATCACATCGACCAGCTTGTGAAGCTGCTTGGTCACCTGCTCGAGGACGGTGTCGTCGCCGCGGACGACGATGGTCATGCGCGAGGTCGAGGGGTCCAGCGTCGGCCCCACGTTCAGTGAGTCGATGTTGAAGCCACGCCCGGAAAACATCCCGGCAATGCGGGTCAGCACGCCAAACTTGTTTTCGACAAGGACCGAGATGGTATGGCGCATAAAGAAAGGGCGCGGAGTCTCGGCGGCACGTCGAAGTGAGTCAAACGCAAATTCACCCGCGCCGACGCGGGATCTGGAACCCCGGAGTCGAGCGTTGACTTACAGGTCCAGGAGCAAGCGCGATGGCTGCTCCAGGCAATCCTTCACCCGCACCAGGAAGGTCACCGCTTCCTTCCCATCGACCACGCGGTGATCGTAGCTCAGCGCGAGATACATCATCGGCCGCACGACGGCCTGGCCCTTCTCCGCGACCGGCCGCTCCTGGATCTTGTGCATCCCGAGGATTCCGCTCTGCGGAGGATTGAGAATCGGCGTGCTGAGCAGCGAGCCATAGATTCCGCCATTGGAAATGGTGAAGACGCCGCCGCTCAGATCTTCGATCTTGATCTTCCCTTCGCGCGCCTTCTGCGCGTAGCCGACGAGGTCGCGCTCGATGTCCGCAAAGCTTTTTTGATCCGCATCGCGGATCACTGGAACGATCAGACCGCGCTCGGTGCCGACCGCCACGCCGACGTCGTAGTAGTGATTCTGGATGAAGTCCTCGCCGTCCATCCGCCCGTTCACAGACGGCACGGCCTTGAGCGCGCTGACCACGGCTTTGATGAAGAAGGACATGAAGCCGAGCTTCACGCCATGCTCCTTGGTGAATGCTTCCTGCATGCCGCTGCGGAGCTGCATCACCGCGCTCATGTCGGCCTCGTTGAAGGTCGTGAGGATGGCCGCGGTGTGCTGCGCCATCACGAGTTGCGCGGCGATTTTCCGGCGCAAAGGGGAGAGTTTCTTCCGGGTGCTGCGGCCTTCGGTGGAGACGACGGCGAGATTCTCCGAAACCACGGAAAGCGATTCATTTGCCGCCGCAACCGCCGTGGAGATGCTCGACGAGCCGGACGGAGCCGCTGAAGGCGCCGTCGGTGGTGTGGCTGGCTGCTTCGGCGCGTCGGGCACCGTGGTCGCGGGCGTTTTCGGCTGAATCGGTGCCGGCTTCTCGACCTTGCTTTTCCCCTTCGGACGATCGGATTTGTCGTCCGGCTGCTGGCTGGCCGTCTTTTCGGTTGCAGCGCCGCCTTCCTCAATCTCGCCGACGACCTCGCCGATCTTCACCTCAGAACCGGCCGGGGCTTTAATCCGCAAGGTGCCCGCCTTCTCGGCCGCGATCTCGGTGGAAACTTTGTCCGTTTCGAGCGTCAGCAAAGCTTCACCCGCTTGAACAGCGGACCCATCTTCTTTGTGCCAGGTGGAAAGGAGACCGCTGGTGATGGATTCGCCGACCGCAGGGATTTTGATTTCGAACGACATGGGGAAAGGGACGCTTCAGGACGCGAGCGTGGGGAGAGTTCGCGGTGCGAGAGGAGAATTCAATCTGAATCCCGGAATCTTCCGCGCACCTAACCCAGGCTGAACGCGTCCTGGATGATGAGCTGTTGCTCTTTCTTGTGCGCGGCCAAGGAGCCGACCGCCGGACTGGCGCTCGCGGCCCGACCTGCATACCACAGATAGGTGTCGAGCAGCCGTCGGAGCTGCCAGCCAATGAAGTTCCAGGCGCCCATGTTCTGCGATTCTTCCTGACACCAGATGAAAGTCTTGGCGTTGGGAAACTGCGCGAGCGTGGCTTTGATCTGCGCTTCGTCCAGCGGATAGAGCTGCTCCACGCGGACGATTACGCTGCTCTGAATCTGGTTCTCCTCCCGGAACTTCAGCAGATCGTAGTACACCTTGCCGCTGCAGAAGATGACGCGCTTGATGCGGTCCGGCTTTTCCTTCACGGGACCGAGCAGGATTTCGTGGAAACAATCGTCCGTGAAGTCTTCGATCTTCGAAGCGGCGGCTTCCAGACGCAGCATGCTCTTCGGGGTCATCAGCACGAGCGGCTTGCGGAAAGCGCGCTTCATCTGCCGGCGGAGCACGTGGAAATATTGCGCGGGAGTCGTTAGATTACAGACCTGGATGTTATCTTCCGCGCAAAGCTGGAGGAAACGCTCAAGCCGGGCGCTGGAATGCTCCGGACCCTGGCCTTCATAGCCGTGTGGAAGCAGCAGCACGATCCCGCTCGGCCGTTGCCACTTGGATTCTGCGGAGACAATGAACTGATCGATGATGACTTGCGCGCCGTTCGCGAAGTCGCCGAATTGCGCCTCCCACATGCAGAGCATGTCTGGATAGTTCAGCGAATAGCCGTAATCAAACCCAAGCACGCCCGACTCGCTGAGGAGAGAATTATAGATACAGATTTGCGCCTGTTCCGGATCCACGTTTTTGAGCGGGCAATACCGCTCCCGGGTTCGCTGATCGTACAGATAACTATTGCGCTGGCTAAATGTGCCGCGGCGGCAGTCCTGTCCACTCAGACGCACCGGGATTCCTTCCGCCAGCAAGGATCCCATGGCGAGTGCCTCGGCGTAAGACCAGTCGAAAGGGCCTCCGTTCGCCCATGCCTTGGCGCGCCTTTCCAGGAGAAAGCTTTTCAACTTTGGCTGGACTGCAAAACCTTCCGGAACCGTCGTCAGAGCTTTGACGATTTTTGCCAGCTGCTCCTTGGGAACGCCCGTGGCGACAGGCGCGTGCGAGTAAACCGGCTGCGGGTCCGCGGTGGAGCCGGTGAAGCTGTTGATCGATTGGTCTTGTTCGGCGGCTTTTACGTCAGCGAGCGCTCTCTCGTGGCGGTCCGCCATTTCGTGCTCCAGCGCGTCGGCTTCCTCCTGCGTGATGATTCCGGAAGCGACCAGCGACTTCTCAAAAAGCGTCCCAACGCTCGGGTGCGTGTGGATGTCTGCATACATCGTCGGCTGGGTCGAAACAGGATCGTCCGCTTCGTTGTGGCCAAAGCGTCGATAGCAATAAATGTCGATCACGACGTCGCGCTTGAACGTCTGCCGGAACTCGAGCGCAAGCTCGGCACAAAAGCGAACTGCAATCGGATCATCGCCGTTCACATGCAGAATCGGCGCCTCGATCATCTTCGCGACATCCGTTGCATAGGTGGTCGAGCGAGCATCCGCAGGCAAGGTCGTGAAGCCGATCTGGTTGTTCACGATGATGTGAATCGTGCCGCCGATCCGGTAGCCCTGAAGCTGCGACATATTCAGCGTCTCCGCGACGATGCCTTGTCCGGCGAAAGCGGCGTCGCCGTGAATGAGGACCGCGATGCACTTGCGGCGATCATCGGAGTCTTTCCGGATGCGCTGCCGGGCCCGGGCCATGCCCATAACGACTGGGTTGACCGCCTCGAGATGGCTGGGATTTGCGGAAAGCCGCACTTCGACTTCGCCGCCGATCTTTAGTTTCCGAGTGGTGACGTAACCCAGGTGATACTTCACGTCCCCGTCGCCCGCGACCGTCTTCGGAATGTAGTTCTCCGAGAACTCGGCGAACATCCACTTGTAAGGTTTGCGGAGGAATTCCGCGATCACGCTCAAGCGCCCGCGGTGCGCCATGCCCATGCAGATTTCCTCCACGCCGCGGGGCGGACAGTTTTCCAGGATGCCGTAGAGCGCGGTGATCAGCGACTCGGCGCCCTCAAGTGAAAAGCGCTTCTGCCCCTGATATTTGGTGTGCAGGAAACGCTCGAAACTCTCGACCTTCACCAGCTGCCGCAGGATGCGCTTCTGCACTTCCGGAGTGACCTGAAATCCCTCAGCGCGGCCTTCGATCCTTTCCCGCACCCAATTCCGCACCCGCGGATTCTGGATGTGCATGAACTCCGCGCCGATGTGCTCGCAGTAGATTGCCTCCAGCGAAGCAATCATCTCCCGAAGTTTCATGATCTGGCCGCCGAGGTAAAACTTCGAGCTGACCGTGACGTCCAGATCCTTCTCGGAGAAGCCGAGCTCACGCAGACTCAGCAGCGGATTCTGCGGGCGCTCCGCCGAGAGCGGATCGAGCTGCGCAATCGTATGGCCGAGCGTGCGATAGGCGTAAACCAATCCGTCCACTCGCGTCTGCAAGGGCGCGTCTGCGGTTCCCGGGTCTTCCGTCGGCGCCGGCGCGCTGGCTCCATTGGTGCCGTTCTTCTTGAACGCCACAGAACCCAACTCGAATCCTTCGAAGAACGCCGCCCACGTTCCATCGACGGATTCAGGATCCTTCCGCCATTGCTCGTAGTTTTGGTCGAGCAGGTCGGCATTGAAGCGGTTCGCAAACGAGAGAGCCATACAGGTAAAAGGGTGTCGAATCTACGCACACCCACGATGTGCACCAAACAGAATTCTCGAGCGCGTCCGGGTAAGGCTATTTGCCTTTCAGCGACTCCAGGTAGGCCAGGAGCGAGGCCAGCTCCTGCGGAGTGAATCCCGCCATCAAACCTTCCGGCATCATCGATTGCTCACGCGCTCCGCGCTCGGCGATGTCGCCTTTTTCCACCGTCACGGTTTGCCCGACAATGTTCCGCACATCGACTGAATCGCCGCCCTCCCGGGTGACAAAACCTTCGATCTGTTCACCTTTCTTCGTCTTGAACCACGCACTTTCAAACCCTTGCGCGAGCTTGGCGTTCGGTTTGAGAATCGACTCCGTCATCGCCGGGCGATCGTAGATCTTCGCGGCAAGGGCCAGCATCGGGCCTTTCGGCGGCTCGTCTGCCGTAGTCGTGTGACAGGCGATGCAGCCGGCGCGGAGATAAACTTCCTGCCCTTTTACTGCGTCCCCGCCTTTGCTGACGGCGGCGAGGACTTCCTCGTATTTCATCCCGCCGATTTGTTGCACGGGCGCTGCGCCGTCCTTGAGTCCCAGGCTCTGGTAAGCATAAAGCGCCGCCTCGGCGACGGTGTTGTTTGGATCCTTCAGGTGAGCACGCACCTGGTCCGCCATCGATTGGGATTTGGTCCGGGCGATTACCCCGAGCAAGCTGGCGGCAGTTTCCGGTTTGGCCCAAGCAGCCTGGACGGCTTGCTCCGCGTTTTCCTTTTCCTTCCCCTTCACCAACGAACTCGTGGCGAGGTTCACCAGGATCGTCTGCGCGAGCGCCCGTTTGCCCGGATCGTTTTCCTGGGCAAACCGCGCCAGCGTGCCAATGTTTTTGGCGTTCTTGCCGTCCCGGGTGAAGTCTTCGAAAACTGCGGAGAGTGCCGGCTGGCCGATGACCTGCCCCGCGAGCGGAGCAAAGGCAGCGATTGCGGCGTCAAAGGAACTTTGGCTGGCCTTTTGGATCAGCCGGAGCGCCTTTGCCCGGAAGTCCGGAGTTTCCTTCTCGTCGATCGCGATCGCCTGCAAGGTCGCGATTGCTCCCCCGGGGAGCGAATCGTCCGGCCGAAACATTCCTTCCACCGCCTTGATCTTCGACGCGGAGTCGGAACCCGCCTTACTCAGCATCAGTTCGGTCAAGCCAGGCACATTCACCTTCGTGAGATACATCCGCTGAACGAGCCACGCCGCGTCTTCCACCTTGGCAGCGTCCACTTCCTTCCGGAGCAAAGTTTCGATTTTCTCCGAGGCCGCCCAGCGCGTGGGTTTGTAAACCGGTCCGCTCGTATCCGGGCGCGTGTTCCACCATTCCTTGGGGCTGAGGTAAGGCGCATCCTGGTTGGCGAGGCGGCAAAGCGCATTCAAAACTCCGCGGCGAAGCTCTCCTTGGGCGTTCGGGAGCCGCGCGATCAAACCGTCCACGACCACCGGATCGTAGATTCCGTGCAGCGCCCGGAGCGCTCCCGCCTGGATTTTGGTTTCGGAGGAATTCAGAGCCGCCAGGCAAACCTGATGCGCTTTCATTTCCCGCAGGGCGCCGATCGCCAGGTGCGAGATAACCGCGTCGGCGTCTGCCACGAGCGGAAGAATCGCGGCTGCTGCGTCGGCTTTCCCGAGACGCCGGAGCGCGGTGATCGTCGCCGCACGAACTCGCGGATTGGCATCCGCAAGCGTCGCAGCCAGCGTTGCCGTGGGAATCGACTTCGCCAGGCGGGCGTCATTCCCGAGCGTCCGGACGACGCTTTCCTTGAGCGCTGCATCCGCCATCAGTTGCGTGATCGCCGGAATCGCACCCGCGCCGCCGATCTGCCTCAGGGTTTCCAGGGCGGCAATCCGGGAAGGCAGATTGCCTTGGGCAGACGCGATCTTTTGCAGGCCATCGGTGACTCCGGGTTTTGCTCCGCGGCGCAGGAGTTCGCGCTGTGCTGCCTGGCGGATGACCCCGCTCGGCGAGGAATGTCCCTGGACCAACTGGGCGTCCGTGTATTTCTTGAAATCGGAAATCGCCGGATTCTTGAGATCCGTTTTCACCAGTCGCAGCACGTAGCCGGCGTTCGGCCCGTTGTAGGTGTAAGTTGCCCCTTCCCAGCTCGCCACGTAAAGGCGTCCGGCAGCATCCACATCGAAGTCCGTCGGCCGGTTCATCTTCAGCCATTCCTGCTGGTCTTGCTGAGTCGATTTCCAGCCGGCTCCTTGCGGCGTGAGCGCGTGATACATGATCGCGTTCCGGCCCCATTCCACGGTGTAGAGACCGTTTTGATGTCCGGGTTCATCCAGCCAAAGCGCTCCCGTGGGTGATCCTCCGCCGAGCACCGCCAGCGGCTGAATGATTTCTTCCGGAAAGTTTTTGAAGAGCGTCGGGTAGCCCATGTGCGCTCCGGCGGGCACGTGCGAGAGCCGCACATCCCAGCCGCCGCCATCGTTGGTATTGTCCCGGGTGAAAAGGTCGAGCGTGGGGCTGATCGCCATGTCGTAAATGTTCCGCTGACCCTCGGAGACGATCTCAAAACCGGTGCCGTCGGGTCGCACGCGCACGATGCCGCCGCCGCGCATGGAAAGCGTGGTGCCATCTTTCGCCACTGCCTTGGTGAAGCCGTAATCGCCGACCGCGATGTAGATGAAGCCGTCGATCCCGAGGCGGATTCCGTTCGTGGTGTGATCCGCGCCGCGGAACTGCAGATCAAAGCCCAATCCGGTGATCAGATCTTCCTGTTTGTCCGACTTGCCGTCGCCGTTCGTGTCGGTGAAGGCCGTCAGGTTTGGCGGATACATGACGTAGAGCGTTCCCGCGCCGGTGCCGCTCGATCCATCCCAGATCAGTCCGCGCGGGCTATCCATCTCGGCGAAGACGTCGAGCTTATCCGCTTTGCCGTCGTTGTCGGTGTCGATGCAACGGAAGACGCGGCCGCGTTTTGGTTTGGCGTCGAGCGAACCGTTTTCGTCCACCGCAACAAACAGCACGCCGTCCGGCGTCGCGCTCACCGCCGTCGGGTAACCGAGAGTCGGCGGCATTGCGAACACCGTGGCGGTGAAACCCGCGGGAACCTTGACGGATTTCAGGATCTCGTCTTCCGAACGCGTCGGAGCAGGCGCGGCCATGGCCGAAGCAGCAGCCAGGGTGAGGAAAGCGAGGACGGTAAGGGAGGCAGGAACGCAGCGGGGCATAAAGTGCATGAGGAGGGGAAGAGAAGTTTTCTTAGCGCGAATCGGGGAAAGCGCCAGTGCTTCCATGGTTTTTGATCGGGATGAAATTAGCGCGGGCGGCTGGAAGACCGGAACAGGCGGGTCCAGCGGGGAGCCAATGCGCGGTTCCTCCAGCGGGAGCGGAAAACAACGGCGTGTTCGCCCGCGGCGAACCTTGCTGGAGCCACCTACTGGCGGACCGGCACCGGCACGAGTTCGTACTTCCGTTGCTTTGGTTGGTTCAGCTCGTAGATCCGATCTTCGATCTTCCGCGCACCGGCGAGCAGCTCAGCGACCGTGCTTTTCTGCCCGGCATACCACTGGTCGAATTCCGCCTGCTTTGCCTCCAGCACCGCGGGATCTGCGCCCGGCGCGCTCTTGATCCTCGCGAGGTCGCGCCGCTTGCCTTTCAGCTGCCCATAAGTATCCCGCAGCGGATGGTAAAACTGATCGTTGCGCTGCTTGTTGAGCAGCGTCACTTGGACCGCTTGCTGATATTGCGGTGTCTTTTCGTTCCCGCCGAGTTCGATTCCGCGAGCCAAGTCCGCCGCGCTGAAAGCGCCGATCTGCACTCCATCGATGCTCAGCGCGTAATTTCCTTCCGCCAGCTGCGCCACAATCAGTTTTTCGCTGCTAAACCGGCTCACGAAATTCGTCAGCGGGATCGCCTTCGCCGCATCGATCGGCAAAACCCAAGGCAACGCTTCCGAGGTAAAAATGAAACTCAACCCTTCACCGCTTTTCTCCACCGTCGGGGCCGCGCCTCCCGTGGCTTTTGCCTGGAAAGCTTCCGCCGTCTTGCTGACGACGATCTCCGAGACAACCGAGCGCTCGACCATGTCGTCGATCACCGCCATCGCCATCACCGCCTGTCCGACCGCTTCCGGATGAATCCCATCGCGGATCATCGTGAAGCGCGGATCTGTTTTGCGCTCCCGCAGCGTGATCGCGGTCAGCGGCGACCACATATCCACGAAGCCGAGCCCGCGGACTTCCGCTTGTTCCCGCAGCCAGGCGCCGTAAAGCGCGAGCACGCCGTTGTAGTAAGTGTTCCGCGGCTCGTTCAGGTCATTGCGCATCCGCTTGGCACGCGCATCGAAGAGCGTCGGAGTCATCGGCACCGCTGTCGCGCCGAGCGCCGCAATCTTGTCCAGCACGGCGTTCATCCCGCGTTGATAAGTCGCAAACGTCGCCTGATCGAAGTCGCGGTAACTGCCGTCATTCATCCCCAGCAGCACAGTCACGGTTTTCGGCTTATAAACCGCCACGTCTTCCTCAAACCGCGTCAACGCATCCGCCGCGCGATCTCCGCCGACGCCCGCATTGTGAAAGCGAATCCGGCGGCGGGGAAACCGCGTGTAAAAGTAATCCTCCACATATTGCGTGTAGAGGCATTGGTGGGTGATCGAGTCGCCGAGGAAAACATGCGTATCGCCGTCCTGGAGATCGAGTTTTCCCACGAGCGTCTTCAACTCCGACGGCGCTGGCGGGACCGCTGGAGCTGGAGTGGAAGGAGTCTGCGCGAGTGCGGCCGCGAGCGGCAGCAGGAGAGCCAGGGCGAAGGAAGAGCGGGTCATGGGAAGTGTCGCGCAAGATGCGCCGGCGGCCTGAAAACGAAAGCGCATTTATCTCCGCGCGAGCCAGTCGCCGCACGATGCGCGGTTTTGCTTGCCCGGTTCTTCCGCGCCCGCCAGAACACGCGCAGGGAAAACATTTATGCAGGGAAATTCCGCACCGGATTACGTCGGGATCGGCTTCGAAAAAATCGATCACGATCTGAGGTTCCTCATCGAGTGCCTCGGCGAAGTCCTCGACGAGCTGGGCCTCGACGAGCTGGCGACGCATCTGCCGTGGTTTGGCCAGGTCGCCAGTCAGGAGGAAATCGAAGATCTGCCGCCGCAGCTTGGCCTGGTTTATTCCATCGCCTTCCAGCTCCTGAACATGGTGGAGGAAAACACCGCCGCCGAGATGCGCGGGCTGCGCGAGATCAGCGAAGGATTGAGCGCGGAACGCGGACTCTGGGGCGAACAATTGGCGCGGCTGCATCAGGCAGGCGTCACCGGCCCGCAGATCGCCGCGGCTCTGGCGAAAGTGCGCGTCGAGCCGGTGCTCACCGCGCATCCCACTGAGGCAAAACGCCTCGCGGTCCTCGATCAACATCGCGAACTTTACTCCCTGATCGCAGCCCGCGAACGCGGCGCCGTCACGCCTTCCGAAGCCGCGCTCGTCCGGGAAAAAGCCAAAGCCGCGCTCGAGCGGCTCTGGCGCAGCGGCGAGATCCTCCTGGAGAAACCGACGCTTTCCGACGAACGCCGCAACGTCATGCACTACTTGCGCGAAGTTTTCCCCGCCGCGCTGCCGGAACTCGATGCGCGGCTGCGGCTCGCCTGGAACGCCGCCGGACTCGATCCCGCGCTGCTGGCCGACGGCGACAAGCTTCCGCAAGTGCGCTTCGGCACCTGGGTCGGCGGTGATCGCGATGGACATCCCGGCGTCACCGCGGAAGTCACCGCCGAGACGTTGCGCCGGCTGCGGACGAATGCCTTCGTGGTCCTGTATCGGCAGCTCAGCGGCCTGGTCGAGAAGCTGAGCCTTTCCGCGTGGATGCAACCGCCGCCGCCGTCGCTCGCGGCTCATCTGGAGAAGCTCGCCGGCGAGCTGGGCGAGATTGGTCGCTCCATCCTGGCGACCAATCGGGAAGAACCGTGGCGGCAATACGTGGAGCTGTTGGTCGCGCGGTTGCCGATCGAAATTGCTCCGCATCACGGAGCGCAAATCCGGGAAGGCACCGGAGTTTATCTCCACTCGGAACAACTCGCGGCGGATCTCCGGACGCTTCACGCCTCGCTTTGTGAGATTGGCGCGCATCGCCTGGCGGAAAACGATGTGCGTCCCGTCATGCGCGCCGTCCAGGTTTTCGGTTTCCACCTTGCGCAGCTGGACGTACGGCAAAACTCCGTCGTCCACGCCAAAGCGCTGACCCAACTGATGAACGCCGCCGGGCTGGATGGAAGCGATTGGGAGGACTGGAGCGAAACCGAGCGCCTGCGCTTTCTGGAGAAAGAACTCCAATCGCCCCGACCTTTCCTGCATCCCAGCGCCTCCGCTGGACCGGATGCGGATGCCGTGCTGAGCTGCTTCCGCGTGCTCGCCGCGCATCTCGCGCAGTACGGTGCGGATGGCGTCGGCGCGCTGATCATCAGCATGACGCGCCGGCTCTCGGATTTGCTGGCGGTCTATCTGCTGGCGCGCGAAGCCGGTCTCACGCGGATGCTTCCGGAAGGCCCGGTCTGCGTTCTTCCGGTCGTCCCGTTGTTCGAAACGCTGGATGATCTGGAGACCGCGCCGGCGATTTTGCAGGCTTTCCTCGAAGGCGCAATGACGCGGCGCAGCCTGGAGTTTCTTTCCTGGAATTGGGGACGCGAGAAGTTGCCGCTGACCCAGCAAGTCATGGTCGGCTACAGCGACAGCAACAAAGATTCCGGAATCGTCGCGAGCCAGTGGGCTTTGCAAAAAGCCCAGTCCCGACTGGCGGCATTGGGTCGTGAAGCCGGCGTCCGCCTGCGTTTCTTCCACGGCCGCGGCGGCACCATCTCGCGCGGCGCCGGCCCGACGCACCGCTTTCTGGAAGCACTCCCGGCGGCTTCACTCGGCGGCGATATCCGGCTCACCGAGCAGGGCGAAACCATCGCGCAGAAGTTTGGCAATTTGCCGACCGCGACTTTCAACCTGGAACTCCTCGTCGCCGGCGTGACCGCCACCACCGTTCGCCACGAGGGCGAAGAACCCGCGCTGCATGCACTCGCGCCCATCGTCGAGCGGCTCGCGAAATCCAGCCAGCGCGCCTACCGCCGCCTCCTCGATGGGGAGGATTTCATCACCTTTTACCGGCAGGCCACGCCGATCGACGCGCTCGAACACAGCCGGATCGGCTCGCGTCCTTCCCGACGCAGCGGCAAACCGACGCTCGCGGATCTACGCGCCATTCCGTGGGTTTTTAGCTGGAGCCAGGCGCGGTTTTACGTCCCGGGATGGTTTGGCGCCGGTTCGGGCTTGAGCGAACTCAGCGAGGAGGAACTGGAGCAACTGAAAGGCCCGCTGCATTCACGCTCCTGGCCTTTCCTCCACTACGTCCTCACGAACATCGAATCCAGCATCGCCAGCACCGATCTCGAACTGATGCGCGCCTACGCCGAGCTGGTGGAAGATCCCGTGCTCCGCGAGCGCTTTCTGACCCTTATTTTCGACGAGTGGCAGCTCACGCAAAGCATGCTGGAAAAGCTCCGCGGCAGCGCCATGGCAGATCGGCGGCCGCGCATGTTCAAGACGCTCCAGCTCCGCGCCGAAGCGCTCCGCGTGCTGCACCTCCAGGAGATCAGTTTGCTCCGGCGCTGGCGCGCTCTTCGTGCCGCCGGGGAAGAAACCAAGGCCGAGCAAATGCTCCCCGATCTCCTGCTTTCCATTAACGCCATCGCCAGCGGCCTGCGGACCACCGGCTGACGGACTTTAGCGGACGCTTTTGCCGGCGACCCTGGCGGCTTGCTCGGTGCTCCCAGAGGCGTTCAGGAGCAAACTCGTCGCCTTGTGCCGGAAGGTTCCCGCGCGGTTGTAGGAGTAATATGGGACGTAGCGCGTGGGCGAAACGCTGTCCGCCGCGATCGGCGAGACGCTGTCGGTGGGATCGAGAATCCACCAGCGCTCGTTGTGCCGCCAATAAACCCAGGCGTGACTGGCTCGGGAACGTTTTTGCAGCTTGCCGATGACGTAGAGCGCCTGCGGATCACCGAGATGGTTGTAGAGCCAGAGCGCCTTCGACTTGCAATCGCCAGCTCGCTTGGCGGCGGTCACCGCCGGCGGATCAGCTCGATACGGATCGCGAGCCGCATAACGGAAACCTCGACCTTCGCGCATCAGTCGGCAGGCGGTGACCATGTCCGCTGGCCGCTCGTCCAGGTTTGCGATGACGTTCCGGACGGTGCCGAGATAGCGATCGTACGGAGTGAATGTCGTAGGCTGAAGCGTCAGGGCGCCGCTTGCCTCGGGCCGAATGCTGGTTCGCACCGGAGCTGGCTGGAAAAGCGGACGCGCCGGCCGGATGGATGGAGGCACGACCAGCCGCGGCGCGCTATGCGCATGGCGGACCGCATGCGGAGCCTGCTGCGGCGAGGCGTCAAAGATCTGCGGACTCGTGGTGCGGAAAAGCGAGCGCCGGAGAGCGCGCGTTTGCGACTCCGCATCCGCCACTCGGCTGGCGGTGTGCGCCCGGCGTTTCTGCGACTTTCCGCTCGGCGCAGCTGACGCGGTGAACGCGCCCAGGCAAAGGCTGACGAGCACGAGGGAAGTGAGCGGGCGCATCATGAAAAGGTCGGGGGCAAATTATCGGGCGGCCTCCGGGAAGGCAAACAGTTGCTCCAGCAGAGACGGAACTGGCGGTGTCAAAAGCGGCCTTGAAGACGGTGGTCGCAAATTGTTTTTGTCCGCAGATTACGCAGATTTCCCGAGATTTAACGGCCAGCACTCCCCAAGATTTCTCCGCAATCTGCGGATGTTTTCTTTTCCGTCACGACTCCAGCCGCCCCTAAGCTCGCGTCCCCGATGAGTTTGCTCCTCGCTGCTGCCGCCCGCTTTGCCGAGCGGATCAAAGTGAACTCCATTTCCCGGCAGGTGCGAGATGGCCGCATCTTCTGGATCAAACGCCGGCGTTGGTTTGCCCGGCCCATGATGGCCTGCGCCAACAGATTCTTCCGGCTGGCCGGGAGTCCAATGCGCGCGCTGGACGATTCCGCCGCGTGGCAACGCTGGGAGATCAACTGTTTGCACCATCTTCACGGCGGCGAATTTCAGGCGTTCACCGAAGGACCACGCGCTATTGCCACGGAGGAAGTTCCCGGAGTCGGCCTCGCCTTTTACCTCGATGCCGGCACGCTGACTCCAGCGATGGCGGCGGCGGCTGGGCGCGAGCTCCGGCGCGCGCATGCGTTCACCGTGCCGCCGCTGCGGGGACTTTGGTCGCACGGCGACTCGCACGCGGGGAACTTCGTGTATGAACCGAAGACCGATCGTGCGCGACTGATCGACTTCGAGGTCACGCACGATCCGGCGACCGGAGCGGAGGAACGTCACGCGGATGATCTGCTCGTCTTCCTCCAGGACGTGATCGGCCGGATCGCCCGGGCGGCGTGGCTGCCGACCGCGCGTGCCTTTCTGGAAGGTTACGAGCGCCCGGAGATCCTTGCTTTGCTCGAGCAGCGGCTGGTCGTCCCGCGCGGGATTCCCCAGCTTTGGTGGGCGATTCGCACGGCTTCCTGGCCATCGGCCGAGATCGAGCAGCGGCTTGAGGAACTCCGCGCCATCCTGCCTCCAGCGGCCGCTATGGAAGCTCGCCGGCAGGCTTGAAGTCGTTCCTCGCGATCACCCATTCGGCGACGCATTCGCCTCCGAGAAGGTGCTGCTGGAGGATCCGTTCGAAGCGCTCCGGCGTGACCTGCGGATACCAGACGCCTTCCGGATAGACGACCAGCCACGGCCCGGCGGTGCAGATCCGGAAGCAACCGGCTTTCGTCCGCATCGCCCGCAGCCCGCTCTCTTTCACGCGTTTCTTCACATAGTTCCAGAGCGCTTCACCTTCCTCCGAGCGGCAGCAATCCGGACCGATGCAGAGGAAAAGATGCCGCTCCGCCATGGCGATTCCCGCTTTGCGGAGTCCGTCTTCGAGGTCGCTCATGGTGGGGAAGAAAGGGCGCCGCGTTCGGCGCGAGCGAAGGGAATTAGCAGGACGGTTGCGCGAACCAAAGGCCGTAGATAGAAAGGCGCGCTTATGAAAATCGTCCTCGCCTATTCCGGTGGTCTCGACACGTCGGTGCTGCTCGCCTGGATCAAGGAAACGTACGACGCGGAGATGATCGCCTTTTGCGCGGATGTGGGTCAGGAGGATGAGCTCGATGGCCTGGAAGAAAAGGCGCTGCGCACCGGCGCGAGCAAGATTTACATCGACGATCTGCGGGAGGAATTCGCGCGCGATTACATCTTCCCTATGCTCCAGGCGGGCGCGATTTACGAAGGGCAATATTTTCTCGGCACTTCGATCGCCCGCCCATGCATTGCGAAGCGCATGGTGGAAATCGCCAAACGCGAAGGCGCCGATGCGATCGCGCACGGAGCGACTGGCAAGGGGAACGATCAGGTGCGTTTCGAGCTGACCGCAGCGGCGCTCGCGCCCGAGCTGGAGTGCATCGCGCCGTGGCGGCAGGATCGGTATCGGGAACAGTTCCCCGGACGGGCGGAGATGATCGCGTATTGCGAGGAAAAGAAGATCCCGGTGCAGGCCAGCGCGAAGAAACCTTACTCGTCGGATCGGAACCTCCTGCACATCAGCTTCGAGGCCGGCATTCTGGAAGATCCGTGGTTTGACGCCAGCGCGGAGAAGGCGCGCGACATGTATGTGCTCAGCGTTTCTCCGGAAGAAGCGCCGGACAAAGCGGAGCACGTGGAGCTGCTTTTCGAGGAAGGAAATTGCACCGGCATCGGCTACCACGACATCGATGCGCTGCTGCAGGAGCTCGGGAAGAATGACGGCACGGTTTACAACTCGGAGAATCACGCGCTGCTCTCACCGCTGTGGATCATGCGCGTGCTGAATAAGCTGGGAGGAAAGCACGGCTGCGGTCGGGTGGATATGGTGGAGAATCGCTTCGTGGGGATGAAATCGCGCGGAGTTTACGAGACGCCAGGCGGCGCGATCCTGCAGTTTGCGCATCGGCAGATCGAGTCGCTGACCATGGATCGCGAGGTGATGCATCTCCGCGATTCGCTGATGCCAAAATACGCGGAACTGGTTTACAACGGCTTCTGGTTTGCTCCCGAGCGCGAGATGCTGCAGGCGCTCGTCACTGAGACACAAAAACACGTCACCGGCATCGCTCGCATGAAGCTCTACAAGGGCAACATTATCGCTGCGGGCCGGAAGTCGCCGCTGAGCCTCTATAATCCGCACATCGCCACCATGGAGGCGGATCCGACGAAGGCTTACAACCAGAACGACGCCACCGGTTTCATCGCGCTGAACGCGCTCCGGTTGAAAGTGGCCGCGCAAGTTCACGGTCCGGCGATATAGTGCATCCTGAAGTGTGGAGATTCTACGAGAGATGGACTCCGAAGTACTTTCGAAACCTCTCAGACGCAGTGCGTCGCACTGCCGCAGATTGCCGCTGGTACTCTCCCCAGCACTCCTGCTAATCGCCTCGTCAGCTTATGGCTGGTGGTGTGTACCGCATTACCCAAACCGACCTGCTGACTGGATCACGTTCCCTGCACTCTACGTAGCCGCTGTGGCCTGCGTGCCGCTTGGATTCTGGCTTTCATGGAGTCTTAGGTCCTGGCTCCTCCGACTGATTGTCGGCTGCTGGTGGACGATCATATTGGTCGCGGTCAACGTCTCGTTGGGGAACTACGTGTTTGCCTTGATCCGAAAGGCGATCTCGTGAGGGCAGCCCCGCAAAGACGCGACCGGCTTTATCTTACCGAATGCGCTGCCGATAAAGTCGCCGCGCAAGTTCACCGCCCAGCTCGGGGCTAGTTTGACGCCGGCCAGCACGCCTTCTACGCTGCCCGCCATGAGCGTCGCGCGAGAAAGCCTCCTTTGGATTGGTCCGGAGGAATACCTCGAGGCGGAGAAGGTCGCCGACGTCAAACACGAGTACGTGGAAGGCCGCGTCTTCGCGATGTCGGCGGCCAGCGTGGATCACGAGCGCATCTCCGGAAACCTTCGCGGAGAGTTGCACCATCAGCTTCGGGGAAAGAAGTGCGAACCTTTTGGCTCCGACATGAAGGTCAAGATCCCGCCCACGCTGCCGAACTGTGAGCTGACTTATTATTACCCGGACGTCCAGGTCGCCTGTCAGCCCGAGATGGAACGCGACGCCTACTTTCGCGAATATCCGGCGGTGATTTTTGAAGTGATTTCGCCTTCTACCAAAGCGACCGACCTTCGGGAAAAGCGCGCGGCTTATCTCCGGATCGACTCGCTCCAGCATTATTGCATCGTCGAGCAGGAACGGATGGAAGTGACCGTCTATCGGCGCGTCGGGCGGAACTGGGAGATCATGCGCTGGACGCAACCGGAGGACGTGATCTATCTCGGCGGCATCGGCTGCGAACTGACGCTGGAGCAGATCTACGAGCGGGTTTCGTGGCGTTCGGCTGCCGCCTTGTAAATGGCCACGGCTCGAGGAAAGGCGGCGCTGCTCGGTTGGCTGGTCGTTCCAATCGCGATCGTGCCTTTGATCCTCGCGATCTGGCCGATGGATGGCCGCTGGTTCATTGTCGTCGCGCTGGCAATTTGTCTGGCTGCACCGGCGGCGGGTTTTTGGTGGGGCGAAATGCGGGGAGCTTCGGGGCCAGGAAAGGCGGGAATCGGTTGCCTCACGACCGTTGCACTGTTTCTCGGTTATCTTCTCTGGGCGCTTCTGGGAGCGCGGTGGATCTTCGGCGGCTAGTCGGGTTTGCTCCGGAAGAAACCCGGCGGCGGCAGGCGTGCCGGTACGAAACTGACAGCCAGTGCCGAGGCTGCGTGCGATTCGGTGGTCACCACTTATGAAAAAAGTCCCCGCCTACCACTCTGCCCGCCACTTGGGCGCAATTCTCACCGCTTCGATCGCCTTGCTCGTCACTTCGGTCGCTGACGCACAGGTCACCACCAGCACGACTTCCTCCACGACAACGGCCGGAACGATCAGCGAATTCACCCCGGACGCGCTCGTCGTTCGGACCGAAACCAGCGCCACCCCGATCCGCTACAGCTCCACGAGCAGCACGACGTATGTGGATGAAACCGGCGCGCCGGTCTCGCAGGAACTCGTCAAATCCGGCCTCCCCGTGACCGTGGAATTTGTCCGCAGCGGTGAGCAGATGATCGCCAACCGCGTGATCGTCCGCCGTCAGACCACCACCACGACCAGCAGCGCCGCGCCGGCTCCAACCGTGATCGAGCGGAACACCACGATCACCAAGCCGCCGACCGTCGTCGAAAAGCCCGTTTACATCGATCGTCCGGTGACTGTGGAGAAGCCGGTGATCGTCGAGCGGCAATCGCCGCCAGTGGTCATCGAAAAACGCGTTCCCGTCGTAGTTGAAAAGCGCGTGCCAGCCGAAAAGCCGGTGGTCGTTGAAAAACGCACCGTGGCTCCCGAGCCAGCGGTGATCGAAAAGAAAACAACGACGACCACCACGACGACGAACAACAAATAGGCGCCTCGAGATTTCGCCGCAATTTCAGCCCGCAGGCCTGACCGCCTGCGGGCTTTTTGTTCCCCGTTGCGGCGGGTGTGCAGTTCCGCAATAGAGCTCCGGAAGAAAACCGCGACGACACGACGGGCGCGACGGGGAGCAATGGAGATGAGGACGAAAAGATGGGGAAGAAAGTTGCTCAGCGGTCGTGAGTTGAACAATCCACCCGACGGAGTGCGGCCCGCAGCAGAACTCCCCTTTCGTCCTTTTCGCCTATTTCGTGGTCCAGACTTCGATCTCCCCGCCGGCTGGTCTTGCATCTGCCTGAGCCGGCTTGTAACTGCCTCTCATGTCCACCGCTTCTCCCGTCCAGCGCGTGCTGATCTTCGTGGTGGCCTACAATGCGGAGCGAACCATCGAGAGCGTGCTGGATCGCATTCCGGCGGAGCTGCGGACGAGCCAGGTGGAAGTGCTGGTGATCGATGATTCCTCCAAAGACGCGACCTTCCGCACGGGCCTAAAACGGGAGGATCACGAGAGCGATTTCAAGATCACGGTTCTGCGGAATCCGGAGAACCAGGGTTACGGCGGGAATCAGAAGCTGGGATACCGGTACGCGATCGATCACGGGTTTGATGTCGTCGCCTTGATCCATGGCGATGGGCAGTATGCTCCGGAGAAATTGCCTGCGCTTCTGGAGCCGTTCGCGCGGGGAGAAGCGGACGCGGTTTTCGGCTCGCGGATGATCCACAAACAGGACGCGCTGAAAGGCGGCATGCCGATGTACAAATGGGTCGGGAATCAAGTGCTGACGCGTTTCCAGAATGCGCTGCTCGGCTCGGAACTGAGCGAGTTTCACAGCGGTTATCGCCTGTATTCCACCAAGGCGCTGGCGCGGATTCCGTTCGAGCGGAATTCGAACGATTTCCACTTCGATACAGACATCATCGTGCAGTTGCACTTCGCCGGAATGCGCATCGTCGAGATCGCCATCCCGACATTTTACGGGGACGAAATCTGCCATGTGAACGGCGTGAAGTACGCGTGGGATATTTTCAAGACGATGCTCCGGGCGAAATGCCACGAGAAGAACCTGCTCTACGATCGCAAGTTTGACGTGGGTCAGGTGGAGCTCACCTATGATCTGAAGCTCGGGTTTCCTTCCTCACACACCATGGCCATCGAGGCGGTGAAGCCGGGCGCCACCGTGCTCGATATCGGCTGCGGCCAAGGCTACGTCGCCGTGGAGCTGGCGAAAGCCGCGGCACAGGTCACCGGCATCGATCAATACGTCCCCGCCGAGCCGCCCGCCGCGAATGTGCAACTCGAGCGCTGGGATCTCGATACGCAGGAGTTTCCGGTAGAAGTGTCCGCGTTCGACCAGATCTTCATGTTGGATGTGATCGAGCACCTGCATGATCCGGAAGCATTTATGGAGCAGCTCCGGGCGGCCACCGGTCGGAAGCGCCCGGAGATCGTGCTGACGACGGCGAATGTCGGCTTTTTCATTACGCGTTTCATGCTGCTGCTGGGGCAGTTTAACTATGGACGCAAAGGCATTCTCGATCGCACCCACACGCGGTTGTTTACCTTCAAGTCGATGAAGGAGCTGTGCGATCAGACCGGCTTTAAGGTGCTCGAGGTCCGCGGCGTGCCGGCGCCGTTTCCGAAGGCGCTGGGCGACAATGCGCTGGGACGCGCGCTGATTTCGCTGAACCAGTTTTTCATCCGCATCAGTCGCGGGCTGTTTAGTTATCAGATCTTCCTCCGCGCGCAGGCGCTGCCCACGGTTCCCGCGTTGCTCAGCGAGACCATTCATCGCAGCGAGGAGTTGAAGAAGGAAGCGCTCGCGGGCTAGCGGCCGGCTCCGGCTCCGAGCTTGGAGGGAAGCGCGCAGTCGCTTCCGTGGGCCCGCAGCCTGCCGCGGCATCGACGGCGTGATGCCCTCCAGTTTCCAGTCGGAGCGGAACGGCGGGCGACTTCCTTCCCCTGATCCCTAATCGCGCTCACGCCGCCCGCCGGTTGACCGCGGGAAGACGGTCCGCCATAGTGCGCGGCTCGGCGCCCGCCGCCTGACTGACTTATGCCGCAAACCCGGACCCGCAACTTCTGCATCATCGCCCACATCGACCACGGCAAGACCACGCTTTCCGACCGGTTGCTGGCGTTCACGGGCACCACGCAGAAGCGCGAGGAGCAGGATCAATTGCTCGACGCCATGGACCTCGAGCGCGAGCGCGGGATCACGATCAAGGCGCATCCGATCGCCATGACTTACAAGGCCAAGGACGGCATCACCTACAAACTGAACCTCATGGATACGCCGGGGCACGTGGACTTCGCGTATGAAGTTTCGCGTTCGCTGGCGGCTTGCGAAGGGGCGCTGCTGATCGTGGATGCGGCGCAAGGCGTCGAGGCGCAGACCGTGGCGAATGTGCATCTCGCGACGAAGCAAGGGCTGACCTTGGTGCCAGTGATCAACAAGATCGATCTGCCGAACGCGGACATCCCGACGGTGAAGCGGCAGCTCGAAGACATTCTCGCGATTCCCGGAGAAGAGGCGGTGCTGGCCAGCGCCAAGGCGGGCATCGGGATCGAAGACATTCTCGAAGCGGTGGTGACGCGCATTCCGCATCCGACGGGACATCCGCAAGCGAAACTGCGCGCGCTGGTTTTCGACTCCGCTTTCGACACTTACCGCGGCGTGGTGACGTACGTGCGCGTGGTTGATGGCAGCATCAAGGCGGGCGATCCGGTGAAGCTGATGGCGACCAATGGCACCTACGAGGTGAAGGAAGTCGGGCTCTTCAAACCGCAGGCGCCGAAGTTCTTCGCGCAGCCGAAGCTCGATTCCGGGGACGTGGGATACGTCATCGCGAACATCAAGGCGACGAGTGAAGTGAAAGTCGGCGACACGATGACGAACTGGCGGACGCCGGCGGAGGCGCCGCTCGCCGGGTTCCAGGAAATCCAGCCGATGGTTTACAGCGGGATTTATCCGATCAATACCGCCGACTTCGAACACCTGAAGGCGGCGATGGGAAAGCTCCAGCTGAACGACTCCGCGTTCCACTACATGCCGGAAAGCAGCGTCGCGCTGGGCTTCGGTTTTCGCTGTGGATTCCTTGGTTTGCTCCACATGGAAATCATCCAGGAACGGCTCCGGCGCGAGTACGACATGGATATCATCGCCACCTATCCGTCCGTGATTTACGAGGTCGTGAAGACGAACGGCGAGATGTTGCACGTGGATAATCCGGAGCATTTGCCCGACCCGAGCGTGATCCAGGAGATCCGCGAGCCGATGGTCCGCTGCTTCATCATGGTGCCGAACGAATACATCTCCGCGATGATGCAGCTGATCATGGACAAGCGCGGCGAGGTGAAGCACACCGAGTCGCTCGACACCAAGCGCGTGATGATGACGACCGAGTTGCCGCTCAACGAGATCCTGGTCGACTTCGTGGACAAGATGAAATCGATGACCCGCGGCTACGGCTCGATGGATTACGAGCAAGCCGGGTACAAGACTTCGAAGCTGGTGAAGCTGGACATGCTGGTGAACGGCGAGCCGGTGGACGCGTTCAGTTCCATCGTGCATCGCGACAAGGCGGAAGGCCGCGGCCGCGCGCTCGCGACGAAGCTGAAGGAAGTCATCCCGACGCAGCTTTACCAGGTCGCGATTCAGGCAGCGATCGGCGGGAAGATTATCGCGCGGGAAAGTGTCAGCGCGATGCGCAAGGACGTGACGGCGAAATGCTATGGCGGCGATATTTCGCGCAAGCGAAAGCTGCTCGAGAAGCAAAAGGAGGGAAAGAAGCGGATGAAATCGATCGGCCGCGTGAATATCCCGCAGGAAGCGTTCATCGAAGTGCTGAAGACGAACTGACCGTGTGTTCCCATGGGGAACAAAGTGCGGTGCATCGCGGTTGATGCCGAATTGGAGGCACTCGCGGAAGGAGGCGCGACTTTCTTCCGAAGCACTCGTCGAAGTTCGCGCTCATCGTTTTCTTCCCCGTGCTTCCAGCAGAAAACGAAACTTTGCTGAATACAGTCAGGACGCTATCTAAATGGCCGTCCCGACTTTCCTCCCCATGAACACGACCCACTTTCGGTGCGCCGCGCGGATGCTTCTCTTGCTGGGTTTCTCCGCATGCGCGGCGAGTTCACTCAAGGCGGAGGAAACGCCCGCGCTTCCCGAGTTGCGCGATGTTGCAACGGGCGAAGTCGTCCCTCCGGCGGAGACGACGCGGACGAAGGAAGTGGTAAGGGAAACGCTGTAAGTTGGCACGTTGAAGGTCCTGAGAGCTGGTCCGAAACGATCTTGGTCGCGCCGCTGCCTGCAGCATCAGATCTCGAAGTTCGCTGTAAAAAGCGTCCGCAAGCTCTCGGGTCCCGACTCGCTCGAGATAGGCAGAATCGCTCTGACGTCGGAATGAACTCCCCGGTGAAGGGTCAGCCGCATCAGCTCTGACGGCCTGCGATCTCCTGGTCCAGTTGTTCCAGGCTCATTTCGGCTTCCGGCATCG
>DASVRR010000196.1:0-18305 GCA_036388515.1 Chthoniobacteraceae bacterium | reverse complement strand
GGCGGAAGATCGATTTCCGGAACACGATCATCATCATGACGTCGAACATCGGCGCGGAGTTGATCAAGAAATCGAGCGTGATGGGCTTCGGCGCATCGGCGCGGGACGAGCAAGCCTACGATGTGATGAAGGAGAAGATCCTGGAAGAAGCCAAACGCGTGCTGAAGCCAGAGTTCGTGAATCGTCTGGATGACTTGATCGTCTTCCACACGCTCGGACGCTCCGAGTTGCTCACCATCATCGACATGGAAATCAAGAAGGTGACGGATCGGATCAAGATCAAGGAGATCACCATCACGCTGGACGAGAAGGCGAAAGATTTCCTCATCGAGAAAGGCTACGATCCGCAGTATGGAGCGCGTCCAATGCGGCGTGCCGTGGAGCGTCATCTGGAAGATCCGATGGCGGAAGAAATCCTCCGCGGCAGCTTGAAGGCAGGCGACAGCGCGCAAGTCAGCGTGGAGAACGGCAAGTTGTCGTTTGTCTCCACGACGCCAGCAAAGGAAGAACCCGCCGAGGCGAGTTGACGATTAGCTTTCCTCCCCGAGGGCGGGCGAACTCCACCGGGAGCTTCGCCCGCCTTCATTCTTTCCCGGCGTGAAGCTCACCAACCGAGGAACCGGCCGCACGCGTGGGAGCAAAGCCGCTCCGGGAGTTTTGCCCTTTCCAAGACATGGCTGCGCGGTATCTCTGGCGCGATGAAACTTGGCTTTCTCGGATCAGGCAAAATGGCGACGGCCCTTGTCCAGGGCGTTTTGCAGTCCGGGATTGTGCTCCGGGAATCGATCCTCGTCAGCGATGCGGTTCCGCTGGCGGCGCAAGCACTGGCGGCGCGCGCTCAGGTCGCTGTCGCGCCATCCAATGCGGAACTCGTCGCCGGATCGGACGTGATCCTCTTGTGCGTAAAGCCAAACGATGCGCTGCAAGCGCTGCAATCCTTGCGAGCGCAGGCTGCCGGGAAACTTTTCATCTCCATCGTCGCGGGTCTCTCGATTCAGCGCCTGGAAGAATCTGCTGGGAACCACGCGCGAGTGGTCCGGGTGATGCCGAACACTCCGGCGCTGATCGGCAAAGGCGCGGCCGCGTTCGCGCTGGGAACCACCGCCACGGCGGAAGACGGCGCGCTGACGGAGAAAATCCTCGGTGCCGTCGGCGAGGTGGTGCGAGTGAAAGAAGAGTTGCTCGATGTGGTCACCGGCTTGAGCGGCAGCGGACCGGCCTACGTCTATCTCGTGATCGAAGCGCTCTCGGACGCTGGCGTGCTGATGGGTTTGCCGCGGGAAATGTCGCTGAAGCTGGCTGCTCAGACTGTCGCCGGAGCTGCCGAGATGGTTTTGCAGACCGGACGTCATCCAGCGGCGCTGCGGGATGAAGTCACGAGTCCTGGCGGCACAACGATCGCCGGCCTGGAAGCCTTGGAAGCTGGCGCAGTTCGTTCCGCCTTCCTCAGCGCGGTGCGTGCTGCGACCGAACGGGCGCGGGAGCTTGGAGCCGAAAAGTAGCATGCGGGCCGGACTTTGGCTGGCGGTGCTGATCGCCTTCCTGAGCACCGCCGGAGCGCAGGCGCCGAAGTTTCGGCTGGCGCCTTCGACCGAACTCAATGCGGAAGGAAAACAGGGCGAGGCTGCGCAAAAAATTGCGAATCGCGCGCTGGCTGCCTTTTCCAAAGGAGACCTCATCGCCGCGCGGAAAGGTTTTCTCGAGGTGCTGAAATTGGTTCCCGGAAATCTGCCGACGACGATCAATCTTGGGCTGGTCGAATATCGCGCCAGGAACTTTCCCGAAGCGGAGCAACTGCTCAAGAAAGTCGTTCGGGCGGCTCCGGAAAATGGACTCGGTTGGTTGATTTTGGGAGTCATCTACTACGACCAGAGTCAGCTCGACGCGGCGCTCGGAGCGCTTGCGCAAGCGGTTTACCTCGAGCCGAAAGACGCCCGCGCTCATCATTATCTCGGCGTGACCATTGGCCAAAAGGGCTGGTACCTCGGTGCGGAAGACGAGATGCGGAAGGCGATCGCGCTCGCCCCGGATTACGCGGAAGCGCATTTCAACCTGGCGGTGTTTTACCTCCAGCGGACGCCGCCCGCGGTGGAACTTGCGCGCCGACATTACCAGGAAGCGCGTGATCTCGGCGCGGCCCCGGATCCGCAGGTGGAAAAGAGTATTCCTGAACCGAAGGAGTAAGCTGCGGCTTGCACTTCCGGGGATTTTTTATTACTTGCCGCCCCCTCTCATGATGCGTCGTCTCCTTTCGTTCACCCTCGCTTTCGCACTCGCTGCTACAGCCGCGCCGGCCGCGAGTACGGCCACGATCACAAAACCGGCGGTCGCGAAGCCCGCGGCTTCGGCAAGCCGGCCGAAACCAAAGAAGGAGGTTCCGGAAGTCTTCCCTGCGGTGGAGGAAAGCGGTCCGCCGAAGATCCAGGCGGCCGCGGCAATCGTGCTCGATGCGCAATCGGGAAAGGTCCTCTATGAACATAACGCGGACGACGCTCGCGCCGTTGCGAGCACGCAGAAATTGCTCACCGGTTTGATCATCGCCGAGAGCGGCGGGCTGGATGGCCAGGTGGAAGTCGAGCAGAGCGACACTTATGCGGAACCTTCCAAGCTTTACCTGAAGGCGGGCGAAACCTACTCGCGCGCCCGTTTGCTGCAGATCCTGCTGGTGAAAAGCATGAACGATGTCGCGCGTTGTCTGGCGCGAGATAACGCCGGGAGCGTGGCCGCATTTGCGGATAAAATGAACGCGAAAGCGGCGCAGCTCGGGATGACGAGCTCGAACTTCCTGAACCCGAACGGCTTGCCCGCGCCGGGTCAGTATTCCACCGCGCGCGACATGTCGAAAGTCGCCATGGCCGCATATCGCAACCGCGTCATCCGGAGCATCGTCAACCAAAAGAACGTCACCTGGCGCTTCAACGATGGTCGGGTGAAAACGTTCCAGGCAACGAACCAGGTGCTCCGGAAATGGCCGCTCTGCAACGGGATGAAAACCGGTTACACGAATGCCGCCGGGCATTGCCTGATCTCCAGCGCCTCGAGCGGCGGAAGAGACGTGATCGTCGTGATCCTCGGGGACAAAGAAGTCTGGAATGACTCCTACCGATTGCTCTCCTGGGGTTTGGCCTCGTGATGCGGAGGAGGGACGAATTTGTTCCCCGCGTGGTGAGGTGAATTCTGCCTGACCGTGTCTCACAGCATCGACTCAGAACTAGCCGAACTGCGCGCGCGCGCGTTGTTCCGGAAGCTCCGGGAATTCGAGTCGGCGCAGCAGCCCGAGATGGAAACCGGCGGCCTGTCGCTGGTGAATTTCTCCTCGAATGATTACCTCGGTCTCGCCACGGAGCCGGCGCTGAAGGAAGCTGCGAAAGCCGCGATCGATCGGTTCGGAGTCGGCTCCGGCGCCTCGCGTTTGATCTGCGGCACTTTGACGCCGCACGTGCAGTTGGAGGCAAAGCTCGCCGAGTTCAAACGGACCGAAGCGGCACTGAGCTTTTCCAGCGGCTACGCGGCGGCGCTCGGAACGCTCGGCGCCTTATTGCGGAAAGATGATGTCGTGATCCTGGATAAGCTGAGTCACGCGTCGCTGATCGATGGAGCAAAGCTGAGCGGAGCGGTCGTGCGTGTCTTTCCGCACAACCATCTCGGCAGACTGGAAAGCCATCTGAAATGGGCGCGTGAGCATCATCCGGAAGCACGCGTCGTCGTTGCGACGGAATCCGTTTTCAGCATGGACGGCGATTGGGCGGCGCTGGCCGAGATCGTGGAAATTAAAAGCCGGTATGGCGCGTTGCTGTTGCTGGATGAAGCGCACGCCGTCGGAGTCATCGGACAAAACGGACGCGGGCTGGCGGATCAACTCGGACTTGCGGGCAGCGTCGATGTTCAGATGGGAACGTTGAGCAAGGCGCTGGGCGTCAGCGGCGGCTACATTTGCGGTGAGCGGCGGCTGATCGATTTGATCCTGAACCGCGCACGCAGCTTCATCTACTCCACGGCCGTTCCTCCGGCGGTCGCGGCTGCGGGCACGGCTGCGCTGGAGTTCCTGATGTCGCTGCGGGGAGAACGCCGGCGCCAGCAACTGCGGGGGAATCTCACCCACTTTGCGGAACAAATGCCGGCTCTGCTCGCGGGCGGCCGGAAGCTGCAGAGCGCGATCATCCCGCTGATCATCGGAACACCCGAAGCGGCGAGCGAAGCGTCGCGGTTTCTCGCCACGCGCGGCTTCTTTGTTCCGGCGATTCGCTTCCCGACCGTGCCGCGAGATTCGGCGAGGCTGCGGATCACGCTTTCCGCGCGACACACGCATGCGCAGATCGCGGCGTTCTGCACGGCCTTGCGCGAGATCGTGCCGGCGGCCGCGCCAGGAAATCAGACGCTCGGGAGGCCGAGCGACTCGGCGGCGTCACGCGCAAACTGAAAGCCCGCCAGTCGCGCGGGATCGACGTTGCGGCTCAGGCACAAAGCCTTGAAAGCCCGGCCCATCAACGTCGGATGCATCAGCGTCTGGAAGGCGCGGAGTTCTTTCGAGTTGAGCTGACTGGAATCGGATTGATCAGGAAAATGCAGCCGACCGAGCCCGACCATGAAGTGATGTTGATCGGTGAAGCCATGCAGACGGAGTCCGCGGGAGATTGCACCGCGGGCGAGCGCGGTGAAATTCACATGCGCCGTGAGATCGACTTCGCCGGGTCGGGCGAGCGGATTTGATTCGCGCTGATGGGCGGCGTAGGCGCTCAAAGTCCCGCCGACGCGATCGGGTCGATAGAGTTCCTCCTGCGAAAATCCGTAGTCCACCAGCAGCACAAATCCGCGCTGTAGCTTGGCGGCAAGTTGTTCGATCCAGTCCAGAGCCGCGAGGTTGATCTCCAGCTCGTATCCCGGCGGAAGCTCCGGCAGTGCGCTGAGGAAGCTAGGCAATCTTCCGGACGAGAGGTGGCCATCCGTCAAACAAAGCGCGCCGCCGGAAAAATCCACGTAACATTCCAGCCAAGCGTGGCCGGTCCATCGCATGAGATGCACCGGGAATGCATCGACCAGCTCGTTGGAAAGATGCACTCCGGTGAAGCGGGGCAAATCGGAAAGGCCAGCGAACCAGCGAACTTTCTGCGCGAATGGCGCAAGGCGATTGCTCTGCGAAACGCGCAAGGCGGAGATTGGTTCCACGAGGTGGTATTCCGTCGCGGCGAAGCAATCGCCGGCGAGTTCTTCCAGCCCTGTCAGAAGATCTTGCGCCAACTCTCCGGAATGGGCGCCTTGCTCGACGATGGTGAACGGCACCGGACGCGCCAGCCGATCCCACATCTCGACGAGTTGCCGCGCGAGGAGCCGGCCGAAAAGCGGCCCGACGCTGACGTTTGTGAAGAAGTCGCCGCGCCGGCCGGTTTGCGCTTTTCCGGACGCATAGTAGCCGTGTTCCGGATGATACAGCGCGCGCTCCATGAAGTCGCGGAACGGGATGGGTCCATGCGCTGCAATCTCCTCCAGCAGAAGGTCGGCAAGTGGAGACGTGGGGCTGCGCATAGGTGCACATTATTCTCCGCTTGAGGGTAGTTCAGGGAGAAGGAGGAAGATCATGGGCAGGAACAAGAACCTGCGGCAAAGGCTCTGGGGAAGAAGCGGCAGCAGGCGAAATGAGGCGCACTCCACCTCACCTCAGCGCGTCGCTTTCCTCCAGCCACGCCGCCGCCCATTCCCTCGGAATCGTCTCGGTGCTGCTCAGCCAGGCTCGAGCGTCCGCCGGCTTCCGGTCCAGCCAATCCACCACGAACTCGTCCATCGCCTGGAAGCGACTCGTCGGATCTGCGATTTGCATGGCACTGGCGGCAGCGGCCTGGGGTGCGCTGCTGCGTTGACTGGCACTCAGCCCGCGGAAGGCCGCGTCCCGATCTGCCGGATCTGGGAAATACTCATGCATCAGGTTCGCCGAGTCTCTCCGGAAGCTGCCGCGGGCTCGGGTGGCTGCCTTGATTGCGGCGGCCCGCGCCTGCGGATTCGCGATCTCCCGCACCAAAGGCAGAACCGTTTCAAACTGACTACTCGTGGCGCCGTGCCAGCCGATTCGGGCCGAAGCACGTTCCTGCGCTTCGGCGGGAAGCTGGGCCAGCAAGGCGGCCACAGTCCGGATGTTCTCCGATGAAAGCTGCGGGGCAAGAATGAGGCCTCGGTTGGAAACTGCGGCCTCCAGAAAGGCGTCACGAGCTGGGCCGGGAGGCATCCCTTGGATCCATTGCAACGTTTCGGCGGACCGCGTTTCCATGGCTGCATCCACCACGCGGGGGAGTCCTCCAGTCAGGCCGCTGCCTTGATGCCAGGTGATCGCCGCGCTCGGGTTGATCTTTGCCCATTCAGCGGCCGCAGCCGTGTAGAGCGCCGAACCGCGGTGGGCTTCAGGCAAGGTGCCGATCCATTGCAGTGTGGCCTGGGGATCCTTCCTGGCGAGGGCTGCGGCCACTGCCGCAATGGCTGGATTTCCGTTTTCACCCGGCGGGAGTTCGGAGAGGACGGTGGCGAGCTCCCGTTGAGCGTGAGCAGCGTCTTTTGTGGCCAATTCTCGGAGCGCCGTCTGCAAGGCCGCTGGACGAAGTGCTCCAGTTAAAGTGTCTCGACTGAAAGCGAACGCCGCACCGGGATCCGTTGTGCTCCAGTCGTTGAGCACCGACGAGAGCAGGAGATCGCGCGTGGGGCTGGCGGGAAGCGCGGTGAGTTTGGCTGCGCGCGCCGCTTTCTCCGGACCGGCGATCGTTGCGACCGCGAGTTCCAGCAGCCGTCTGGTCCTCGGTTGGGCCGGCGCTGCTTCCTGGAGCGCGATCATCGCACTTTCGGGCGATCTCATGACCCAGACTTCCCAGGAATAGTGATCCAGCGGCTGCCCGCGAGCCCATTTGCTGGCGGCTTCCGGGTTGAGTTCAAACCAACGCTCCAGCAAAGCCACGGTGACCGGCATTCGGAACTGTGCCGGCAAACGCTCGGCGCGCCCGAGCAGTTGGACGATTTCACTTTCCCCGCTCTCCGCGAGAGCCTCCCAAAGATCGTGGCGTCGCTTCAGCGATGACGTCTCGTGCAGCGGAGAAAGAAGCTGCCCGAAGCGTTCCTCCAGCGTGTCCGTTTGCTCCCCGAGCGCGGCGCGGCGCGGAGTTGTTCCGAGGTTCCGCAACGGGCTCGATTGCAGAGCCTCCCGGAGTGACGTGCCGCCACCGCGCGGTGCAAGCATGGCTCCGGCGGAAAAGCCAAGGGCGATGGGAATCAACCAGCGGGCCAGTTTCATGGCGTCACTCGCAAGAGACGAGTCTTCAACGCCTCGCTCGCATCCGGAGAACCGCGCAACCACTCGCGAGCCGAGGCGGCATCCGCCACTGCCCAATTGGTGAAAACCTGCCCCGCGGCGTGGCTGCGGAGCGCTGGGTCGGTGATCTGCTGAAGCCATTCCCTGGCTGCTTCCGGATCCTTCCGCGCAGCCACTCCGGCGAAAGCACCGGCCGCAGTGTCTCGCGTGCGGCCTGCGGGAAGACTCTCGATCCACGCTGCGGCGGCGTCCGGCGCTTGAGCCGCCCATGACCTGACCAGTTGTTTCGCCCCGGCAGTCTGCGCCGGACCGGCCGGCAAGGCGCCGATCCATTGAGCGGTGGCGTTCGGATCGCGTCCCGCGGCGGTCCAGGCGAGTTCACCGGTGGATTGCGCAGTCAAAGGGTCGGTTGCATTCCGGGGAAAAGTCGCCAGCGCCTCCGTGAGTCGTCCCTGCTTGGCGAACTCTTCCGCAAGCATCACCTGCGAACGTTCACGCAACGGACCTGACGGTAAAGCCGCGACCCATTTCGAAAAGCGCTCGGGTTCGACAGAGGCGGCACGGCGCACGCTGTGAAGTTCGCTGGGCAGTGTCCCGGCGGGCTGTCTGGCGACCCAAGCCAGGAGCGCGTCGGGCGCGGCATTTTGTGGATCTTGCAGCGTGGCTTGCAGCATCACTTGCTTTGCTTCGTCCGGCATTGCTTCGATCCATTCCAAGGTTTTCGCAGGATTATGTTTGATCAGCGGTCGAATAAAGTGAGGGGGAAAACCCGCTCCTGCTCGCGATGAGAGAAGTTCAGGATCGGCAGTCACCTGTTCCTGCATCCAAGCCAGCGGATCCAGGTTCTGTTCTTCTGTGAGAGCGCCCAGAGCCCACCAAGTCAAGGATCTGCGCTCTTCCGGATCCAACTTTGGCAGCAGTTTAAACCCGGCTGAGGGGGAGCGCTGCATAGCGACAATGAAGGTATTAGCGATCAGGTATGCACCGTCTTTGTTGATATTCCGGCCGTCCGGGCTGAGTGCCAGATCCATCGCTGCTGCTGGGTCGGAGAGCGTCAGGCCTTGGACGTAGGCGGTAAACGCGGCTTTCCATTCCGCAGTGCCTCGAAACGATTCCAGATGTTCGCGCGCCTTCTTCGGGTTGGTTTGAACGGTGGTCTGAAGCAGCGCACCGACTGCAGCTGAACGGGCCAATTTCTCCCCAAGAGTGCCCAGGCGCTCCGCAAACCAATCCGGCTCTCTGCGCGCGAGGACTACGTACGCCGCGTGGAGGTCCCCCGCACCGATCTGTGGCAGCTTGAGCGTCTCTGATTCGATGATGGTCTGTGTTGCCGCCAGAAACCTGAGCAGATTCTCCCGATCCACATCGAGCCAGCGCTCCAGGCAAGCCTCGATCACTCCCGGCCGCGGATTCCCCATTGCTTCCAACTCGCGGCCGATCGCGGGAAGATCGGCGACCGCAGACAGGAAATCGCCCGGCTGCATCCGCTGGATCGCCGCGTAGAGAGCGTGGTCCCGACGAAACCCTTCAGGCTGTCGGCAGGTTTCCAGCAGCCACCGGATCCGCTCCTGAGGGGAGGCGTCGCGCAAAAGATCCCCGACGTCGATGGCGTCCGCTGCACGGGCAAAGGCGCTTGCCGAGCCGTCTGTGATCGGCGCGCTCGGCGTCCATCCCGGATGAAGCAGCGCATACCCGACGAGGAACGCGGCTGCGGAACAGAGCAGCGGCCCGACCAGGCGGAGTGATTTGGAGAAAATCATTCGGGGGAACGAGGCCACGCCTGCCCATATTCGCCCGAGCCTACTGCTGGCGAGGAGAAAACCGCCGGGGATCGGGACGTCTGCTGTCTCGGCTGAAGGTCGGTGGCGGGTTTCTCGCCCCGGTCCCGAACAGCTTTGCGCGGCATCGTTTTGGTTGCGCAGACTCCGGATCCGTGGGACTTACAAGGCCTCCAAATCGGAACTTTTGCCCCATGTGGGATTACACGCCGCCTCGTCTTCCATTCTATCGCCGCGTTTGGTTCCTGAGTTCCGTCTCTTTGTTGCTCCTGATGCTGATCGGCGGCGGGATCTGGTTTTCCATCGAGAAGGCTGAATGGCAGCGGCGAGCGTCGCTTTTAAACTACAGCCAGCTCGAGGAGATGGAATCCGCGAGCGTGATCTACGATCGTCGCGGAACGGTGCTCGGCCGGATTTTCATCCAGAATCGCGACACGGTCTCGATGGACGACATCGCGCGTCCGCTGCAACAGGCGGTGATCGCGGCGGAGGACGCGCGTTTCTACCAGCATTCGGGAGTCGATTATCAGGGAATCCTCCGGGCGATGGTCCGGAACTATCAGGCGGGGAAAACGCGCCAGGGAGCGAGCACGCTGACGCAGCAGCTCGCGCGCAATACTTTCCCGGAGGATCTGCCGAGCAATGATCGGACGTATCGGCGGAAGGTGCTCGAGATGTTCGTCGCGCAGGAAATCGAGAAGCGCTACGAGAAGGGGAAGATCATCGAGCTGTATCTCAACCGCGTCTATTTCGGCGCGGGTCTTTATGGAGCGGAAGCTGCAGCTCGCGCTTACTTCGGGAAGCACGCGAAGGAGCTGAATTTGTCCGAAGCCGCCACGCTCGCCGGCTTGCTCCGGAGTCCGAACAACCTTTCGCCCTGGCGAAATCGGCAGGCGTGTCTGGACCAGCGGAACTTCGTGCTCGGGAGAATGGCGGATCTCGGTTACATCACCAAAGCGGAAGCGGAACAAACGATTGGGGAAGATTTGATCGTGAAGAATCGGGCGCGAATCTCGCAGGAATCCTACGCCATGGATCTCGTGGCTCAGCAGGTGATCGCGCAGTTTGGCCGGGATTCGGCGATCAGTGACGGCTACCGGATTTACACGACGATCGATGGCGAACTGCAGCGCAAAGCGGAGAAGGCGCTGGCCGAACAGCTGGAGGCCGTGGAACGACGTGAAGGTTACGAGCACCAGTCGTACGCGCAGTACGATCAGATCTACAAAACGGCGCAACGCCGCCAGGCGAATGGGGAAGCCGATGTCATCCAGCCTCCGGATTACCTCCAGGGCTCCGTCGTGGTGGTGGACAATCGCAGCGGAGGAATCCTGACTTTGATTGGCGGCCGGAACTTCCAACACAGCGAGTTTGATCGCGCGGTGCTGGCGAAACGTCCGGCGGGGACGGCCTTTAAGCCGCTGGTTTATGCTGCAGCGTTCGAGAAAGGACTTTTCCCCGGAACGGTGGTGCAGGATTCGGTGATCGATAATCGGCAAGTGATGATTGGCGGGACCACGGGAATCCTCGGCGAATGGGGACCGGAAACGGTGGAGAACAAGTACGAGGGCGCGATTTCCGCCCGGACCGCTCTCGTGAAGTCGAAGAACGCGGCAACCGTGCGGCTCGGGATGAGCACGGGGCTGGATGCGGTGATCGCGCTGGCGAAGAAGGCCGGCATCGAAAGTCCGCTGCGGAAGTTTCCAGCGACTTTCCTCGGCAGCAGCGAGCTAACGCTTCAGGAATTGACCGTCGCCAACACCATCTTCCCGAACGGCGGGATGCGTCCGGATGATGCGTTCATCATCGACCGGATTGAGTCGAAAGACGGACGCGTAGTCTTCAAGTCGAAGCCGTCGAGAACGCGGGTGATCAAGGAAACCACAGCCTACGAAGTTCACAGCTGCCTGGCGGAAGTGCTGGACCGCGGGACCGCGGATCGAACCTTCACCGAACTCGGATTGAAGCGCTTCCCGCTCGGGGGGAAAACAGGAACGGCGTATAACTTCACGGATGCGTGGTTTGTCGGATACAGCAGCGCGGTGACTTGCGGAGTCTGGGCGGGTTTCGACAAGCCGCGGTCGATTTATCGCGGTGCCTTCAGCAATCAGATCGCTCTGCCAATTTGGGCGAATGTCATGAAGGCAACGTTTGCGGATTACAAACCCGGCGAAATCTCGCAGCCGAAAGGGATGATCAAATGCGAGATTTGCACGGCCTCCGGGCGGCTCGCCACGGACAAATGCTTCGAGACTGTCGAGAACAAGGATACGGGAGAAAAGGTGCAGCGGCGTTCGGGCTACTTTGAGATTGCGACCGACGCGCAGGCGCCAAAGGACGGCTGCGATGTGCATGGCTCCGGCGCCCGCAGCCTCGTCCGGGAAGTCACTGGCGGTGAATGGCCGCGCGCAGCGCTCGCCGTGGACGTGAAGAACGTCCGCCCGATCGCGATGAAAGCGCCGACCGTCGTCGGCGAGGATCCTTACAATTCGATCCAGGCGACGGACAATGTCATCGCCATGCAGCGCTTGAGCGGCAGCACCGCGCCGGTGGCGAGTTCGGCCACGGTGCCGACGCAGACTTCCACAGAACCAGAGATCGAGGTTCGCCGAGCCGAAGCCGTCCGCCCGATGGAGCAACAAACGGTACTGGACTCCACGATCAAACTGGAGCCACCGCCGCCAGTGGATTTTTAGGCAAACCCTTTAGGATCGTGATCACCCTGCATTTGATCTGACGGGTGGAAGCGCAGTTTGCCAGAGACTTAATCAAATGAAGACCTCGGAAGCAAAAAGGGCATTGTCGCTGCAACAAGGTGAGGAACTACTCGGGGTCTTGGAAACTCGATTTGAGGAGAACCGCAGACGCCATGAAGGCGTCCAGTGGGTTCAGGTGAAAGCAAAGCTGGAAGCCCGCCCGGAGAAACTGTGGTCGCTTAGCGAGATGGAGAGAACCGGCGGAGAGCCGGACGTGGTTGGCCGGGATGAGAAGACAGGCGACTTCCTGTTTTTCGATTGCTCAGCGGAAAGTCCGAAAGGGCGTCGAAGTGTTTGCTACGACCGGGAAGGACTGGATTCGCGGAAGGAACATAAACCCGCAAACGACGCGTTGGAGATGGCGACCGCGATGGGAATCGAACTTCTAACGGAGGAACAATACGGCGAGCTGCAGAGACTCGGAGAGTTCGATAACAAAACCTCCAGCTGGGTGAAAACACCGGCTGAGATCAGGAAACTTGGCGGCGCGCTCTATTGTGAACGTCGCTATGGCCGGATCTTCGTCGGCCACAACGGCGCGCAGTCTTATTATGCCGTCAGGGGCTTCCGCGGCTGGCTGGCGGTATAGATTTACGAACCTCTACCGCTGGCTGAGGTCAAGTCGAGTGCGTGAGCGCTGCGTTTGCCTCCGCGGTCAGCGCGCCGGACTTCGCTGATCAGCGTTCCTGGCTACCATCCGGCGGTGCGGACGGTTGCTCTGCCAGGATGCCCGTCAAGACGTAAACGGCGAACAACAAGAAGCCGCCCGCGATCGTCGCGCCGCCGATGGCGATGTGACGATCGATCTGATGGGAATCGACGGCTCCAGGCGGGACGTAGTGGACGAGCACGATTCCGCCAACGATGAGGGCCAGAGCAAAAGCGAGCGTGAGCAGGCGACGGAGTGCCCAAATCGAAGAACGCGACGAAACGGATTGCACGAGGCGCTCCTGGAAAGTGTCTTCGACTGAAGCTTTGGATTCGGTTGAGTTCATTCGTGTTCGATTTACATCATGCCGAAGGCGACCTCAGCCCTCGATGGTGTTGATCTCGACTGGCTCGACTTTGACGCCGAGTTCTTCCAGCCAGGCGATGGCTTTTTTTATTTCTTCGCGCTCGCCTTCCAAGGAAAGCGAGACGATGCCGATCTCGTCCGTGACGCTGGCCTGCCGCAGGTTTGGGACGACTGCGAATTTCTTCGCGACTTCCCAAAGGAGCGGACGGGTGATGAGCTTGGCGGGAACCATCAGCCAAAGGCGGGGTTTTTCTGAAGCCATAAGAGGTGAGGAAAGCGGCGCGGGAAGAAAACTGTCGTCCAGCTTTCCGCAGCTTTGCTAGCCGCCAGCGATGGCGGGGACGATGCTGATTTCGTCGGTATCTGTAACTGGCGTGGCGCGTTCTTCGAGGAATCGAATGTCTTCGTCGTTGAGGAACACATTCACGAATCGGCGGACGTTTCCCTGCTCGTCGCAAATGCGCTCTTTGAGGCCGGGAAACGCCTGATCGAGGCTCTCCAGGATTTCGCCGACATTGTTTCCGGAAGCCTGCACGACTTCGAGTTCATTGGTCAGTTTGCGGAGTGGAGTGGGGATGCGGATGGAAGCCATAGGGTTTTGCTGGTGGTAATGGGGTTGGGGAAAAGGGGCGCGTCTCGCGTCAGGCGAGCGCTGCGTCTTTGTCGTAGATTTGTTCCTCAAACTCACGGAGGCTCGGCTTGATCAGGCGCGGTTCACCGCACCGGCCGGTGATCGCTTCCTGGGTTTTGAGGCCATGACCGGTGATGCACAGGACGATCTCTTCGTCGCGGGGAATCTTGCCGCTCTCGATCAATTTCTTCGCGCAGGAAACCGTCACGCCGCCGGCGGTTTCGGAGAAAATTCCTTCGTATTCCGCGAGCAGTTTGATGCCTTCGACCACTTCTTCGTCGGTGCAATCCTCGGCGCTGCCGCCCGTCTCCCGCATGGCGTGGATCGCGTAGTAACCGTCTGCCGGAGTGCCGATCGCGAGCGACTTGACGATAGTGTCCGGCTTGGAGACCGGCTTCACAATATCGGTGCCGCGCTTCATCGCGTGCGTGATCGGTCCGCAGCCGGACGCTTGCGCGCCATGCACAGAGAAGGGGACTTCATCCACCAGCCCGACCTTGATGAACTCGTTGTAAGCCTTGTGAATTTTCGTCAGCAAGGAGCCGCTCGCCATCGGGACGACGGTGTGCCGCGGAATGCGCCAATCGAGTTGATCGCAAATCTCAAAGCCCATCGTCTTGGAACCTTCGGCGTAATATGGACGGAGATTCACGTTCACGAAGCCCCAGCCATATTTGCCCGCGATCTCGGAGCAAAGCCGGTTCACCTGATCGTAAGCGCCGTGAATCCCGATTACATTGGTTCCATAAACCAAGGAACCGAGGACTTTGCCTTGCTCCAGATCGGCAGGAATCAGCACGTAGCTTTTCATTCCGGCGCTCGCGGCATTGGCAGCGACGGAGTTGGCGAGATTGCCGGTGGAAGCGCAGGCGACGGTGGTGAAGCCGAGTTCCTTGGCGCGGTTCAAGGCCACCGAGACGACGCGATCTTTGAAGGAAAGCGTCGGGTAATTGACCGTGTCGTTCTTGATGAAGAGCGACTTCACGCCGAGTTTTGCCGCGAGTCGGTCGGCTTTGACCAGCGGAGTAAAACCCACCTGCAAACCGATCGTGGGTTCGCCGTCGATGGGCAGCAATTCCCGGTAACGCCACATGCGCCGCCGGCGGGAGCGCAGAATGTCGCGGCTGATTGCGGCCTTGATCGCGTCGTAATCGTAGGCCGCTTCGAGCGGCCCGAAGTCGAAGTCGCAGACGTGAATTGCCTGCTTCGGATAAAGGCGGCCGCACTCGCGGCATTTCAGACTGGAAAAGTAGGTCGTAGGTTTGTCCATAGATCGATCGCCTTGCATCAAGGATCGAGTGCCGACGAGACGGAAAACCTGCACGGTGGGGCAACTTTCCCTCTCATCTTCCCCGGTGAGCAGTGGAAGCTTTCGCTTCGTGCGCTCACCGAGCTGGATTTGGCACCTGGTCCCCAAATGCTTGCGCAGCGGGCGGTTGCCGTGACTTCAGCGGGCCAGAACCCTCGGTCACTCTTGATGAAAGTGCGGCGACAGTAAGGAGCAGATTCCACAGCGTCAACGCGTTTTCTAATGCAGGGCAAAGGGAAAAAGTGAATTCTTGCGGAGGATCTGCGATTTATCGGGTGCGAATTGCCTGAGGAGTGCTAAAGGTATCCATGAAGACAACCTACGGTTTTTCACGTCGCGGTCCGGATCGGGTAACGGAGGAGCTGACCGCGGTGCTTTCTGCAAAAACCGCCTTTGAGTTCAAGCCGCTGTTTACGCAGGTCTATGCGAACCTGAAAGCGCGCAACGCCGTGAGCGGTGGGGAAGAGATGCTGCGGCTCCGGGCGTATGAAAAGCTCCAGACGCTGGTGCGCGGCGGCATGGTGACCAAGATCGGCAAGGAATACAAAGGCGTCCCGGCAGCATTGCGCGCGTTTGCGGCAAAAAACGCTGAGATGAATGCGGCCGCTGCCGTCGTGGCGGAAGCCCGCAAGGCTGCGTAGGCGCGGAAGTCAGCGCCAGCTCTCCTCAGCGCTCCTATTGCGCAGCGCCCGTGAGTTTCCCGATCAGGGTCACTGCGCCGATGATGATCAGGCCGACGATCAGGAGCATCAAAGCGATCAGGCCGACGACGAAGAGCCAATCTTGTGACGTGGACTTCCGGCGGGGGCCCGAATGCCGCTGAAGCAATTCGTAGTTCCTGGCGTTGGATTTAAAGTACACGGAAAACGCGTCGCCCAAGAGTGGCACCGAGCCGGCTGCGGTGTTGATGAGGACGTTCAGCGCCATGCGCGCGAGAACGATTTTTGGCACTCCGTAACGCGAGCTTTGCAGGATGAGCGCCGTGGAAACAAGCGCGCCGGCGGTATCCCCGAGGCCAGGGATGAGGCCAATCAGTGCGTCGAGGCCGAAGCGGATGTTCGTACCCGGAACAACGAAGGCGGTGTCCATGAGGCGGGCGATCATTGCGACCAGCGGATCGTTGGCCGGGCTCAAACGCGTTGGTTGCCCAGAGGGAATCACCTCATCGACTTTGATTTCGCGGGCCGGCTTGGTCATTCAGACAAATCGGCTCGCTCTCCTGCGTGGCCGTAAACAGCCACCGCCCATGGGGAAGCAAGTGCGTTCACGTTGCGGAAGAAACTCCGGCTCGATTCGAAGATCCGCTGCTCGCCTGGTGGGGAAGGAATTCGGCGAGGAGAGCCGTTGACGGAGGAAGAACGCCGGGCGGAACGCTTTACTTCAGCGTTGCCAGATACTCGACGACATCGCGGAGTCCACGTTTGCCGAGCACTTCGCCTAAGCCCGGCGGCATGACGCTCGGCATGGAGCTGCGTTCCTTGATCTCCGACTTTTTGATCTTCTGTTTCTTGCCATCGGCGACCGAGGCCAGTGTGATCTCGGTGGCGTCTTCCGCATTCACCAGACCAGCGACCAGGTTGCCGTCGTTGAGGGTGAGCAAAACACTGCCATAGCCCGGCGCAATCTCCGCGTTCGGATCCACGATGGACCGAAGAAGGTGATCGCGCGTCCGTTTGGCGTTCGCCGCTGCGAGATCCGGACCGACGTCGCCGCCTTCGCCTTTCACTTTGTGACAGCGCAGGCAGCCTGCTTCCGCCTTCTCGGCAAAAATCGTCCGGCCCGCTGCGGCGTCGCCACCTTCCAGGCATTCCTGCCAGGCGGAGAGCGGATCTGCCGCTGGGCGTGACGCGTTGAAGCGCGCGAGCCGATCCTTCACCGCGGCGTCCGTCCGGCTGGCGGAAGCAGCGAGCAGATCCAGCGCGAGTGCGGGCGGCAGCTTGCCCGCGAGCAAAAGATCCAGTTGCGCCGCGAGCACGGCGTCGGCTTCCGGAACAGCTTGCGCCCCGATATTTGCCAGCGCGAGTTGTTGCTCCCGCAAGCTGCCTTTTCCCAGGATCTCGGCATTCACCTTCACCGCATTGGCCGGCGAGGCCTTGCCGGCCAGATTGCGCGCCGCACTGAGCAGAGCCGAGTCGCTATCGGCGAGCGCAACCGCGACTGCTTCGGAGAGTCGCGTCGATCCGGCGGTATTCAACGCGCGCAAAGCGGCGGCGCGGAGTGTTCCCTTGGCTTTACCATCGCGGACCAAATCCAGCAGAGCTGGCTCGGCGGAAGTCACTTTCAGTGCGCCGATCGCCTCGATCCCGGCAAGCCGAACCGCTTCATCATTCTCCTGAAGCAAAGCCGGAGCAATGCGCGTCACCGCTTTCATGGCAGCCTGTGCGTCGCGGGTCGGAGGCAGCTCACGCCACAGTCCGGTGACGCGATCCGTCTTGAAGGGTTCACTCCAGATCGCGAGAGAACGCAGCGCCTCGATGCGGCGTGAAGCGGCAACGCGGTTGTCAGTCGCGACGGCGGCGAGCCGTTGAGCGGCTTCGGCGTCGCCGAGCAGATAGTTGGCGTTCAAGGCGCGTCGGCTCAACGGTTCCGCAAGCTGCGGAGTCGCGGCCAAAGCAGCGAGTTGCGGCCAGGCTGCCGGGATTGATCCATCGTGAATGGCGCGTGCGGCTTCGAGCGCGAGTTGAGGCGTCCGATCCGTCAGGAACGCGGCGACTTCCGGGCTCGATTGCCGACGCAAAGCGAGCAGCGCTCCGGCGCGAACGGAGTCGGATGGATCGTTTGCCTTCGCCACCAAATCCGCAGCGCTCGCTCCGGCAGCCAGCGCCAGAACCGCCGCGTGCCGGACGTAGGCGTCACGGTCCGCATTCTCCTTGAGGAGCTGGAACAGCGCGGCTGAGTCCACCAGCTTGCGGGTGCGAAAAACTGCCGCCTGCCCGACGTAGGCGCCAGGGTCCGCATTCTCGTGCAGCAGCTGGAAGCCGGCTGAGCTCACCAGCTTGCGGGTGCGAACCAGACTTTGCGCGGCAAAAAATTGCACGCGCGGTTCGGGATCTCTCAGCAAAGTGGTCAACGCCTGAGCCGCTGCTTCATCCCGAGCCGGCAGGACTTTCGCCGCCTGCGCGCGGACTTCGGCGACGGGATGCTTGAGCAACGCCACGAGCTGACCTTTGGTGGCAGCCGGTGTGCGCGCCTCGATTTGCCCCAGCGCCCAAACCGCATGGATGCTGGCGAGCAATCGCTGGTCGCGGTTGGCGGCGACGGCGAGTTCCGGAACGGCGTTCCGTGCCGCCAGGGCAAACTGCGCGGCCAGGCGCACGCGTTGATCCGCATGGCCGAGCAACTGCAAAAGGTCCGGCAAACTGCGTTGCGTCATTCCTTCGGCCAGCAGCTTCTTGGTCTGCTGAACGATCGGACTGGCGTCGATTTTTGGATCGTGGACCCGGAAAATGCGACCTTTCCCGGTCTTGTCCCAGCCTTGCACCCAATCGAGAACATAAACCCCGCCTTCCACGCCAAACTGCACGTCGCTCG
>DASVRR010000195.1:0-6065 GCA_036388515.1 Chthoniobacteraceae bacterium | reverse complement strand
GATCTGTCTGCTTCCACGACTTGGTGGGTGGATTTCAGCAATTTCTTCCAGGGCTTCGGCGCGCTGGGCGGCGGCAATGTCAGGCTCACTGGCGGCCGCGATGTGATCAACGCGGACGCCGTCGCGCCGACCAATGCGCGGATGCCCGGCCGCGATGGATCCACCGGTTTCAATCTCGCGCCGGATGCAAGTCGGCTGGTGGAACTCGGCGGCGGCGACGTGACGATTCGCGCGGGAAGAAATATCGACGGCGGCGTTTATTACACGGAGCGCGGTCGCGGGACGCTCTTTGCCGGAGGCGCGATCACCACCAATAGCGCGCGGTCGCCGTCCACGGGCTTCCTGGCTCCCGCCTTCGGGAATCCGCCCGAAATCGTCCAGAGCACTTTCCCGTCCGTGCTCGATCCGCTGACCTGGCTGCCGACCACGCTGTTCGTCGGGAAGTCGCAGTTCGAGGTGAGCGCCGGCGGCGACATTCTGCTCGGTCCAACAGTCAACCCGTTCGCGCTGCCGCAAGGGCTGAACAACAAATTCTGGTACAAGACGTACTTCAGCACCTTCTCCGCGGATGCCGGCGTGAACGTCGCGTCCTTCGGCGGCAGCGTCACGCATCGTCTGGCGACCACGCTCCCGGGCGAGCTTACCGCAGTCCCCATCTTGCAAGCGTGGCTCGATCGGCAAAACTTCCTGAGTTCAGCAAATGCTTCCTTTTACGAGCCGTGGATCCGTCTGGCGGAAGGCGACACCAGCCGGTTTGCCACGCTCACGACGGTCGGCGCGCCTTCGCTGCGCAGCACGGCTTTTGCTGGAGATATCAATCTGGTCGGGACGTTGAATTTGTTCCCCTCCGCGGTCGGGACGCTGGAGCTCGCAGCCTCCGGAGGCGTGATCGGGCTGCAACCATCCGGCCGGACTCAGACGCTCGTCGCCGGACAAAACCGACCGGTGACCGCCTGGACAACTGCATCGATCAATGTCTCGGATGCGGATCCTCAAAGTCTCCCGGGAATCGATTCGCCGCTGGCGTATCAGGCGCTGGTCGGGAACACCGAGAACGCGCTCCGCGAGACGCTGGTGAATCCTTTCCTGGATCTCGATCTCGCGTTCCGGGAGACGGGTTCATTCACCGGCGCCGCGGGTACTTCGGAAAGAAAACAGGCGCTGCACGGCGCCGGTCCGTTGCATGCGGAAGATTCTGATCCGGTGCGCATTTACGGACTCAGCGGCGACATCACGGCTCTGACTCTCTTTACTCCAAAGAACGCGCAAATCGTCGCGGGGAAAGACATCAACGATGTGGCCTTTTACCTCCAGAACACGAACGGTGAGAGCATCTCGTTTGTCTCCGCCGGACGAGACATCATCCCCTTCAACGAGAACACGATGCTCCGCACCATCGCGAGTGATCTTCAGCGCGCGAACGTGGTCGTGCCATCCACGCTCGATAAATCGCGGGACACGGTGCTGGGGACCACGAACAGCTCGCTCGAAGGCGACATCCAGATCAGCGGCCCCGGCGTCCTGGAAGTTCTCGCCGGCCGCAACCTGGATCTCGGCACTGGCGCGAACCTGAAGGATGGAACCGGCGTTGGGATTTCCAGCATCGGGAGTCTGCGAAATCCCGCGCTGCCATTCGGCGGGGCGAGCATCGTTGCGTTCGCCGGCCTGGCTTCTCCCGGCGTGATCAGCCCCGCCTTTGGGCTGAGCCAAAGCACGCTCGATTTCGAGACCTTTACCGCGCAATACCTCACCGACCAGAGCTCGCTCGACTCGATGTATCTCAGCGGACTGAAGCGGTTCGGCAGCTTTGCCTCACTCACTCCGGAGCAGCAGGCGATCGTCGCCGTGGAAGCTTTCTTCCGGGAGTTGCGAGACGCCGGCCGCAGCTCGACCGAGTCGGGAGCTTACGACGGAGGCTTTGCCGCGATCTCGACGCTCTTCGGTGACATCCAGCGTGAAGGCGAGATCATCACCCGAGCTCGCGATATCCGCACCAGCAGCGGCGGATCCATCAGCCTCGCAGCCCCTGGCGGCGGGCTGACTCTGGCGTCGGATATTTTTGGCAATCCGCTCACGCCGCCCGGGATTGTCACCGAAAGTGGCGGAAGCATTTCCATCTTCACTCAAGGCGACGTGGATCTCGGCCAGGCGCGCATCTTCACCCTGCGCGGAGGCGACATCACGATCTGGTCTTCCGCCGGAGACATCGCGGCCGGCACCGCGCCGAAGACAGTAGTCACCGCTCCGCCGACGCGCGTGGTGATCGATGCGACCAGCGCCAATGTGCAGACGGATCTCGGTGGATTGGCGACCGGCGGCGGCATCGGTGTGCTCGCCTCGGTGGAGGGAGCTTCGCCTGGAGACGTCGATCTGATCGCGCCGGCGGGCGTGGTGGACGCAGGCGACGCAGGAATCCGCGTGACGGGAAATCTCAGCATTGCCGCGACGACCGTCTTGAACGCCGGGAACATCCAGGTCGGCGGGACCTCGGCTGGTGTGCCGAGTGCCCCGGCAGTGGCAGCTCCCAACCTCGGCGGACTTGCTTCCGCAAGCAACGCGGCGGCCGCGCAGACTGCAGCAGGTCAGGACTTCGCGAGGCAATCGACTCCCGACCGTCAGGAAGACGAAGATGCTCCGTCGATCATCGTGGTCGAGGTGATCGGTTACGGCGGCGGGGAAGGAACCTAGCGGAAGCTGCGGCGCGATGCGCCTTTGGATGCAGAAGACGCAGTTTACTCCGCAGCTAAACCCAGCGCGTGCAAGGCTGTCTCCATGCTGCGCTGGTTGAAGGCGGAATCGCCAAAGAGAATTCGATACTGCGAGTCGGCTTCCATCTGTTCGCTTTCCCAGACCTCGGAGAGAGCGTCATCCGAGAGATCAGGCGCAGCTTGTTTGACCCGTTCATCGAAGTCGCTGGAAATGCCTGCGAGCGACTCGGATTGTTCGATCGTCCGATCTTCCCCAGCATCAGCAAAGGCCACCGGTTCCCGAGTCCCCGGCTCGAGCTCCAGCACAAGTTCGGCTGGCGGCGTTGTCGTGTTGCTCCCGCTTCCCCGAGTGCGTAACGGGAACGCAGGTAAACTTCGCGCGGGCGTTCCGTGCCACGGAGCGAGCCGACCGGGAGCGTTCAGATCAAGTGGCCCGATCGCAGCGAGTTCAGCGCGTTTGTCTCCATCCGGAAGCTCAGCGGCAGCGGCAATGAGCGCTTGCGGTCGATCAAAACGGCTGGGTTGCTGGTGAACCTCCGCCTTCGCGTCGATCTTCAGTTCGCCGGGTCCGGACGATCCGAACGTGCGCGGTTCCACCGGATGCACGCTTGAGGCTTTGCTGGAGATCCGGCTGGACGCGATGTCTGGGGACAATCTAACGCCCTCTGCAGGGACAGATCTATCGTCCATCTGGAACCGGGCAAAACTCACACCGGCGGCAATCAGAGCTGCGGTTAAGCTCCAGGAAAGTCTAGTCATGCGATGCTTCATGTGGATTGCTAATCTCCCTTATTTAAAAACAAGAAAACGGGCGCCGAGTAAACCCGGCGCCCGTTCTGGATGCTGTAGCCCCGGGCCTTACTGAACAGGATCTCCGTCGTTCTGACGGCTGACATTCATCGAGCTGAGCGCGATTCCGGCTGACGCCAGATTGTTCGGGATAGCGGCGACGATTCCGGAATAGACGGTGTTCTCGTTCGCCGTGAGGCTGCCGATGTAATACAGGCGCTCATAGCTCCAGAGCGTATATTGGCCGTCCGTGACTTTATACAGGTCCGCAGCGCTCAGTCCTGGGCTCGTAGCAATGGGAGTGATGCCAACGCCGTTGTAGGACAAGGGAACGGCGCCGCCGCCCATGGCGTTCAGCGCATCTGCTGTAGAAAGGCAGGTCAGGAGCACGATCGCCTTCGGGTTTGGTGCCAAAGTCGCACTGCCAGTGGCGCTGTAGGTGGTCACCGAAGTCGTCTGGAGTTTCATCAGGTCGCGCACATTAGAGCCGCTGAAGTATCCGCCATTGCCTGCAACGTTATTGCCCCACAGAGTTGAGTTGTTGTTCGCGTCGCCACCATCGGCTTGCGGCCAGAATTGCAATCCGTTCAGCACGTCGCCGGTGGCTCCGTCGGTGGTGATGCCGTTGGCTCCGTTCACCGCCTGCTTCCACTGCTTCACCGTCCGCGAAACTCCGTAGCCAGGCTCGATGAGATAGACTGCACGAGTTCCGGAACCGTCATTCCGGCCGGTCGCGAAGACGCGCGTCGCCGCATCAGCGGAATTGCCGGTGAACAGATCCAGAAACGCAGTTCCCTGCGTGCTGCTCAGAAGGGTCTCGAAAGCCTGGGAAGTTACATTAGTTAGATTGGCTCCCTGCGCTCCTTCATTCTTGAGCATGGTAAAAGTCACAACGCCAACGCGTGACTCGGCGGGATTGAGAATCGGCGTCCGAAACGGGCTGCTCGTTTGCTGCACGTCCGAGAAGGTGAACTTTGCCTTCCGCGCAACGTTAGCCGAAACCGGATTCGACTGTTCGTTCGGCTTGAAAGTGATGGTTCCGGCTGCCGGAATATCGCTGTCAGGGTAGTAGAACACGTCAGCCTGAGTCGCGACATCTCGGATCCCTTCGGTTGATCCCGACCACCGCGCGCGAATAATCGTATCGCCAACGCTAGGCCAGTTGCCGCGGAACGAAATCGCGCTTGCGCCCTCGGCCGAGGACTGCGTTGCAGCAGTGTTGGAGTGGACAATCCCAACATTCGCGAGCCCGCCAAACCCGGCAATGATTGCTTTGTTGGCAGCTTGCCGGAAGGCGGTTGCGCCGGTGATGTTAATTTCCGTCTGAGCTTGCGCTGAGAAGGTGAAGGCGGCTGCAACTGCAGCCGTTAAGATCAGGTGGTATTTCATGGGTTAGTTAGCGGGAGTTTATAGGAATTGTTGGTCACTTTAGATAACGGGAGCCGAGCGACGGCGGCGGAGGCATCCAGCGAAGATCGCGCCGAGGGAAATCAGCGCTGCGGAAGAAGGCTCGGGAACCACCACGAACGACACGAGACCCATGCCGTCGATGACGATGGAGCCTTCGAAAGTGCCCACCCCGTTGGCGGCGCCGAATCCCGCTTGTCCGGGAATGTCGTTGCGGTTCTGCACGCGGAAAAGATCGAGCGCTGCTTCCACCAATCCGCCACCCAGCGATCCGTACGTTCCGGGTCCGAAGGTTGTTTGGATTCCGGCCGGGAAGGTCCCGAAAGCGGTTCCCTGCACCCCACCAGCTCCGATTGGATTCTGATCAACCCAATCGATGAAGCTGCCTGCATTGGTCAGAGTCGAGGCTGCCGCTGAACCACGATTTTCGTAATCCGTAGCTGCTCCGAAGATTGCGTCACCTGCAGTTCCCCGGGCATTCTCCGTCAGGACATAGGGTTGCGACTGCGCCGTTCCTGCAGTCCCGGGACTAACCCGGGAGCTACTCACATAAAGCGTGTATGCAGGATCGCCGTTCAGGAGTGTTTCGTTAAAGGGATCCACGTCCCAAACCGTCGCCGCGCCCATATAGAGATCGGTCCGGTCCTGCCAGCCGACGCCGAACTGAGCCGCCAACGCGCTGTTTAGATTTCCGAAAGCCAGGTTGGAGGTGGCATTGCGAAGTGTGCCTGCATTGCCGAGGTTATATAGAACGAAGCTTTCGTTCCCCGTGCCAGTGGTCTGAAATCCCAGGATGAGATCGCCAAAGGCGAATCCGGGATTTGCGGCGGACGCGGGAGCAACCGCCAACCCGCTGAGCGCCAGGATGGCGAGTGCGAGGTGATTGGATGAATGGATCATGAGGTTTGGTGGTATGGGTCGATCCCCGAAGCGGCAGTGAGCGCAGTTCGTCGATCGGCTGCACATTGGGACGAGCCCAAGGCGGACACATGGCGCTCAGGTCACATTTGCGTGAACCCTCGCCAGCATTCCGCAGAGCCGAGCAGCTCGCGGATATTCGTATTCCCTGCGCGGGAACTTCCCCCGCGATTATTCCCACGTGAGCTCCAACTCGGCTCGAAAGTGGCGGCGGCGGGACTCGAACCCGCACGGGAGTTTCCT
>DASVRR010000194.1:0-13785 GCA_036388515.1 Chthoniobacteraceae bacterium | reverse complement strand
ATGGAGATCAACGGCAAGCTGTACAAGCAATATCGCGGCATGGGCAGCCTCGCCGCGATGCAGGCCGGGAGCGCCGCGCGTTACGGCCACGCGGCAAAGGACGCTGCGCGGAAAGTCGCTGCGGAAGGAATCGAAGCGCTGAAGGAACTCAGCCCGCCGCTCGATGCCGTGCTCACCCAACTCGCCGGCGGCCTGCAAAGCGGAATGGGTTATCTTGGCGCGGCCGATCTTCCCGAGCTGCGGAAGCAAGCGCGCTACATCCAGGTCACTACCGCCGGCCAGCGCGAAAGTGCTCCCCACGATGTGGTGGAAGTCCGCACCGGGAAATAACCCGGGGCATTTCCGCGGAAGATCCCGCGTTTTCTTCCCCACTTCCCGGCAGCGGCTCCAGCGGAGTCGCTCGCCCGCCGCGCGAAATTCCATTTGCAAGGACGGGAGAATCCCGTTCTCGTTACGGCCCTTTTTATGAGCCAAACCCGCCGCGTCGTCGTTACTGGAATGGGCGTGATCACGCCGCTGGGCCATGATCTGCCGACTTTCTGGGGGAATATCACTGCCGGCGTCAGCGGGATCGGGCCGATCACGCATTTCGACGTGAGCCAGTATGATTGCAAAATCGCTGGGGAAGTGCGCGATTTCGACGCGGTCAAGCATTTCAAGACCCCGAAAGATGTGCGCCGCACCGACCGCTTCACGCATCTCGCCGTCGCGGCGGCAAAGAGCGCGATGGAAGACGCGGGGCTCACTGAGCCGGTTGCGGATCCGGAAAGATTTGGCTGCATGATCGGCAGCGGCATTGGCGGTCTCAAGACTACGGAAGATCAACACACGGTGCTGATGAACAAAGGCCCGAACCGCCTTTCGCCGTTCATGATTCCGATGCTGATCGGGAACATGGCGAGCGGGATTGTCTCCATGGAGTACGGTCTCCAGGGACCGAACTTTTCCACCGTTTCGGCGTGCGCCACGAGTGCGCATGCCATTGGCGAGGCTTGGCGGATGATTCGCGATGGCGATGCGGATGCCTTCCTCGCCGGTGGCAGCGAAGCCGCAATCGTCCCGCTCGGAATCGGCGGATTCGCCGCGATGAAAGCGCTCTCCACGCGGAACGAGGAGCCGACTCGCGCGTCGCGTCCTTGGGATAAAGATCGGGATGGATTCGTCATGGGCGAAGGCGCCGGCATCATTGTGCTGGAGGAACTCGAGCACGCCAAGGCTCGCGGCGCGCGGATCTACGGAGAACTTGCGGGTTACGGGCTCACCTCGGACGCCTTCCACATGAGCTCGCCGCTGCCCAATCACGAGCAGGCGCAACGCTGCATGCGGATCGCTTTGGCCAAGGCCGGGCTGAACACCGATCAAGTCGATTACGTGAACGCGCACGGCACCAGCACGCCGCTCGGAGATGTCTGCGAAACGCGCGCGGTCAAAGCAGTCTTCGGAGAACGCGCGCACCGGGGATTGCTCGTCAGTTCCACCAAATCGATGACCGGCCATCTGCTCGGCGCGGCCGGCGTGGTCGAGACCGTGGTCTGCTTGCAGGCGATCCGCACCGGCATCGTCCCGCCCACCATCAATCTCGAAAACCCAGGCGAAGAATGCGACCTCGACTTCGTCGCGCTCGTCGCTCGCGAGCAGAAGATCAAGGTGGCCGTGAACAACAGCTTCGGCTTCGGCGGCCACAACGCCACGCTGGTGGCGAGAGCGTTCGAAAAATAAACTCCGCCCTGATTCGAGCGGCTTTCTTCGAGCGGCAAACTTTGGTGAAAGACATCGGCCGCGGGCTGCGTTCAACCAGCATAAACATGAATCAACAGCGACCAGGCGATCGCGCACCAGCGAACCGCGCGGGCTAGCCGGTTACCACTATGATCGATGTCCTGCTTTCTATTTTCGGCCCACACCTTGCGGAGAAGCTGTTCTCGCCCAACCAGCACGTCACACCGGACGATTTGGTCGATGCAATCCGCGAACTCGCGGAAGAAGTTCAAACCTTGCGCGCGCAGATCGAGCGCCAAAGAAAATGGATGTGGGTGCTCGCCATTGCCCTAGTTCTTCTTGCTGCCGTCGCAGTCATGCATGTTTACCCCGCCACGGTTACATCCTTTCCGAAAGGATAATCTCATAAGGTGCGATTCCCATGAGTCCTCGTCCAGGGGCGAAGTCTGGCGGCGGAGTTGCTGCGCCGATCGCGGCTCGTATCATCTGGGAAGCACTCGGCTCGGCGACTGAACCAAAGCTCGCCGCCCTAAGTGCCGCGCCGGGCGGCTTCGAGCAGATCGAGCAGGTCAGCTATCCGGAAGATCCACCGCCTCGGGACAGCGCGGATGCCACGCGATGAGGAGATTTGCCAGGGTGATCAGAGTGCCGCCGACCATGAGGTGCACGGTCATGGATTCATTGGCGTAATTGACTCCCAAAGTGAGCGCCAGCCAGGCCGGGATGACCAGCGCCAGCGCGGTGGCGAAAACCGGCTCGGCGCAATACGCGATAGACGCGGTGCTGGCGTCCACGTGCGGCTGCCAGTGGTTCATCACCAGGAATGCGAAGAGCGAACAAATCAGCGTGAGCGCGAGGAAGACCGTGGCGATTGACCAGGAGCTGACGAGCACCAGGAGATCCGAGCTGCGCTGCGCGTGGAAGATGGCGAGCGGAACAAGGAGCGCCGCGATCGTGACGAACATTGCCAGCGTGACGTGGCGCGAGTTGTTGCCGCGGAAGATGGGCCGCTCCAGCCAAAGGAGTTGTGCGCTAAAGAAGGTGGCGCTGATGAGTGTTTCAACCTCGCCGCGCCCGAGCCTCAATGTTTGCCAGTCGATTCTCGCCAGCACGGCGACGCCGAGCACCACCATCAAGACCGCGCCGATCACCCGGAAGTCCGGCAGGCAGCGATCCCGCAGGAGGACGTAGAGCGGCACGAGCACGCAAACAAACTGAGTGAGAAACGCCGAGGTGCTTGCCTCGGTGAAAGCGAGCCCGTCGGCCTGGAAGAGCATCCCGAAGGCCGCGCAGATTCCCAAGCCAAAACCCTGCCGGATTTCCGACGCCTTCATCCGCGCGAGCGCCCGCGGATCGCTCAGCCAAAGCAGCAACGCCGCCGCGCCAAACCGGCCGCCGGTCAGCAGCGACGAATGCAGCCAGGAGCTGCGACCCGGGAGCGCTTGCTCCAGTGCCAGTTGCAGCGCTTTGGTCAGAGGGAAGCTCGCCCCCCAAGCGGCGGCGGTCACCACCAGCATCAGGATCGCGCGGGTCCGCAGTGCCAGATCCATGGACGGCTACTCGCCGAGCGCCGCCAGCATGCGCTGGAGCTGTGCGAGTTTCTCCGCCCAGCTGGCGCGTCTTTGCTGATGCTCCTCGAGCACCGCTGCAGGGACCTTGCCGGCGAAGTTTGGGTTGGCAAGTTTCGCCTCCACCCGGGCGAGTTCGTCCTGTGCTTTGACGATCTCTTTGCTGAGCCGATCGTGTTCTGCGGCAACATCGATCAATCCCTCCAGCGGGAGCAGCAACTCACCGAGCGGCGTGTTTGCTGCAGGCGTTCCTTTTGGCGCGACCCAGCCGGCGTCCACGAGTTCCAGTGTCTCCGCATTCAGCAGGAGCTGGAGCACCGCGGCTTCGTATGGTGGCAAGGGAGCGTTCGGGCGGAAGACAAACCGCACTCGCTTGTTGCTGGCGATCTTGAAATCGCGCCGCAATCCGCGACCCAAATCCACGACTTCGAACTTCGCGCTGGCGTAGCGTTCATCGCTTTCATCCAGCAGAAAATAGGCGCGCTCCTCTGCGGTAAACGGCTTCGGCCACGGGGCAAACATGATGGTTCGTCCACCCTGATCCGGCGGCAGATCTGCGGAAAAACCCATGCTTTGCCAGAGCTCCTCGGTGATGAAAGGAAGGAACGGATGAAAGAGCCGGAGCGTGTGCCCGAGCACGAAGTCCATCACGGCCAGCGTGTTTGTTTTGCGCTGCTGCGCGGCGATTTGCTCCTCGTCCGGCGAAGGATAAAGCGCGGCCTTTGATGCTTCCAGATACCAGTTGCAGTATTCACTCCAGAAGAAGCGGTAGAGCGCCTGCGCGGCGTCGCTGAAGCGATACTCGTCGAGCGCCACGCTGACCTCGCGGATGGCGGCGTCGAGCCGCAGGAGGATCCATTTGTCGTCGCTGGTGAGCGACTCCGGGACGATCTCGGCCTCGACTTCGCCAAGGTGCATCTGCCGGAAACGGGCGGCATTCCAGAGCTTGGTGCAGAAGTTTCGTCCGAGCTCGACGTTCTTCTCGTCGAAGAGAATGTCCGCTCCGAGCGGCGCGCTGCGCATCACGCCAAAGCGCAAGGCGTCCGCGCCGGACTTCGCGATGAGATCCAGCGGATCGGGCGAATTGCCGAGCGACTTCGACATCTTGCGCCCCTGTTTGTCGCGGATGATCCCAGTGAAATAGACGTTCTTGAACGGGAGTTCGCCCATGTATTCGAACCCCGCCATGATCATCCGCGCGACCCAGAAGAAGATGATATCCGGGCCGGTGACGAGATCTGTCGTGGGGTAGAACTTGGCGAGCGTGTTCGTCTTTTCCGGCCAGCCCATGGTGGCAAATGGCCAGAGCCAGGAGCTGAACCAAGTATCCAGGACGTCGGAGTCCTGAACCCACTCTTCCTCAGCACGCGGAGGAGGAGTGACGCTGACGTGAACGTCTTCCGGATTAAAGCTGATGCCCCCGCCGATGTCTTCCTCGTACCGTCGATACCAAACCGGCACGCGATGCCCCCACCAAAGCTGCCGCGAGATGCACCAATCCTGGAGATTCCCCATCCAGTGATCATAAACTTTAGCCCAACGCGGTGGGTGGAAGGAGATTCGTCCGGCGTTGACTTTGTCAACGAGCTGGACAACTTGCACCGTAGCGTTCGGTGCAGGCTGGGTGTCCAACTTCTCCTTCGGGAGATGCGCTTCCAGAGATTTACCGCCGGGCGCTATTTTCTTTGTTTTGTGGTCGTAGAGAATCGTGCCGTCGGCGAGCTCCTTGGCGGTGATTTGAACCCGGTAAAGGGTCTGCTCGATGGCGAGGCAGGCGACAAATCGGTGCACGGCGCGGAAAAGCGGATTGGCCGGTGCGTGCGGCTCGGTGGAGAGCCAGATCGCTGAGCGGATGAGCTCGGGCAAAACCACCACTGCTTTGATATTTGCTTCGCCCGTCCGGCTGAAGGCGTGCGTCAGACTTTGGCGCCCGATCTTTAGCTCGAGCCCAGAGTCTTCGTTCTTGATGGTGCTGCCGATAATCCCGTGCTGGCGTGCAAACTCCAGCGCGGCCTTGCGGAGCTCACTCATCTTTCCGCCTGCAAGCACGCGGCCGGTGGTTGAAACCACCCGCACGCTTTTTCCCAGGATGTCTGTCCGCTCAACGCAGGCTCGCGCCTGCTCGACGCTGGGGTATTTCAAAAACCACTGCTCGCTGAGCCGCGGCTCGATCGGCACGTCGGCGCGTTCGCTGTAGCCGACGTTGTTTTGATAAGGCTCCTCTTTCTCCAGCAGGCCGAGTTCGCCAAGGATCTCCGCGGCTCGCTTCCGCGCTTCAAACCGGTCCAAGCCGTCCAGGGAAGGCCCGGCTTGGGCGTTCATCGTGCCATTCGGATGCATGATGTCGATTGCCGGCAATCCGTGCCGCTGGCCGATCTCGAAGTCTGCCTTGTCATGCGCCGGCGTTACTTTCAGCACGCCGGTGCCAAATTCGAAATCAACGCCTTCGTCTCCGATGATCGGGATTAGGCTCTGCTCTTCCCGCGGCAAGGGCCGGCGCACGTGCTTCCCGATGAGCACGTTGTATCGGAGGTCGTTCGGATTGACGGCGATGGCCGTGTCTCCGGGGATGGTTTCCGGCCGGGTCGTGGCGATGGTCAGGAAACGTCCGGGTTCCTCCACCACCTCGACGCGGAAGTAATACATCGTGCCGTTTTGCGGCTTCATGATCACCTCCTCATCGCTCAGCGCCGTGAGCGCGACGGGGCACCAGTTGACCATCCGCTTGCCGCGATAGATCAGCCCCTTCTTGTAAAGGTCCACAAACACGCTCTGCACGCAGCGCGAGTAATCCTCGTCCATGGTAAACCGCGTCCGCGACCAGTCGCAGGAGGCGCCGAGCGCGCGGAGTTGTTTGAGAATCAGCCCGCCGTATTTGTCTTTCCACTCCCAGATCTTCTCCACCATCGCCTCGCGGCCGAGGTCGTCGCGGTGCCGGATGACTCCCTCTTTCCTCAAGGTTCGCTCGACCACATTCTGCGTTGCGATCCCCGCGTGATCCGTCCCCGGCAGCCAGAGCACTTCCTTCCCGAGCATCCGCGCGCGGCGGGCGAGGATGTCCTGAATGGTGTTGTTTAAAACGTGCCCGAGCGTGAGGACACCGGTGACATTCGGCGGCGGGATGACGATGGAATACGCCGGCCGCTTTTCCGAGACGCGCGCCGGATCCGCCGTGAAGCAGCCTTGCGCGAGCCACTCCGCATACCATTTCTCTTCGATGGCCTGCGGCTCGTAAGTCTTGGAAATCTCGGGCATAAGGGCGCGCAATCTGCCGCCGCGACTCCGCTTTGGCAAACCCGGCGTCTTGCCCGCCGCAGCGAATTGCGGTAGGACACACCGATGGCGGCTGACCGAATCCGCAATCTCCTTACTGCGACGCCCTTTCACCCGTTCACCGTCGAACTTGGGAGCGGTAAACGCGTGCTGGTCCGGCACCCGGATTACGCGTCGCTTTCACCTGCCGGGCGGACATTGGTCGTTCAGGACACGGAAGAAAACATGGAAATCATTGACGTCTTCCTGATTACCAACGCCAGTCTCGAGAAGGTGAATCCAGCCGAGGTCTGAGGAGTTTTCCGGAAGCGGGGAAGATTGGTGCGGATTCCGCCCGCGAGTGGCGCGAATCAGGAGGCCTCCGGTTGGATTGAGATATTCCACCGGCCTGTTGCTCCGCAATCTTCCACAGCTTCATCCAGGCCGGAGCTTTCCCTGCGCCGACATTGCTCCGGACCCTGAAAACACTTGCCTTCCGGAGCCGTGGAAATACCGTGCCCGCCCATGCGCAGGGTCTCCATCCTGGTCATCGCGCTTTTCTCGTGCCTGTGGGCCGCGGACGCGAGCGACTGGCAGCTCTATAAAATCGGCGGGCGCGATTACGTCTCTCTGGATAATCTTGCCGAGTTTTACAACTTCGGTGCAGTCCAGCGGGTCGACAGCGAATTCACTCTGCGGACGACCGGGAAAAGTCTGCGGGGCCGCGCAGGATCGGTGGAGTTCCTGATCAATGGGCTGAAGTTCAACCTCAGCTATCCCATCGTCGAACATTCCGGTCAGCTCTGTATTTCGCGGATGGATCTGACCAAGCTCGTCGAGCCGGTGCTGCGTCCCTCGAAGATCCGCGGTGCGGATAATGTGGATACGGTCGTGCTCGATGCCGGCCACGGCGGACACGACAACGGAGCGGTGTCGCCTTTTGGTTTTGAGAAGCAATTCACTTTCGACGTGGTCGCGCGCGCCCGGCAGTTGCTGATTCAGGCCGGGTTCAAAGTTGTCCTGACCCGCTCGTCGGACACCTTCGTTGCTTTGGAGGAGCGAGTGCGAATCGCCAACCAATTTCGGAATGCGCTCTTTGTTTCAGTTCACTTCAACAGCGGCGGAAGCGGCACCGGTCTGGAAACTTACACCCTGGCGCCTCGCGGAGTGCCTTCGATGATGGCCGATGGTCCCCGCATCTCGGATCTCGACGCGTGCGCCGGCCACGCCTTTGATCCGCAAAACATGGCACTCGCCACCGCGATGCACGCTGCCTTGGTGGTGAAATCGCGCATGTACGACCGCGGAATCAAGCGCGCCCGCTTCGTCGTCATCCGCGATATCTCCATTCCGGGAGTGCTGATCGAAGGCGGTTTCCAAAGCAATTCCCACGATGCGCGTTTGATCGCCACGCCAGCCTATCGCCAGACGATGGCCGGTTGCATCCTTCAGGCGGTCCAGAATTACCGGCTTGCCGTCGGGACGGAGATCGGGAACGTCGCCGCACGTCTGAGCGTCCAGCCGCGAGTCCAGGTGCCGACGGCGAACAATCCCGACGCCGGCGCTCCGGAAGCTCCTCAGCCGAATGTGGTCACTCCGACGGCGCGGGGACAGAACTGAGGACGCCCTTGCCGCGCGGCCGCATTTCCCGTGCAGACTTTCCACGCGCGCTGCTTCACTCTAAGGACTGCTCAGATCCGATGAAAACTCTCCTGACTCCGCCGACCAATTTCCGCGTGTCGCGCAAACGTCCGGTGCAGCCGATCGGCGTCTTCGACTCCGGCATCGGCGGACTCACCGTTGCCGCCGCGTTGCGCGATCTTCTTCCGGCGGAAAACATCTTTTACATCGGCGACACCGCCCGCGTGCCGTATGGCGGCAAGAGCCCGCAGACGATCGAGCGTTACACCAAGGAAATCGCGGGATTGCTCCTCGCGGAAGGCGCCAAAATGATCGTCGTCGCCTGCAACACCGCCAGTGCGCTCGGCGTGCCGGCGCTTCAGGAAGTGCTAAATGTCCCCGTGATCGGCGTGATCAGGCCCGGCGCGGAAGCGGCGGTGCAGGCGACGCAGACCGGACATGTGGGAGTGATCGGGACAAAGGCGACGGTTTACAGCCGCGCGTATGAACGAGCGATTCATGAGCTCAATCCTGCGGTGCACGTGCATAGCCAGGCGTGTCCGCTGTTGGTTCCCTTGATCGAAGAAGGCTGGTTCGATGAACCGGTGACGGACGCCGTGGTCGCACGTTACCTGGATCGTTTGGTGAAAGCAGGAATCGACACGCTGGTTCTCGGCTGCACCCATTACCCGCTTTTGTCCGCCGCCATCCAGCGTTATGTCGGACCGAAGATCACGCTCGTCGATTCGGCCCGGAACTGCGCGCTCGCAGTGCAGCAGGTCCTCAAGAAGGAGAAGCTCGCCGCTCCGCGCAAACACCTCGGACAACTTCGCGTCGCCATGACCGATTCGACCGAAGGATTTCTCCGCGTCGCGGAAGAAGCGCTCGGTCTTCAAGTGGGCGACGTACAGATTCGCGCGGTGCAAGGCGCGATGGTCTGAGCGCTGGCTCAGCGTGCGTGATAAGTGCGAAGCGCCGCTTCATAGATGGCGCGCAGCGGCTCGCCGGTTTGCTCCGCAACGCTGCGGCAGGACTCAAACTCCGGCGCGACTTGCACCACCGTGCCGCCCTTTAAGCCGAGCTTGAGGACGACTTCTCCGAATTCCGTCCGGACCGTTTCAAACCGACGCTGCAGCTTCCAGCGGACCACGCTTTCCTTCCGCAGCCCGAACGCCGTCGTTCCGGCGAAAATCACGCCAGCCAGTGCAGTTGCGGAAGATTCCTCACAAAGCACCGAGAGCATCACTCCGGGCCGATGCTTTTTCATCTGGATCGGAGTGAACCAGACATCCAGTGCGCCGCTCGCGAGCAACTTCTCCATCGCCGCGCCGAGAATCTCCGGCGAGCAATCGTCCAGATTTGTCTCCAGCCGCGTGACGGTGTCCGTCTCGAAGCCGTCGCTCACCGCTCAGCCCTCCACCAGTTCGCCGAGCACCGCGCGGAGGACATTCGGCCGGGAAGCAAGTTCGCGCGTGCCCACGCCGTAACCGATCTTCTCCACCTTGAGCTTCGGCATGGAACCGAACGCCCGGCCAAACTCGGCCACGATCGCGGCGCCCGTCGGGGTAATCAGCTCATGCGGCTCATCAATTTGCTCCAGCGGAATGCCTTTCAGGATTTCCAGCGTCGCGGGTGCGGGCACCGGGAAAGTTCCGTGCGCGCAGCGAATCGTGCCGCGTCCTTCGACGAGGCTGGAGACGAAAATCTTCTCCACGCCCAGCGCTTCGATCCCCACGCATGCGCAGACGATATCCGCAATGGAATCCAGCGCGCCGACTTCATGAAACTCGACGTCTTCCGGAGGCTTTCCGTGGATCTTCCCTTCGGCCTCCGCGATTCGGGCGAAGATGGAAAGCGCGTGCGCTTTGACGAACGGAGAGAGTTCGCTCTGGTTCAGCAAATCGCGAATCTTCCGGTGACTCAGCCCGTGCACGTGTTCCTCTTCGGAGTCCTGCAGGGAAACTTCGCTGCCGTGATCCTGATCGTGCGCGTGATGCGGCAAATCGGGTTCCAGTTCTTCTTCCGGATGAGAATGCGAGTGACCGTGCTCATGTTCCTCATCGCCGTGGTGGTGGTGATGATGATGACCTTCCCCGTGCTGGTGGGCATGTTCGTGTTCGTGCTCGCCCGCGTGCTGGTGAGTGGCGCCGGCGTGAATCCCAAACTTGATGCCTTCCACATTCTGCCGCTGCTGCCGCTCGAAGTGCATGTGAAAATCGCCGATCTCCAGCTTGGATAACTCCCACTCGAGTGCCGAAGGTTTCACTCCGAGATCGACCAAGGCGCCGACGGTCATATCGCCCGCGATTCCGGAAAAACAGTCGAGGAAAAGAACTTTCATGTCAGGTGGCGGACGATGGATTTCAGTGGGTGAAAATGCTGGGCGGAAGCGGGATCAATCCGCAATCGGCGAGCGCAAGGCGGTGAGTTCCCGGAGATTCACCGCGCCGTCATAAAGCGCCTTGCCGATGATGCAACCGTAGAGTCCCGGCATCTCGCCGAGTCGGCGGACATCGTCCGCGCTGGAGACGCCGCCGCTCGCGATGAGCTGGCAATCCAGCGCTTGCAGCATCTTTTCGGTCTCGGCAAAATTTGGGCCCTGAAGCATGCCGTCGGTGGCGATGTCCGTGTAGATAATCGTCCCGGCTCCAGCGTCTTCCGCGCGCCGCGCGAGATCGAGCGCGCTGAGCGAAGACTCTTCCGTCCAGCCTTTGACGGACACCAAGCCGTTCTTGGCATCGATCCCCACGGCAATGCGCTCGCTTCCGAAACAAGCGGCCATTTCCCGCACAAACTCCAGCGATTCGGCCGCGCGTGTGCCGATAATCACCCGCGTGATTCCAGCGTCCAGCGCCTTCCGCACGGCGGCTTCGCTGCGGATCCCGCCGCCGAGTTCGCACGGAACAGAAACCGCGTCGGTGATCGCGCGGACGGATTCGAGATTCCGCTGTTCGCCCGTGAAGGCCGCGTCGAGATCGACGATGTGCAGGTAGTCGCCGCCTTCGTCTTCCCAGCGTTTGGCGAAGCTCGCCGGGTCTCGGGAATAAACCGTTTTCTGGTCGGCTTTGCCCTGGCGCAAGCGCACCACTTCACCGGACATGAGATCAATGGCGGGAAGAAGAATCATCAGCAGTAGGGCGGAAAATCGATGCGGCGGAAGCGCGGCGGCCACTCTCGCCAATCATCCCCAGCCATCAATCCCTTATTCTGCAACCTCCAGCTGGCGCGGGAACATTCGTGACGAAGTTCCGCAGGATTCCCAGCCCCACGGCCTGGCTCTTTTCCGGATGAAACTGCACCGCCGCGACGTTGCCGCGCGCGGCTGCTGCCGCAAATGTTTCCCCATAGCTGGAAAGCGCGATCGCGATGGCGCGATCGGTTGGTTCCGGAAAGTAGGAGTGCACGAAGTAAACATGTGGCCGTTGCGGCAAGCCGCGCCAGAGCGGATGGGAAGGTTCCGCGAACTCGAGTTGGTTCCAGCCAATTTGCGGCACTTTCAGTCCGGGTGATTTGAATTTCCTCACCTCGCCGCCGAAGAACCCGAACCCGCGCACTCCGGGAGATTCTTCGCTCGCCTCGAAGAGCATCTGGTAGCCGACGCAGATCCCCAGGAATGGCCGGTCGGCTTGCAGCCATTCTTTCACCGGCTCCCAAAGTCCGCGTGACTGGAGGCCGCGGACACAATCCCCAAACGCGCCCACGCCGGGCAGCACGATGGCACTCGCGTCTTCCAGCCGCGCCGGGTCGCTGACGAGTTCCACCTCCGCGTGTTCATGCAGCAGAGCATTGGTGACGCTGCGGATGTTTCCGCTGCCGTAGTCGATGAGAGCAATCATGGCGAGGAAGGTTTATCGGCGAACTCCGGCAGTTCGCCAACCGCACAAGCGTTTTGCCGCTACAAGGTTCCTTTGGTGCTCGGGATTCCCTCGACGCGCGGATCGATCTGGCAGGCTTGATCCACGGCTTTGGCGAGTCCTTTGAAGACGGCTTCGGCCATGTGATGCGCGTCGCGTCCGTAAAGCAGTTCCACGTGCAGATTGGTTCCGGCGTGAACGCTGAAAGCGCGCAGGAATTCCTCCAGCAAACTGAACGCAAAGCCGCCGATCGCGGCCACGCCTTCCGGAGCACGGTAATCGAGATAAGGACGCCCACTGAAATCGACGACGACTCGAGCGAGCGTTTCATCCATTGGCACGTAGGCAAATCCGTAGCGGCGAATCCCGCGTTTGTCGCCGAGCGCCCGGCTGAAGGCCTGGCCGAGCGCAATCCCGGTGTCTTCCACCGTGTGGTGCAGATCGACTTCGATGTCGCCGTCCGCTTCGAGCTTCAGATCGCAAAGACTGTGGCGCGCAAAAAGCGTGAGCATGTGATCGAAGAACGGGATCTTCGTCTGCACGGAAGATTGTCCCCGGCCTTCAATCGTGAGGTCCAGTTTGATCCTGGTCTCGCTGGTGTTCCGTTCGATTTGCGCGCGGCGGTTCATGGCGTTATTCCAGATCCTCGCTGGCGCGGGCTCGGGACTTTTTGTAGGCGGTCAAGCCTCCGAGCAACAAGGCGACGGCGACCAAAAGCGTGATGATGCCGAGCGGCTTCCGGAAGAAGGATTTTTCCTCCTCCTGGTTTGCGATTTCGTCTTCCGGAGCGGGTGTGGCGGCGGTGGTTGGTTCAGGCGTCGCAGCCGCCATCGGCTCAGCCACTTCCGCGGGTTGCGCTGCAGCGGCTGCGGCCGCGGCAGTGCGTGCAGCAGCCACTTCCGGCTTGAGCCGGGTGGCAATCTCATTGGCATTCCAGAGGTCGGTCGCCTTGCTCAGAGTTTCCTCCGCAGCTTCCAGTTTTTGATCCGCAATTTCGTTCTTCGCACGTTCGGTGAGCTGCAGCGACTCCCGAAACTTCGCCACTTCCAGCGAAGCGAGCCGGGATTGTTCGTTCGGGATCTTTTGCGCCAGCGCCGAAATGCTCTTGTCGCTGCGCGGGACCAGTGGCGGCCATTTCAGCCCGGCTTTTTCCGCAGCCATCATGGCCGCTTCGCCCTGCGCAATTTCCCGTTGCCGCGCGGCGAGCAACTGCGGCCGATCGATTCCGCTCGCTGCGGCCACACCTTGCTCAAACTCCGTTTGCTGCCGTTGATAAGTTTGGCGCGCCCGATCCACCATGCCTTTCAATCCGGCCAAAGCCGCGCGCGCCGTTTCCACGGCATCCGGAAAACTGCGGGCACCCGGATAGTTTTTCTCGATTTGCTCGAAGGAGTTCAACGCGCCAGTGAAATCCCCGGCAGCGACTTGCGCGCGCATATATTCAAACGCCAGCAAGCCGTTGATTTGATACTGCTCTTTGCCCGCCTCCTCTTTGCTGAGCCACTTCGCACCGAGCCGCACCTCGCCGGCTTCCACCCGTCTTTGCTCAGTTTCAAAGCTGGCTAAAATGGTCCGAGCTTCGCCGGCGTGCGGGCTGTTTGGATATTCCGCCACGAAAGCCCGAAGCGGGCGGGTGACCTGATCATATTGCGCCAGGGGAAGTGAGTTGACTCCGAGTTTGGTGTTCTTCACCGCGAGCCAGGCAATTTCATCCGGCTGCTCCTTTTCCACGCGCAAGACCTTGTCTTTCGTCACCACCGTTTGATCCGTCA